>CAMORM010000065.1 GCA_946623785.1 uncultured Verrucomicrobiota bacterium
GCGGCGTCAGGTCGTTCATCGGCGAGCCCTGTCCCCAGTTCGCGCCGAGCATCGGTGCGACAAAGATGTCGCTCGTATCGGCCGACGGCGCGGCGAACGCCGTTTTTTCGCAAACCGCCGCAGAATAGACGACCAGCGCGAGCAGCAACACGCCAGCAGATGTCGGGGATTTTCCAAAACGCATATCACACCTCTCTTTTCTGCTATTCTTCTACGAACTCTGAGTCCGGATGTTTGCACAACGGGCAAATATAGTCCGCCGGCGGCCGCCCCTAGCCTTCGTAGACGTAACCGCAGATCGGGCATATCCCATCATGCGTGTAATTCGCCTTGTTGACGGTCACGGCAAGCCTCGCCGGTTCACCTGTGACCTGCACGACGGTGTTGCAGATCATCCCGTTGTCGTGCGTGCCGTCATGCGACGTCACGACATACAACCCGTAACCTATCTTGAAAAACGCCGACATGTCTGCAGTCTTCATAGTGAACCTCCTTCTTTGCGGATATTGTACCAAATCCACGGCAGCCGTGCATAACACTCGTGCAAGACTTTTTTATACCCGCCTCGACGCGACGATTTTCTTCCTCTCCAGACGCTTATACGATTCGGCGTTACATGGATTAACGGACTTTTTCATTAGCAGCATTCCGAGGTCGCTCGGCTTCCGATGCGCTGAGCGTCCAAGATGCGTTCGAAGTTTTATCGCCAGACGACGTGAAAAGTGTGCAAGGAAGCACACCGTTCTCTATGATAAACATGACAACCCGCGCCGAAAAACACGCCGGGAACGAGCGGGACACGCATTTCACCCCTGTAAACATTGGGCGAAGCGTAGAATGAACCTATGACAATCCGCGCAGAGAAAGTCGTGGCTGTTTTGCCGGGAGAGGGGAGCCCCCCTGAAAAGAGGCGAGGAGAGAAAAACGCAAGGGGATAAAAACGAAAAATCCCCAAATTACTGGAGGTTTTCCTGTTTCCGCATACACGCAGAATGAACCATTCTCCGTTTCTGCGGGATTTTTTGATGGTCGGGGCGGAGGGATTCGAACCCCCGACTTACTGCTCCCAAAGCAGTCGTTCTAGCCAGGCTGAACTACGCCCCGAAAAGGCCGAAGGAGATGAAGTCACGATTCCGCGGTGAGCGCGGCCTCGGCCTCGATCTTCTTCTGTATCTCGTATTCGGCGATCCGGCGCGAGATTTCGCCGGTCATGTCGTTCTTCGCCGCAAGCACGCCTATGCGCACCGCATGGAATATCGCCTTGTGCGTGGACGCTCCGTGGGTGATGATCACCGCGCCGGGCACGCCCAGCAGGGGCGCTCCGCCGTATATCTCAGGATCCATCTGCTTCTTGAGCGACTTGAACGCCCCTAGCAGCAGTATCGACCCGAGCATGCGCCAGAAATTGCCGCGGAACTCGCGCTTCATCCAGTAGCCCACCGCGTGGACCACCGACTCGGTCGTCTTGAGAACCACGTTCCCGACGAATCCATCGCAAACCACGACGTCCGTCTGCCCCTGGAAGAGGTCATGCCCCTCCACGTTCCCGCGGAAGTCGATGCTCTTCACGGTCTTCAGGCGCTGGAACGCCTCCTTCGTGAGCTCGTTGCCCTTGCAGTCCTCCGTGCCGATCGACAGGAGCCCCACAAGCGGCCTCGTGCGGTTAAGTACCGCGCGCGAGTACGCCGTGCCGAGTATCGCGAACTGCGTAAGCCATTCGGCGTGGCAGTCCATGTTCGCGCCGGCGTCGAGCAGCAGGAGCGGGCGGCGCGGAAGGCGCGTCGGCAGCACGGTGGCGATCGCGGGACGCGCCACGCCGTGTATCCTGCCGAGGATGAGTATCGCCGACGTCGCCACGGCGCCGGAGTTTCCGGCAGACACGAACGCATCGGCCTTGCCGTCCTTCACCAGGCGCATCGCGACGTTGATCGAGCAGTCCTTCTTCGAGCGGACCGCCTTCGTGGGCGACTCGTCCATCTCCGCGACATCCGGAGCGTGGACTACCTCAAGCGACCCGTCCGCAAGCGCGGCCTTGGCGCGCTCCAGCATCCCCTTCGGGAGCTTCTCGATTTCCGCGTCGATGGCTTCCTGGTTGCCCACCAGGAAGACCTTCACGTCCTTCTGTTCAAGCGCGGCCTCCACGCCTCCGAGGACAATCTCCCCGGGCGCGTTGTCGCCGCCCATCGCATCAAGTGCAATACGCGTCATCGGGAACCCCCCGTTGCGGTTGAACTCACTTCGCGGTCACGGAAAGGACCTTCTTGCCCTTGTATGTGCCGCAGGACGGGCACACGTGGTGGGCCTGCTTCATGGCGCCGCACACTGGACACGCCTGCACGGAGGCGAGAACCGCCTTCTCAAGCTGGGCCACGCGCTGGCGCTTGCGCATTTTCGACTTCTTGTTCTTAGGTGATGCCATTTCTTCTTCTCTCTTTCCGTTACTTCAGATTGAGCGCGTCTAGCGCGCCCCACCGGCTGTCGCCGGATTCCTCGGCGCACCCGCAAGGACCCTCGTTCAGGTTCTTGCCGCAGCGCGCGCAAAGCCCTTTGCAGCCCTCCCGGCAGACAGGGTATGCCGGAAGGGTGAGTATAATACTTTCCCGGACCTCATCAGTCAAGTCCGCAAATTGAGTATTTTCGTCTATTTCCACGCTCGTGGTAAAGTCCGGAATGACCGCCTCGTGCTCGAAAACCTCGTTGCACCTGCTGCACACAAGCTCAAAACGCTGCGAAACTCGCCCCCTCACAAGCAGCTCCGACCCGAGCGCCTGCGCGAACAGGCTGTATTCAACGCCCCCGACAGACTTGACGAACCTCTCGTCCAGAGCCACGATTTCGCCCGTCACGCCCTCAAGGGTCTCGCCCTCCCGGTCTAGGCGCGTCACGTCGACCACAAGGTGCGACTCGTCTGGAAGCTTGTGCGGCATCGTCCTCTACCCTCCGGCAACCCTCAGCCCCTGGCCATCGACGAAAGGCGCGCGGCCACCGCGGGCGTTACCATCGACGACGTGTCGCCGCCGTAGTGCGCGATCTCGCGGACGGTCGACGACGATACGTACGCAAGCGACTCGTTAGGCATCATGAAGAGAGTCTCGATCTCCGGCGCCATCTTGCGGTTCGTAAGCGCCATCTGGAACTCGTACTCGAAGTCGGAGTACACGCGCACACCGCGGATCACGACCTTCACCCCGCGACTGCGGCAGAAGTCGACTAGCAGCGTGTCGAGACGCTCGACCACAACGTTCGCCAGCCCCTCCTTCTCCACGTCCTCGCGGATCATCGCCATCCGGTCTTCGCACCCGAAGAGCGCGCCCTGCTTGGCGCTCCCCTCGGCAACGGCCACGATCAGCGTGCCGTAAAGCTTCGCCGCCCGCTTGATGAGGTCGAAGTGACCTAGCGTCATCGGGTCGAACGTGCCTGGGTATACGGCTATGGAGTCGTTTTTCATGGTGCGTATTGTACCAAAAACGGACGCCGCTTGACTATAAGTTTAGTTGATAAGAGGTTCTATGGCTTGCCGGCAAGGCGGTCTGGCGGCCTACTTGAGGGAGGCGAGAAGCCCGCCGCAGAGGATCAGGTGCCTCTCGCGGTCGGAAAGCGTCGCCGTAGCGGTAAAGCTCTTGCCGCCCACCTTGAACTCCGCCTTCCCGTCGCCCTCGATCGCCGCGCGCAGCCCCGGAACTGAGATCTCGCACCCTGCCTCGAGCATGTCGTACGCCTTCGGGTCGTCGAAGATGAACGGGACGATTCCGAAGTTGATGAGGTTCGCCCTGTGGATGCGCTCGATCGACTTCGCCACGACGGCCTTCACGCCAAGGTACATCGGACATAGCGCGGCGTGCTCGCGGCTCGAGCCCTGTCCGTAGCTCTCGCCTGCAACAATCACGTTCGCAAAGCCGTCCTTCACGTTCGCCATGCACTTGTCGTGGAACTTGGCGTCGCACGGCTCGAAGACGAACTTGGCGTATTCCGGCACATTCGACCTGAACTTCAGCCTCGCGCCAGCGGGCATGATGTGGTCGGTCGTGATCTTGTCCCCGACCTTGATCGCGCACTTCGCCCTGAGGACCTCGGGAAGCGGCTGTCCCTTCGGCACCTGCGCGATGTTCGGCCCGCGCACGATTTCCGTGCCCTTCACACCCTTGCGCGCCGTCTTGCGGTAGAGGAACATCGCGTCGTCGATCGGGAACTTCTTCGGCGCCGGAACAGCCGGCACGGGGCTCTTCGTAGGGTCCTCGACGCGTCCCGTGAGGGCGGAAGCGGCCGCTGTCTCCGGAGACACGAGGTACACCTGTGCGCTCTTGGTCCCGCTGCGCCCCTCGAAGTTGCGGTTGTTCGTGCGAAGCGAGACGGCGCCTGTGCGCGGGCTCATGTGCGCGCCGATGCAGAAGCCGCATGCGTTCTCGAGAAGACGGCACCCCGCCTTCACGAGTATCTCGAGCGAACCGTCCGCCGCGAGCATGCTCACGACCTGACGCGAGCCGCACGCGATTCCGACTTCAACGTCATCCGCAACATGCTTGCCCTTGAGGTAGAGCGCAACCGTCCTGATGTCGCGGTACGAGGAGTTCGTGCACGAGCCGATCATGATCTGGTTGACGCGCGTGCCCTTCATCTTCTTCACGGTCACGATGTTGCCAGGGCTGTGCGGCGCCGCCATGAGCGGCTCGAGCTTCGAAAGGTCTACCTCGAACACCTCGGCGTACTTCGCGCCCGTATCGGCCTTGAGCTCGACCCAGTCGGACGCCCTTCCCTGCGCGGCGAGGAACTGGCGGGTCACCTTGTCGCTCGGGAACACGGACGTCGTGACGCCCAGCTCCGCGCCCATGTTCGTTATGGTCGCGCGGCTCGGGACGTCGAGCGTCGCGACCCCCGGGCCGAAGTACTCGAATATCTTGCCGACGTTGCCCTTGGTGCCGAACTTCTCGAGCACCTTGAGGATCACGTCCTTCGCGCTCACGCCGCGGCGCATGCGCCCGACGAGGCGGATCCCCACGACCTTCGGCGCCGGGATGTGGAACGCGCCGCCGGCCATCGCCACCGCTATGTCGATCCCTCCTGCGCCGATCGCGATCATGCCGATGCCGCCGCCTGTTGGCGTATGGCTGTCGGAGCCGAGAAGCGTCTTGCCCGGCTTGCCGAAGCGCTCCAAGTGCAGCTGGTGGCAGATTCCGTTCCCGGCCTTGGAATAGACGATGCCGTATTTCTTCGCGACGGACGCGAGGAAGTCGTGGTCATCGGCGTTCTCGAACCCGATCTGCACGGTGTTGTGGTCGACATACGAAACGGCAAGCTCGTTGCGCACGCGCGGCACGTCCATCGACTCGAACTGGAGGTACGCCATAGTTCCCGTGGCGTCCTGCGTAAGCGTCTGGTCGATCCTTATCCCGAGCTCCGGGTCCACTCCCGGCGTCCCCTCCACCAAATGCGCCTCGAGAATCTTCTCGGCTACGTTCCTGGGCTGCTTCTTCGCTTTTGCTGTCTTCATCTTGCTTCTCTTTTGTTGATTTGCGACACGGGCGGTGATTATAGCGAAACGCGCCCGTCGCCGCAATCAGAAATTCCCGCTGCGGGGAAATCAAGGAGAAGCCGGAGAAGTCACTCCGCCGCGCCGACCTTGACGAAAAGCGACGGTTTGCCTTCGGTCTCGACGGCAAAGTCCAGCACGCCGTCAGCCGCCGCAACGACGACCTCCCCGACCGGCTCGAACGGCTCGGACAGAGACTCCGTGGCGTAGATACGGTAGCGTCCTCCCTTGACGGCGTTCCCGATCGACACGACGAAACTCCCCTGATCGTCGAAGTGCGGCGCCGGCGCGCCGTTGGCGGAGAACACAGGCTGCGGCACTGCAACGGCCGGTTCGCCGAGGTCGAGGCCGTAGAGCGCCAGCTCCTGGACGAAGCACGGCTTCGCCGAGCAGGATATAGTGATCTTGTAGTAGCTGTAGGCGTTCGTGTTCGCAACGATCCACCGGCGCCACTCCCCGAAGCTCCATCCTGTCTCGCCGGTGCGGGAGAAGATGAGCTCGAAGTTGTCCGCAGTGTTCGAGCCGTAGAGCTTGATCGACGCAGGGTGCTGCGACGCTTCTCCGCTGGCGATTGACTTGACTCCGATTCCGTTCACGACCTGGGCGGCCTTGAACTCGCATGTGAGATATACTGGCAGGGTGTAGCCGCCGAATTTCGTGGTCTTGTTGTCGTAGGCGTTCGGAGGCTGTGCGTCGGACTTCGCGTTTGACGTGACCGTCCCGCGGTTCCCCTCGTCCTGCAGCAGGTTTACGAGGTCCGCCGCATCGGCAATCGGCAGAGTGCGGTCCACCGTGAACGTGCGCACTACCTGTGGCATCGACTCGACTCTCGCGACGAGCCAGTAGCGTTCGCCGCGACGAAGCCCCGCAACGACGAAGGAGTTCGTCACGCCCGTCGCGGCGATCTCGCCGTGCGTCTCGCCCGCGAGCGCTGTAAGCGCGGCGTTCGTATAGACGCTCACCTCAACGGACGCGGAGGTTGCCGCCACGCCGGCGTACGCACCGAACGAGGCGATCGAGACACGGTATGCCAGCGATGTGATCGTCGCCGCGCTGGTCTCGTAGTTGACGAGGATCGGATAGTCGTCCTCGACCGGCGACAGCACGACCGGAGCGGATGTCGCCTCGGCGCTTATATGCGCGCCGCGCTCAACGTCATACGAATCGACGCCGCACGTCACAACGATCGGCGTCTCGTCCGGAACGTCGTCGTCCACAAGCGTGACCGAGACCGTCTGTGGCGTCGCCCAGTTGGCTGGCGTGAACGTGAGCGAGGACTTGTCGAGCGTCACGTTCTGGCTTGCGCGCGCCGCGACGCGCAGCACAAGGTTCGACGCGGGCTGCGCCGTGAGACGGAAGGAAACCGATGTTGAGCCGCCCTCTTCGATCGTCGCAGGCGGGTTGACCGCCTCGACGGAAGTCGGCTCCTGCGGGAGCCGCACGCGGTAGATCGCACCAGCCTCGTCGGCCTTGCTGTCATACGCGTAGCCCCTCGTCGCTTTCTTCACGCCGACGCCGAACCAGAACCAGCCGTCGCGGTAGTCGAGCGAGATCATGTTCTGGTGGAAGTCGAACGAGAGGACCCGCGAAAAGGAGATGCCGTCCGTCGACTTCCAGACCGAGTGGCGTACGACTTTCGTCGAGGCATTGGGCTTCGAGGTGAGCGCGTATACAACATCGCCCACGACTGCGAAGTCCCAGGGGTACTCCTCCTTGTCGCCGTCGAAAGAAAGGCGCGTCGCCTTAAGCGTCTTCTTGCCGCCCGAAGTCGTCACCGTAGCGGAGCAGCCCATCAACGGAAGCGGGTAGGATGTAAACTCCGGCCACCCCTGCTTCGTGTCGTAGCACCCGACGTAAAGGACCCGGCCCTTGAACGGCGTTGTGCGCCAGAGCCGCGAAATCACAAGCGAGGTGGCATTCGTCGGAAGCGCGTCAAAGGCCTTCGTGCTTGTTGAAGAGAGTACGAGCCGATAGTCGTTAGACGAGATGTCCGGCAGGACGGTCGAGACATGCTGCCACTCCTGGACGAATTTCTTTGTGGACGAATCGTAGCGGAAGAGCTCGATCTGATTGTATTTCGACACGGGCGTGGTCGCATTGTAGTTGGGCTGGAGGAAGAAGTTCGGGGCGGCGTAGAGATCCGACCCGAAGCGCAGCAGCTGCATCTGGCGCCGAAGAATATTCCTCCTGTCGAAATAAGCTCCGCTCCAGTAGCTGTATGTTTGGGCGGCATTCGTAATCGAACCTGTGTCCACAAAAGAAGCACAGCGGTTCGTGGACCAATGGAGCTGATATGATGCCGCGAATACCCGCCCGTCAAACTCCTCCATATCCCAAACATGCGTGGCCGACAGCACGGGATTGGTGGACGTGCCGTTCTTCACACTGCCGGTTATGTTCGAATAGCGCCTCCACACGCCGTTCGTACCGCGGATGTAGACATGGCCTTCGCCCGGATCCTTCTCGTGCGGGTCCTGCGAAGGGACGAGAAGCTCCCCCCACGAGGCGACTCGGCTTCCAGAGACAGCCTCTGTGCCTGCGGAGTATTCGAATGTCTGCTTGAGGGTCACGGGGTCGGTGCTGTAGACACTCACGGGCCCCGGGTTCGTCTCAACCTCGCCGCTGCCGACGAGAAGCGCCCCCTGGTGGAACTGCAGGTCAAGTGCGCCGCGGTAGTACGAGTCCTTGTCCTTCGGCCAGCGGTTCTTGGCGGGGTTTCCCACGTACTGAAGCGACGACGTCACGACCGGAACATCCGCCGCCGCCGGAAGGCATGCAAAGACGACAGCTGCCACGGCCAAGATTTCCAAGACGAGTTTTCGCTTCATGTGGAATGCCCCTAAGTTGCTTCCGGGGACATTCTACCACTTTCTCCCCCTATGGGAGAACCCCCCAAAATGGGGGATGGGGTGGATCAGCCGTCGGCTCAGAACTCGAAGCTGAACACGCAGTTCTGCGAAAGCGGCTCTATCCTGAGGTCGCGCATCCCGGCCGCGTCGGCGGCCTCGCGCGCCGTGCGCACCGCGAGATGCGGCTCGTTGCATTCGCCGCTCAGGTGCGCGAGGAAGAGCGCGGAAAGGTTCGGCGGGCGCACAGCGCGCAAAAGGTCCGCCGCGTCGTCGTTCGACAGGTGCCCGCTGCGGCCGTGGATCCGCTGCTTGAGCGACGGCGGGCGTCCCGACTGCGTCAGCATCACTGGGTCGTGGTTCGACTCAAGCACCGCGCAGTTGGCGCGCCTGAACGCCTGGCGCACAGGCTCCGTAACGGTCCCGAAGTCAGTGGCCACGAAAAGCGACTCCCCGCCGCAGGAAAAGAGGTAGCCAACGGGGTCTGCAGCGTCGTGAGGGACCGAAAACGACTCTACCGCGATGTCTCCTATCTCGAACTCGCCGCCTGTCTCGAATGCCGTCCAGCCGTCTTCAACCTTCGTCCGCATCGCAATCGCGCCGGCCGTTCCGTCCGTCGCGAGAAGCGGGACCTGCGGGTGGTGCCGGTGGAAGACGTCGAGCGCGGCGCAGTGGTCGGAATGGTCGTGCGTGAAGAGTATGGCGTCGATGGAATCGGGCTCCACTCCGCACTGCCGCATCCTGCTCTCCAGCTCGGTGCACGAAAGCCCGAGGTCGACGACTATCGTTGTCGAACCGCCCTGGACCGCCAGCGAGTTGCCCTTGCTGCCGCTTGCGAAAACGGAAAGCCGCATAAGCCTCAGGCCTTGGTCGTCGACGTACCGCCGTCGCGGACCATGCGGAAGTACTTGATGAAGCAGGCGATCACGTCGTCCTTCGTGACGTCCGAGATCTTGTAGTCCATGTCCTCGGACTTGAACATCGACTCGTACTTCGCCTGGTACGCGCCGCGGTTCACGCGCACTTCCGCCGTCGGCAGGATGCCCGTCTGGCAGTAGTGCTTGAGCACGCGGAAGTTGATCTCCTCCACGCCGTCGCCATAGACCGTGATGGTGACTGCGCCCGCAGTGCGCCTAACGCGCGCGTCCATCTCGTGGCGCGAGTTGAACTCCTGCGCGAGCTCCTGCAGCGCAGGCAGTGCGACGCTGTCGAGAAACGACTCGAACTCGGCGTTCTCCTGCTCGGCGCGCGCCGCGCGGGCGCGTCCCTCGAAAATCGAATCAAGCTCCTGTCTCCAGTCGGACATCTCCGTTCCTCCGCCGTTCGCCGCCTACTTGGACGGCTGGTGAATCCTCTCGTTCGCCTTGGCGACCTTCGCCTTGAGCTCCGCCTTGTGCGCGCGGAACTTCTCGCGCAGCCCCTGGTCCGCCGTGCCTAGAATCTGCACCGCGAGGAGCGCCGCGTTCACCGGCCCCGCGCTTCCGCACGCGACCGTCGCAACTGGCACGCCCGAAGGCATCTGCACCGTGGCGTAGAGCGCGTCAAGCCCGTTGAGAGCCCCGCCCGCAACGGGTATGCCGATAACGGGAAGCGGAGTTCCCGCCGCGAGCACGCCGCCAAGGTGCGCCGCACCGCCGGCAGCGGCGATGATCACCTTGATGCCGCGCCCTTCCGCCGATCCAGAATACTCGAGCGCAAGCTCGGGCGTGCGGTGCGCGCTTATGACGCGCGTCTCGTACGGCACGCCGAACTTGTCGAGCGTGTCGCAAGCCTTCTGCACGAGCGGCCAGTCGCTGTCGCTTCCCATCACTATGCCCACCAACGGCTTATCCGAATCCATCTCTCTCTCCTCTCAGGCCCTATACAGTAAACCTTAAACTTCAAACTTTGAACTTTGAACTTTGAACTTTGAACTTCAAACTCTATTGAACGCCCTGTGCGCGATGTCCCTGCGGTGGAACTCTCCTTCGAAAGCGATCTTGCCGACTGCCGCGTACGCCGTGTCGACGGCAGAGCGGAGGTCCGCCCCTAGCCCCGTCACGCTCAGCACGCGCCCGCCCGAGGTAAGCACCTTGCCGTCATCGGACTTCGTTCCGCAGTGGAACACAGTCGCACCCGGGACGGCGTTCGCATCGGCGAGGCCCGTGATCTCCTTGCCCTTCTCGTAGGAGCCGGGGTATCCGCCGGACGCCATGATCACGGTTGCGGCGGACTCTGGCTTCACGGTCACGAGGTCGTCGGAAAGCGTACCGTCCACGCACGCCATCAGCGCAGCGGAGAAGTCTCCGCCAAGACGCGGCAGAACCGCCTCCGTCTCTGGGTCGCCGAAGCGCGCGTTGAACTCGACGACATTCACAGCCGATCCGCTGAGCGCCTTCTTGCCGCCTGGAGGCGTTATCATGAGGCCTGCGTAAAGGACTCCCTTGTACGTGATTCCGCGCTTCTTGAGTTCGCGCACCACTGGGAGGATGATCTTCTCCCTGATGCCGGGAAGCATCGCGTCCGTCACTACGGGCGCGGGCGAATACGCGCCCATGCCGCCGGTATTGGGGCCCTTGTCGCCGTCGAACACGCGCTTGTGGTCCTGCGAGCTGGGAAGGAGGACCGTGCGCTCGCCGTCGACAAGCGCGAGAATCGAGCACTCCTCGCCGTCGAGGAACTCCTCAACGAGCACTTCCGCGCCGGCCGCGCCGAACTTGTTGGCAACGAGCATGTCGTCTATCGCCTGCTCTGCCTGCTCGGTCGTCTCGGCGACGACCACGCCCTTTCCGGCCGCAAGGCCGTCCGCCTTGATCACCACGGGAAGCCCGTACCCGGGAAGCGCCGCCTTCGCCGCGGCGGGGTCCGTGAAGACCTCCGCCTTCCCCGTTGGCACCCCGGCCGCGTCCATGACTTCCTTCGCAAACCGCTTGGAGCCCTCCATCCTCGCACCGGCGGCCACTGGTCCAAACGCCTTGAAGCCTGCCGCGTTGAGGGAATCGACAAGGCCCGCGACGAGAGGCGCCTCGGGACCCACCACCACGAGGTCGGGCTTGTTGGACTTGGCCCACGCCACAATCCCCTCGACGTCCTCCGCCTTCACTGGCACGTTCTCGGCAATCGCCGCCGTGCCCGCGTTTCCGGGTGCGCAAAAAAGGCTGTGCCCCGCTTCGTCCCTGGAGAGCCTCCACGTAATCGCATGCTCTCTGCCGCCGCTTCCAACAATGAGAATTTTCATGAGGCGTATTTTACCAAAACACCGCCCCGGTTGCGATACGAAAAGCCGACAATCGCTTTTGGCCGTTCCGGCGCTATTGTGCGGTTTCGGCGAAAGGCCGCTCGGGGCACCATTCGCGCGCTTGTGCCGCTTTGCGGGTTTTACTGAATGCGCTCATTTCGGATTCCGCGGCCATTTGGCATCCCCGAAGTCCATGCCATGGTTGCGGCCGCTCCATCAGATGCCCCGAGCGGCCTTCCGCCTCAGCCGTTGCAAATGGTTTGCCGTATGTGATGTAGCGGCGGCGTCTCGCCGTCGCTGGCGCGCATGGGCGTTGTCCGTACCGCTCGTGCGCGGCCCCTTGGGGGCACTTCGCTTCGCTCTTGCGCTCGCCCGCTTCGCGGTCTGTGCAGCTTCCCTCCGAAAAGCAAGCTTTTCTTCGGCACATTTCACGAGCGGCGGGTAACGGCAAAACTCGGTAGGGCGGGCGCGCCGCGCACGCCGCAATCTACGGCATACCAATCATGGTAGGGCGCATTCACCGAGCGCGCCGCAATCACTTCCTCTTCGACGTGCTAGGAACTCGCGTCAGGCGCGGCTTCCCGTTGGCGTCAAGAAGCTTGCTGCACCCCACAAAAGCGCGCTCGTGTATGTTTGTGAGCCCCTCAGGAACCGTAACGTTTTCAAGCTGCCTGCAGTTAGCAAAAGCCTCATCCGCGATGTCCGTAACACTACGTGGAATTGTAATGTTTGTAATCTTGTTCGCGGCAAAAGCGCTTTTCCCGATGCTTTTAACGCCATCCTTTATAACAATGCTCTTAAGCCCACTCCATGCAAACGCGCAATTCTCAATCCTTGCCACTTTCCCCGGTATTGTAACACTCGTAAGTTTGTGGCAACTACAAAAAGCATAGGGCCCGATTTTTGTCGTGCTATTGGGAATTGTCAGTTTCCCGATTTCCTTACAATGAGAGAAGCAGCTCCATTGGATATATGTCACGCCTTCGGGTATATCAATCTCAGAAATCTTGTCGCATCCCCTAAAAGAGAACCCTCCAATAACCTCAACCCCATTAGGCACATTTACCTTTTCAACTCATGCAGGGGCGCTCACAAGTATCTTGCCATCTCGTGTTAATAAAAGTCCATCCGTTGACTTATAGTATTGATTACCTCCATCCACATCGAACCTAACAAGATTGTTACAGTAGCCAAATGCGCCATACCCAACTTTCTTGATTGATCTAGAAATCGTTACCCGCGTCAAACACGAACAACCATAAAATGCAAAATCGCCAATATGGTCCATATCATCAGGAAACTTTAAATTAGTGACCAGCGAACTGGCGCAATAAAGGTTATGTGCCCAAATCAAAGGGTTACCTGATCCCAAATCTCCAAATGATACGCTACACCATGCGGCAAGGTCAGTAATATAGACGCCTGCAAGGCACGTGCAATCCTGAAATGCGCTGCTGCCTATCTTCATGACGCTCGGCGGGATTTCAACACTTACAAGCCAGCTGCATCTTGCGAATGACTTATATCCAATGCTTGTTACCCCATCAGAGATCGACACCTTAGAAACCTTCTTGCAACCGAAGAAAGCATAGTCCCCAATGTTTACTACTCTGTCTGGTATCTTGACAGTCTCTATTCCTCCCGGCACGGCAAGCAGCGTTCTCCCATCCTTCGTCAACAACAACCCGCCAACTGACTTGTAGTGATTGCTGTCTTCGGCAACGGCAAACTCCTTGAGGTTTCCGCAGTCGGCAAATGCACCCGCATCCATGTATGTGACGTTCTTCGGAATCATCACGCGGGTCAGGCCGATGCAGCCTCTGAATACATTCCTACCAATGCTTGACACACTCTTAGGGATTTCCATGTTCCTGATGGGTGAACCGTTGAGATACAGATTATGCGCATAGCAAAGCGGATTGTCCCAAAGATTCTCATATGGCTTGCCATCCATTTGAAACTACAGCCGGCACCAGGCGGCGAGGGTAGGTGCGGGCGTCTCGCGCCCGCACCGTACAAGGACGGCAGAGCCGATAG
>CAMORM010000066.1 GCA_946623785.1 uncultured Verrucomicrobiota bacterium
CAAGAAGCCGTGGAAGCAGAAGGGCACGGGCAACGCCCGCGCGGGCTTCCGCCAGAGCCCTGTGTGGCGCGGCGGCGGAGTGGCCCACGGGCCCCATCCGCGCGACTTCAGCCAGAAGATCAACAAGAAGGTCATGAAGCTTGCGTTCGCGCGCGCGCTTTCGGACAAGATCGCGGCTGGCGACGTTGTCGTAGTCGACGAGTTCAAGTTCGAGGCCCCGAAGACGAAGCTCATGGCGGCGCTCCTCAAGAAGGTCGGCGTCGAGCGCGACGCGCTCGTCGTGACGGGCAAGTTCGACGAGTCCGTGCTCCAGGTCACCAAGAACCTGGCGCGCGCGATGTACGAGACTGCCGGAGCAGTCGACGTTTACACGCTGCTGACGTTCCGCACGGTGGTCTGCAGCAAGGAAGGCTTCGACGCGCTCGTGAAGCGTCTGGCAGTCAAGGAGGCCAAGTAATGGACACGTCGATAATCAAGCGCGTCCTCGTGACGGAGAAGGGCACCAAGCTCGCCGCCGAGAACCGCTATTTCCTGGAGGTCGCCCGCGAGGCGACGAAGCCGCAGATCCGCAAGGCAGTCGAGGCGCAGTTCGGCGTCCACGTGCTTGCGGTGCGCACGGCGAACATGAAGGGCGGTCTCCGCACGATCCGCGGCACGCGCATGCAGAAGGTGGATCCCACCTGGAAGCGTGCGATCGTCACGGTGAAGGCCGGCGAACGCATTGAAACCGTCTAAAGGAGTTTCGCGAAATGGCACTCAAGACATTCAAGCCCCGTTCGCAGGGAATGCGCTTCCGCGTTGCCCCCACGTTCGAGGAGATAACCGAGAAGAAGCCGGTCAAGCGCCTCACCAAGGCCGTCCGCAAGAACGCGGGCCGCAACAACACCGGCCGCATCACGGTCCGCCACCACGGCGGCGGCGTGAAGCAGCGCTACCGCATCGTCGACTACAAGCGCAACAAGTTCGGCATGGTGGCGACGGTCGAGGGCATCGCCTACGATCCCATCCGCACGTCCAACCTCGCGCTGATCAAGTACGAGGACGGCACGCTCTCCTACATCCTCCAGCCCGAGGGCATCAAGGTCGGCCAGAAGGTCGTGTCCGGCCCCAAGGCAGAGGCGACTGTCGGAAACGCGCTTCCGCTCTCCCAGATTCCGCTGGGCCTCATGGTCCACTGCGTCGAGCTCGTCCCCGGGCAGGGCGCGAAGCTGGGCCGCAGCGCCGGCAACGAATGCCAGGTCATGGCGCGCGACGGCGGCACGGTCACGCTCAAGCTTCCCTCCGGCGAAGTGCGCGTGTTCGACGGCCGCTGCCTCGCGACGGTCGGAACCGTCGGCAACGGCGAGTGGGAGTCGGTCAAGCTGGGCAAGGCGGGACGCAAGCGCCTCCTCGGCATCCGTCCTACGGTGCGCGGCGTTGCGATGAACCCTGTCGACCACCCGATGGGCGGCGGCGAAGGCCGTACGTCCGGCGGCAGCGACCCGCGTTCGCCGTGGGGCAAGCTCGCGAAGGGCGGCAAGACCCGCAAGCCGGGCAAGACCTCTAATCGCGTCATCATCAAGCGGAGGAAGTAACAAATGGCCCGTTCACTCAAGAAGGGACCGTACGTGGAGGAGAGCCTCCTCCGCAAGGTCGAAAAGATGCAGGCTAGCGGTAAGAAGCAGCCTATCAAGACGTGGAGCCGCCGCTCTATGGTGCTCCCGGATTTCGTGGGACTGACGTTTGCGATCCACAACGGAAAGCAGCATCTCCCGATCTTCATCACCGAAAACATGGTTGGCCACCGTCTCGGCGAGTTCGCCCCGACCCGCACGTTCAAGGGTCACGGCGCCGGCGTGGACAAGGCCAAGAAGTAAGGAACGGTGAAACATGGAAGTCATCGCAATAACACGTAACGCGAAGATGTCGGCGTTCAAGGGCCGTCCTCTCGCCCGCGAGTGCCAGGGGCTCAAGGCCGCCGACGCGCTCAAGGTCGTCGAGTTCTCGCCCCGCAAGTGCGCGGCGATCCTCAAGAAGACGCTCCTCTCCGCAATCGCGAACGCGAAGAACAACAACAACCTCGACCCCGCCGACCTCACGGTCAAGCTCTGTGTGTTCGACGAGTCGATACGCGCCCGCCGCTACTGGCCCACGGCGCGCGGCAGCGCCCACCCCATCGCGCGCCGCCTCTGCCACTGCAAGGTCGTCCTCACGGACGAGAAGGAGACGAAGTAACCATGGGACAGAAAGTCAATCCGATTGGTTTCCGCGTTGCGGTAGACCATGACTGGCGCAGCCGTTGGTTCGCGCCGAAGAAGGTCTTCGGCGCGCTGCTCGCGGAGGACCAGAAGATCCGCGAGGCCCTCAAGGAGCGCCTCAAGGAGGCAGGCATCTCCAAGATCATGATCGAGCGCTACGCCAACCGCGTCCGCGTTTCCCTCTACTCCGCCCGTCCGGGCGTGATCATCGGGCACAAGGGCTCGGACGTGGACAAGATCCGCGACGACCTCGCCAAGATGACGAAGAAGGAAGTGTACCTCGACATCAAGGAGGTCCATGACGCCGATGCAGACGCACAGCTCGTGGCAGAGGGCATCGCCCAGCAGCTCGAGCGCCGCGTGGCCCTCAAGCGCGCCATGAAGCGCGCGATGAAGGTTGCGATGGACATGGGCGTCGACGGCATCAAGATCCACGCCGGCGGCCGCATCAACGGCGCCGAGATCGCGCGCATCGAGTGGGCGAAGGAG
This sequence comes from uncultured Verrucomicrobiota bacterium, assembly GCA_946623785.1. GTDB lineage: Bacteria > Verrucomicrobiota > Kiritimatiellia > RFP12 > UBA1067 > CAMORM01. The sequence continues at coordinate 2,727 of CAMORM010000066.1, forward strand.
GGCAAGGTTCCCCTTCACACGCTCCGTGCGCACATCGACTACGGTTTCGCGGAAGCCAACACCACCGCCGGCAAGATCGGCATAAAGTGCTGGATCTGCAAGAAGGAAGATTTCCAGCCGGTCCGCCAGGGCGGCCGTCGTGAAGGAGGGAAGCGCCATGCCGCTCATGCCTAAGCGCGTCAAGTACCGCAAAGTGTCGAAGGGTAACCGCAGTGGCTGGGCCACTTCGGGCGCGGAGCTCGCGTACGGCGAGTTCGGCCTGAAGGCGACCACCCGCGGCCATCTCACAGCAACCCAGATCGAAGCCTGCCGCGTCGCGATCAACCGCGAGATGAAGCGCAAGGGCAAGCTCTGGATCCGCGTGTTCCCCGACAAGCCCGTGACCCGCAAGCCCATCGAAGTGCGAATGGGCGGAGGAAAGGGCAACCCGGAGTTCTGGGTCGCAGTGATCCTGCCCGGGAAGATGCTCTTCGAGATCGGCGGCGTACCCGAGGAAGTGGCGCGCGAGTGCCTTCGCCTCGCGGCGACGAAGATCGGCATCCACACCAAGTTCGTAACTCGTGCCGGAGCTAAAATCTGATGAAAACCGCAGAACTCAAGGAACTGGGCGCAGACGAGCTCGCCAAGAAGATCGCCGCCGCGAAGGCGGAGCTTCAGGCGATGAAGCTCAAGCACGCGTCCAAGGGAGAAGTCGAAAAGCCCGCAAGGATGCGCCAGATGCGCCGCGACATCGCCCGCATGCTGACCGTCCAGAACGCGGCGAAGAAGGAGGCCAAGTAAGATGGCTGCTAACGATAAGCGCGGCGACCGCAAGGTCCGCAAGGGCACCGTCGTCTCGAAGATGGGCGCCAAGAGCGTGGTGGTCGCGGTCAAGTACCGCGAGCTCCACCCCGTATACGGCAAGGTCGTCACCCGCACGAAGAAGTTCCACGCGCACGACGAATCCGACGCCGTGAAGGTCGGGGACAAGGTGACGATCATGGAAACCAGGCCGCTGTCGGCCACAAAGCGTTGGCGCGTCGTCGCGCCGGAGGCGAAGTAACCATGATCCAGGAACTCACCAACCTAGTTGTCGCGGACAACACGGGCGCGAAGCGCGCCATGTGCTTCCGCATCCTCAAGCAGCGCAAGGAGTACGCGCATCTCGGCGACGTGATCCGCGTTGCGATCAAGGAGGCCTCGCCGACCGGTTCCGTGAAGAAGGGACAGGTCTGCACCGCCGTGATCATCCGCACGGGCAACCCGATCCGCCGCGCCGACGGCTCGACCGTCCGCTTCGACCAGAACGCGTGCGTTCTCGTCGACTCCAAGTTCAACCCGCTCGGCACCCGCGTGTTCGGGCCGGTTGCGCGCGAGCTGCGCGACAGGAACTACATGAAGATCCTCTCTCTCGCCCCGGAAGTGGTGTGAGTCACGGCACAGGAGAAAAATCATGTCAATCGCACGTATTAAGAAGAACGACACCGTGATCGTGATCCGCGGCAACGACGCCGGCAAGACCGGCACCGTGCTGCGCGTCAACCGCAAGGATGGCACCGCCATCGTCGAGGGTGTCAACGTCCACAAGAAGGCCGTGCGCCGCACCGAGACGCAGCAGGGTGGTCTCATCCCCCGCGAGTTCCCGGTCCAGCTCAGCAAGCTGATGCCCTACGACGCCGAGGCGAAGAAGGGCTCGCGCGTGTCCACCGTCTCCAAGGACGGCAAGAAGGTCCGCCAGTTCAAGGCTTCCGGCAAGGTAGTCCCGGACGCGAAGCCTGAAAAGTGAGGTAACCGCAATGGCCAAACTCAAAGAACAGTACAACGACAAGATCGTGCCGGCGCTCGAGGAGAAGCTTGGCACGAAGAACCGCATGCTGGTCCCCCGCCTGCAGAAGATCGTCATCAACATGGGCTTCGGAATCGTCACCAAGGACGAGCAGAAGTCGCTTGTGGACGACCTCGCGGCGATTACCGGCCAGAAGCCGATGCTCTGCAAGGCGAAGAAGTCCATCTCGAACTTCAAGCTCCGCGAGGGCATGGTCATCGGCGCGAAGGTGACACTCCGCGGCGAGCGCATGTGGGATTTCGTAGAGCGTCTCATCAACGCCGCCCTGCCGCGCATCCGCGACTTCCACGGCGTTCCCAACCGCGGCTTCGACGGCCGCGGAAACTACACGCTGGGCCTGAAGGAGCATTCGATATTCCCGGAACTCGTCGAGGCCGCCGGCCCGCAGTCCGGAATGGACATCACCTTCGTAACCAGTTCCAACGACAACAAGGCCGCCAAGGAGCTCCTTATCGCCCTGGGCATGCCGTTCGTGGGGAGGAATTAACCATGGCCAAACAGTGCCTCATAGCAAAGTCCAACCGCAAGCCGAAGTTCTCGGTCCGCGGCTACAAGCGCTGCTCGCGCTGCGGCCGCCGCCATGCGTACATGCGCAAGTTCGGCGTGTGCCGCATCTGCTTCCGCGAACTCGCGGTGAACGGACTCATTCCCGGCGTCACCAAGGCGTCCTGGTAATCGGAAAGGAGAAAACCAAATGACGATCGATCCCATTTCCGACATGCTCGTGACGATCCGCAACGGCATCAAGGCCCGCCATGTCGAGGTCCGCATGCCCGCGTCGAACCTCAAGAGCGAAATAGCCCGCGTCCTCAAGGACTCCGGCTACATCGAAAACTACATCACCTCGAGCGACTTCCCGAAGGCCCTCGTGATCACGCTGAAGTACACGGACGGCGCCGAATCCGCCATCCGCGGCCTCAAGCGCGAGTCGAAGCCCGGCCTCCGCAAGTTCGTTGGCGTTTCCGAAATCCCGGCCGTCCTCGGCGGCATGGGCCTTGCGGTGCTCTCCACGTCCAAGGGCGTGATGAGCGGCAAGGAGGCGAAGGCCAAGAAGCTCGGCGGCGAACTCATCTGCACAGTCTGGTAAGGAGTAACAGCAATGTCCCGTATCGGTAAAGAACCCGTTGCCGTGCCCGCAGGCGTCACCGTCAAGGTCGACGGCCGCAAGGTCTCGGTCAAGGGCAAGCTCGGGGAGCTTTCCTACGAGCTCCCCGCCGGCATCGCCGCCAAGCAGGAGGGCGACAAGATCGTCCTCACCTGCGAAGACGACGCCAAGTTCGGCAATTTCCACGGCCTCGCCCGCGCGCTCGTCCACAACAACGTGGTCGGCGTTAGCGAGGGCTACATGAAGCAGCTCACGATCGAGGGCACCGGCTTCAAGGCCGCGCTCCAGGGCAAGGTCCTCGCGCTGTCGCTCGGATTCGCCAGCCCGAAGCTCTTCACGATCCCCGAGGGGCTCACCATCACCGTCGAGAACGACGGCCTCCAGGTGACCATCAAGGGCATAGAGAAGGACAAGGTCGGCGAGGCCGCGGCGCGCATCCGCAGCTACTACCCGGCCGAGCCCTACAAGGGCAAGGGCATCAAGTACCTCGGCGAGAAGATCCGCCGCAAACAGGGCAAGAAGGTCGCCTAACGGCCTGAGGAGAAGTCAAAATGAGTTTCAACCGCAAAGAGCAGCGCGCGAAGCGCCACCTCCGGCTCCGCCAGCGCGTGGTCGGCAGCGCGGAGAGGCCGCGCATGTCGATCTGCGTGACGAACAAGAACATGTACGTCCAGTTCGTGGACGACGCGAAGGGCACGACCCTCGCTTCCGCTACCACGCTGAAGGAGAAGAACGCGAACCTCGCAACCGCCAAGGCGCTCGGTGCCGCGGCCGCCGAGGCTGCGAAGGCGAAGGGCATCACCACCGTGGTCGTCGACCGCGGCGGCAATCCCTACACCGGACGCGTCGCGGCCATAGTCGAATCCGCAGTGGCCGCCGGAATCAAGATCAGCGACAAACCCGCCAAGGAGGCTAACTGATGGCCATGAACCGTGAAAAGCGCCCGCGTCCCGAGTCTGGTGCGCAGGACGAGCTCGACGAGCGCGTAGTGTTCGTCAACCGCTGCAACAAGGTCGTCAAGGGCGGCCGCCGCATGTCCTTCTCCGCAGTCATCGTGGTCGGCGATCACGAGGGCAAGGTCGGAGTCGGGTTCGGCAAGGCCAACGAGGTCTCCGACGCCATCCGCAAGGGCGGCGACGCGGCCCGCAAGGCCATGACCCCCGTCGTCATGAAGGGCAAGACGATTCCGCACGAGGTCACAGGCGAGTGCGACGGCGGACGCGTGCTTCTCAAGCCCGCCCCTGCCGGTACCGGACTCATCGTCGGCGGCGGAATGCGCCCCGTCCTCGAGGCGGCCGGCGTTCGCGACGCCGTGGGCAAGTCCCTCGGCTCGAAGAACCGCCTCAACGTGGTGAAGGCCACTCTCGACGCGCTCCTGAAGCTGCGCTCCGCAGAGTCCATCGCCGCGCTCCGCGCGTAAGTTCATCTGCCTCCGCCGCGGCGGGCTCGGCCCGCCCGCGGACGGACGCAATCGAATCGACAAGCAAATCCAAGGAGACAAAATGGATCTTTCCTCTCTCACTAACACGCCTGGTTCCCGCAAGCGCGGAAAGCGCGTGGGCCGCGGCTGCGGCTCGGGCCTCGGCAAGACCTGCGGCAAGGGCCAGAAGGGCCAGCAGTCCCGCAAGGGCCACAAGCACAAGCTCGGCTTCGAAGGCGGCCAGATGCCGCTCATGCGCCGTCTGCCCAAGCGCGGCTTCAACAACGCCCGCTTCAACGCCAAGGCGCTCGCGGTCAATGTGTCGACCCTCGAGAAGTTCTTCGAGGCAGGCGACGAGATCACGGTCGCGTCGCTCGCGGCAAAGGGCTTCTCCGACAACAAGCAGCCGAAGATCAAGATCCTCGCCCAGGGCGAACTCACCAAGAAGTTCACCGTGAAGGTTCCCTGCTCCGCGGCCGCCAAGGCCAAGATCGAGGCAGCCGGCGGAACCGTGGCCGAAGGCTGAACCTACCGACAAGGAACCGACCCATGTCAATGTTCAAAGGCTTCTCGAATGCGTTCCGCATTCCCGAACTCCGCAAGAAGATCCTTGTGACGCTCGGGCTCGTCTTCGTGTGCCGCCTGATCTCCTCCGTTCCCACGCCGGGAGTGGACTGGGTCACGATGCAGCGCACGATCGAGGACTTCCGCGCGCACAGCGGCGTCGGCGGCGGTGTGCTTGACTGGATCAGCGTGTTCACCGGCGGCGGCCTAGAGAACTGCGCGATCGGCGTGCTCTCGATCTGGCCGTACATCTCGGCCCAGATCGTGATCCAGCTACTGTCGTCCGTGATTCCCTTCCTCGAGAAGCTTAAGCAGGAAGGCGAGTCCGGCCGCCAGAAGCTCGCCGAGATCACGCGCTACCTCACGATCTTCCTGTGCGTGGTGCAGTCGGTGTCCATCGCGTTCATGCTGATGAACCCGTCAAAGCTCCACCCGGACTTCGCGAACGTCGAGCTCGTGTCCAACCCCGGAATGGGCTTCGTGCTCATGACCGTGATCGGCATCACCACGGCGTCGCTCTTCGTGATGTGGCTCGCGGACCAGATTACCACCTTCGGCATCGGAAACGGCACCTCGCTGATCATCATGATCAACATCGCCTCCCGCCTGCCGCAGGCGATCTACCAGGCCTGGGGCCAGTACATCGGCATAGGCGACGTGCCGCCCGAGAACAACGGCATAGCGAAGCTCGTGCTTCTGCTTGCCTTCGGGTTCGCCGTCGTGATGGGAACCGTGATGCTCACGCAGGGCGTCCGCAAGGTCCAGATCCACGCCACCAGGCGCTCTGCCGGCGGCGCGGGCGGTTTCGGCATGCAGCAGACCTATATGCCGCTCCGCGTGAACTACACGGGCGTCATGCCGATCATCTTCGCGCAGCCGCTCCTGTCCTTCCCCGCCATGCTCCTCAAGAGCTGGTTCAAGGACGATCCGCGCTGGTTCGGGCAGAAGCTCTTCTGGCTGGGCGACAAGCTCAGCGACATGGGCAGCCCGCTCCACCTCACGATCTACGCGCTGCTGATCATGTTCTTCGCGTTCTTCTGGGTCGCCACCCAGTTCAACGCCGTGCAGATCGCCGAGAACCTCAAGCGCTCCGGCTCGTACGTCCCCGGCATCCGCCCCGGCATGGCCACCGCGGAGTACCTCGACGGCGTGATGACGCGCGTGACGCTCATCGGCGGCACCGGTCTTCTCATCGTCGCCCTGCTCCCGCAGGTTCTCAGCGGCTGGATGCATGTGCCGTGGTCCGTGTCCTCGTTCTTCGGCGGCACCTCGCTGCTGATCATCGTCGGCGTCGCGCTTGACACGCTCCGCATCATGGAGTCGCACCTGCTGGTGCGCAAGTACGACGGCTTCCTCCGTCACGGCACCCTCAGGGGCCGCGGCGGAATGTGATAGATGCCTTCCGCATCTGTCAGACATCCTGGATACGCGGCGGTCGCGAATGCGATCGCCGCGTCTTCACGCATACTGGTTTCCGGCCACATCAGCCCGGACGGCGATTCGCTTGGCTCGATGATCGCCATGGCGAGGATGCTAACCGCCGCGGGCAAGCAGGCGTTCGCCACGGCGGACGTCAAGGCCCTCGGCAAGCCCGGCTTTCTGGAAGGCGCGGCTGACATCATCCCGCTGCGCAAGCTCAGGCGCCGGAAGTTCGACCTTTTCGTCTACGTCGACTGCGCGGCGCCCGACAGGCTTCCGCCGGAGGTTCGGCCTTTCGCCGAAAAACTGCCCTTCATAACGATCGACCACCACGCTACCAGCGTCGCCGCGAACGACGCAGCCATCATCGACCCGACGGCCTCGAGCGCCGGCGAGATCGTGTGGCGTCTCGCCAAGTGGATGGAGTGGAAGTTCGACAGGGCCGTCGCCGAGGCGCTCTGGGTCGCGATCGTGACCGATTCGGGGCGCTTCGCGTACGACTCCACCCGCCCAGGCACCCTCCGCGCCGCAGGCGACCTGCTAAAGTACGGCGTGCGGACGGCCATGATCAACGACATCCTCTATTCCGGCTTCCCGCGCAAGGCAATCGAGCTCAAGCGCATCGCATGGCGCTCGCTCCATGTCTGGAAGAACCGAAAGGTCGCAGAGGTTACGCTGACGCGCGACGACTTCCGCGAGGTCCGCGGGTCGAAGGCAGATGCCGAGGACGTGATAGAGATCCCGCGCTCCGTTGCCAGGAACGAAGTCGCCCTCTTCTTCTACCAGATACCAGACCGCACAAAGGAGACGCGCGTTTCGATACGCACGCGCGCCCCGTGGGATGCAACGGTGCTTGCCCAGAAGTTCGGCGGCGGCGGACATGTCCGCGCCGCGGGATGCACGATCAAGGGGGGCATGGCCGTGGCGAAGCGCCAGATGCGCGCCGCCGTCCGCGAGCTTCTCAAGGTCCAGTAGTTCCTGCCGGTCTGGCTGACTCCGCGATACAGGATTCGCGTTTTCTGAATGCCCCCGGCGATGGGTTTTGCGGCACGGCGGGTTGTGTGGTATAATTCGCGCATGGCAGATGTAAGTTCAGCATGTTCAAGGTTTGCAGCCGCGGTGGTCGCGGTTACGATTGCCTGCACTGCGCGCGCCGATTCGTGGAGCCGCGCCGACGCAGAGGCGCTGCTTTCGAAATGGTGCAACGCGCTTCTCGCGCATCAGGTCAGGGGAATGGGAGATGCGAGCCTCGACGGCGGGCTCCTCTGCCCCGCGTGCAACTTCCAGCACGGACGCTCCGCGGACGCCGTGTACGCGCTCGCGTACGAGTGGAAGAAGACCGGCGACGCGAAGTACCTCGACGCCGCCGAGTCGATGCTCGACTGGACGGAGCGCAACTTCGTGTATCCCGACGGCGCGAACTACAACGACACCAAGCACACGTGGCGCGGCATCACGGTTTTCGCGCAGATCGCCAACGGCAAGACGCTCCTCCTCTGTGGCGACGCGCTTCCGCCACGTTTCAGGGAGAAGTTGCTGAAGAGCTTCCGCCGTCAGACGAAATACGTGCTCGACTGGCTCGCCCCCGAAGGGCGTGTCGAACTCGGCACCGCGAACATCAACTACCCTGTTGCGTTCTGCGAGGCGATGGCCCTCGCGAACAAGGTGCTCGGCGACGAATCGTATCTCGAGAAGGCCCGCACGATGCTCGCGCTCCTCGAGCCGTTCTTCACCGAGGACGGTTTGCTGCAGGGCGAGGGGCATCCGCAGAACGGAGTCACGCCGCGCGGTTGCAAGGCAGTCGACATCGGGTACAACTTCGAGGAGTCGGTTCCGTCGCTCTGGCACTACGCCGAGCTTGTCGGCGACAAGTTGCTAGAGGCGAAGCTCATGAAGCTCACCGCGGGGCACCTCGAGTTCATGATGCCCGACGGCGGTCTCGACAACTCTATGGGCAGCCGCTCGTGCAAGTGGTCGTACTGGGGAAGCAGGACGTCGGACGGCCTTCTGCCGGCGCTCGCGCACTACGCGAAGCTTGGCGGAAAGGGAGGGGTGCGCGCGATCGACCGACACCTGAAGCTCCTCGCGCGATGCACTTCCGACTCTGGCCTTCTCTACGGCGGCCTCTACTACCGCGAGGCCGGCGAGCCGGCGTGCATCCACCACACGTTCGCGCACGTGAAGTCGCTCGTCGAGCTGCTTCTCGCGGATGCGCCTGAGAAGTGCGCGGACGAGCCGCTTCCGCGCGAGCTAGAATACGGGCGCAGGCGCTTCGCCGACTTCGACACCGAGCTCGTCGCCGTCGGCCCGTGGCGCGCGACGTTCAGCGCGAACGACAACTATTCGAACAAGGGGCCCGTGAACATCGGCGGAGGATCGCCAACGATGCTGTGGCACAGGGATGTCGGCGTTGTTGCAGCCGCCACGATGTTCAGCTACCATTTTGTGGAACCCGCGAACTTCCAGGACCAGCGCAGGTGTGTCGGAGTGGAGACGATGACGCCGCGCGTCGAGTGCGGGAAATGTTCTAACGTCATGGACGTCGACGTGAAGACGGCGGGGTCGGTCGGCCCGTCGTCCTTCGGGACGAGGTTCTCGTATTCCGCCAAGGGCGTGACGGCTGACAAGAATGGCGCAAAGGGCGCACCGTTCGAGATCGACTACAGACTCGACGGCGAAGGGATGTTCGTGCGCGCGAAGGCCGATGGAAAGTTCCGCTATGTGTTCCCCGTGGTGGCCACTGACAAGGACGAGGTCGCCGTCGAGGGCAGGCGGGCTTATGTGAAGCGCCCGGGCGGAACGGTGACGCTCGTGGCGGACCATGACATCAAGCTTGTCGAGACGCAGCGCGGGAAACGCGCGTTCAATCCTGTCGCGGGGCTTATGTGCGCGATCTTCTGCGTCGAGTCCGATGGCTCTCCGGTGTCGCTTGAAGTGAGCGTGAGTCGTTTCTAAACCAAGGGGGCGGTTGATATGAAGGTAGCATGGATGTTCGCAATGGCCGCGCTCGCGCTTGCCGCCGGGTGCTGCACGACGCGCGACTTCGCAAAGCACGAGCCGGTGAAGGTGATACTCGATACCGACATGATATCGGACTACGACGACATGGGCGCGCTCGCGTGCCTCCATGCGCTGGCGGACGCGGGGGAGTGCGAGATACTCGCGACCGTGAGCTGCACGAGGAAGAACGGGTCCGTCGCCGCGGTAGAGATCTGCAACGCCTACTACGGACGCCCCGACATTCCCGTTGGATGCTCCAAGCTCGACTCCGCTGTGAGCGGACGCGACAAGTGGGGCCACAAGAAGTTCCTCGACCTTCAGAAGAAGTACCCCGGCAAGTTCAAGTACGCGGACAGCGACGAGGCTCCCGATGCGGTCGACGTCTATCGCCGCCTCCTCGCCTCGCAGCCTGACGGCAGCGTGGTGATCTGCTCGCTCGGGTTCCTCTCCAACCAGCGCGCGCTCCTCGAGTCGAAGGGCGACGCGCACTCTCCGCTCGACGGGAAGGCGCTTGTCGCGAAGAAGGTGAAGAAGTGGGTCGCGATGGCGTGCTTCTATCCGGAAGGGCACGAGTACAATTCCGACGGCGACCCCGTTTCGTCCAAGATCGCGCTACGCGACTGGCCGACTCCGATCGTCATCACCGACTTCCAGTACGGACGCCACCTCTACGCCGGACGCGCCATCGTGGAGTCCGACTACGAGGGCAATCCCGTGAAGGACGTCTTCAAGGCGGACCTCGCGCCGCGCGAGAAGATCAACCCCCGCTCGTGGGACCAGCTCGCGGGACATCCGTCGTGGGACGAGAGCGCGGTGCTCATCGCCGTGCGCGGAGAGGAATCGTACTTCGCCATCGAGAACGGCTTCTACGAGATGAAGGACGACAAGGGACACGACATCTGGCGCTATGACCCGACGTCGCCGAGCTGCCGCGTCCTCCAGAAGACGCCGCGCACCGAAGTCGGCAAGATCATCGACGAGCTCATGCTCCGCAAGCCGAAGACCCCCTGGGGCGCCCGCTGATTCCAGCACCCAGCACCCAACTTTAACTTTCAACTTTTCAACCGATATTAAGATTGTCGTTCTTGGAAGCACCAACACGGACATGGTGATCACGGGGAAGAAGATCCCCGTCCCTGGCGAAACCGTCTCGGGCGGGACGTTCCTCATGAACCCGGGCGGGAAGGGCGCGAACCAGGCCGTAGCCGTAGCGCGGCTTTCCGCGAAGAAGGGCGCGTGCGTGTTCATCGCGAAGGTCAGCGACGAGCGGATTCGCTTCGCCTGGATGAACCCGCGCGACGGCACGATGTCGGATTGGACCGTCGTCCAAAGGACGGCGCGCATGAGCTTCGATCCTCCAACCCCCGGCGAGCTGCTAGACTGGGTGCTGGTGATAGAGGGCGTCTAAAGGGTTTCCTCGCGACAATCCGCCCGATCAGCCGGGCGCATCTGGGTAATTCACCGCACCACATTCCCAACTGGCTCGTTCCATT
>CAMORM010000067.1 GCA_946623785.1 uncultured Verrucomicrobiota bacterium
CGAGGTCATTCAGAGGGTTGAAATCGCGGAAAACCCTGTAAAACGCGCGTTCCGCGGGGTGTGTCCCTCGTCAGTTTATTCCTGCACTATCCTGAGCGTCTCGCCGTCGTCTTCGACGGGAAAGAACTTTGGACGCTCGCGGCGAACGGCATTGGGCTGGTGCAGCGCGAACGCCAGCGATCCGTCGAGCTTCCGAAAGAGCATCCCGTGCCCACCGTCCTTCCCGAATATCACCTTGTGGCGACCCCAAGGTCCGGAAAGGCGTCCACTGGCGGACTCGGATAGGACCACGACATACTGGCGCTTCGCATCGACATTTGACCACGTCATGAAAAGCCTGCCGCTCTTGGGGGAGCGGTAGAGGAACGGTCCGTCGGTGACGTGATCCAGGCAGCGCGCCTTCGACGGAGAGGCCGTGTAGTCCGTCGCCTTGAATAGCGTGCGTGGTTCGCCGACGGGCGCGGACAGGTCGTCGTTCATCTGCACGTAGCACATCTCGCCGTCGCCTATCTGCACCCATTCGTGGCAGAAGACCATGTAGGGCTTGTCGTCCTCGACCCAGAGCGTTCCGTCGAGGGCGAGCCATTCAGGCGGCGTGATGGAACGCCGCCCAGTCGGACGGTACGGCCCGCGCAGGTTTTCAGAGACGAATGTCCAGGTCCCGCGCCGGTTGTCGGCGCCGTTGACTGTGCCGAGGATGTACCACTTGCCGCGGAACTGGTGGAGCTCAGGCGCCCAGAGAGCCCTGCATCCGACCCAGTCGGGGATCGTCAGCACCTGCCGCGCCTCGCTCCAGTTGACGAGGTCCTTCGACTCGTAGATCTTCGCGCCCGTGCCGAGGAACGCAAAGAAGTCGTTGCCACGCTCGCCAGGTGGCGCGAAACACGAACTGAGAAGGCAGTAGCAGCCCTTCTCCCTGTCGACAACCACGAACGGGTCGCGGATATGGATCTTGTCCGCCGTGTCGGCGCCAGCAACCAGCGCCGCGCCTGCCAATATCGCCGTCGCCAGCACGGCGGCCTCCCCCATCGCTTTCCTCACCACTGTCTTTCCTTACCTTTCCAAGAGATAGAGGGATTATCGCATAACGGCAGGGAAAAGTCAAGGGGGGCATCTTTGAAAATTGCGATAAATGGCGCAACCGCAAGAAGTGTCGTGCAGATTTCAAAAATATTTTTTAGAATTGTATCAAATTTCGCAAGAGATTGTCGTTGAACAAAAAGTCGTATGAAGGTATAATGTCACCGAAGTATGAAAAGATAAGGTGGAAAGCCATGACAGCAAGAAAAACATCCTGCAAAACAACCACGTGTTCCAAGGCATATTGCATCGCACTGGCGGCAACATTCGCGCTGGGCGCCGCACAGAGCGTCAGAGCCAGTCTCGACAACTCGGCACGTCTCTCCTCCGCCGCGCCAGAGACATGGTTCCACATAATAGACGGCAACGTAACGAGGGAGGGACTGTCGGCGGACATCGCGGCAATTGCAGACGCTGGAATATCCGGCATACAGTTCTTTCATGGCGGTTGGCCTCAGGATGAACTTTGGCCCGGCGTGACGAACAGAATCACCAGTATGAGCGAGAACTGGATGGAACTCGTCAAGTTCGCTGAAATGGAGTGCCACAAACACGGCCTCATGTTCAAAATGCAGAACTGCCCTGGCTGGTCAATGTCTGGCGGGCCATGGATTTTCCCCGAGCGCGCGATGCGCAAGCTAGTCTGCTTTGAGCCGGGGAAGAAGCCGAAATTCGACGCAAGCGACGATTTTCGCGAAATCGGGAGCGTCACGTTTCCGCTCGAGGCTTCGGCAGACGTTTCCGTAACCTTTCCAAATCCGCACAACATCTGCCACAAAAGGTCATACGAACCCGACGCCGAACTCGTCTTGCGCGACGGGGGAAAAGAGGTGTTCCGCACTGTGTGCCCGCGAGGTGCATGGCAAGACGTCGAGGGCATGACGTTTCGTGTGCCGGGCATCTCTTCGGCGGGGGCCAAGGTCTCATTTTTCGCCGAGAGTCCGCATTATCCGACAAAGCCGCTCGGAGGTTCGCGGATTGGAGAACCGAGGCTGGACATGTGGGAAGCAAAGGCCGGATGGGCGTACCGCAGCTTCAAGATGTCCAGCGACGCCCGGCCCATAAGGACGGAAGGCGAAAGAACGCTTGTATTCGGACACGTCAACATGAAGCGGCGCAACGGCCCTGCTCCGAAAGAAGCCACGGGATGGGAATGCGACAAAATGGATCCGCGGGGCTTCGAGGCGAATTTCGAAGGCTATCTGCTCCCGCTTTTGAAGGCGGGCGTGAAGATAGACGGACTCCTTGTCGACAGCTGGGAGTGCGGTTGCCAGACATGGACGTGGCGAATGGAGGAGGAGTTCCAGAGCCGTACGGGCTACGCGCTTCGTCCATGGCTTCCCGCGCTTTTCGGGTACGTCATCGGCAGCGTGGCCGAGACCGAGAAGTTTCTTCTTGACTGGCGCAATGTCTGTTCGCGCCTTGTCGAGGAGAACTACTATGCCGTGATAGCCCGCATTGCCCGCGAACACGGAATGAGCGTCCAGTACGAGACGGCGTTCGGCGACGTCATCCCGGGCGATCTCCTACGTTACTGGAAATACGCCGACGAGCCCATGTGCGAGTTCTGGAGCCCCCATGACAACGTCGACTACGTCGGGAGCTTCGACTTCAAGCCGGTTCTTCCATGCGTGTCTGCGGCTCACGTATACGGCAAGCGCCGCGTAAGCGCCGAGGCGCTTACAAGTTTTGAGCTCACGTTCAACGAGAACTTTCGAGACTGGAAGGAAATCATCGACAAGCATCTCGCCCGAGGCGTCACGCATATAGTGTTCCACACCTACACGCACAATCCCGTCGTTGGCGGCAAGCCCCCGTCCACGAGCTTTGGCAGCGGGATTGGATCTCCGTTCCTCAGAGAACAGACGTGGTGGCCGTATCTTAGGCATTTCACAAAGTACATAGAGCGCTGCGGGTCCGAACTGGAACGTGGCCTTCCGGCCGTTGACATCCTCATGTACCTAGGCGACGATTTGGGGTACCGTCCCAGCGAACGCGAGCTTCTTTTCGAAAACCGCTGGAAATACGACTACCTGAACAACGATGCACTGATGACGCGCCTCGACGTAGACGACGGACGACTTGTGTTCCCTGACGGAATGAGCTACCGGGTGCTGTGGGTTCCAAAGGGGACGTTTCTCAAGCCCGAGACCGAGGCAAAGCTTGCGGATCTGGAGAGGAACGGCGCCCGCATAGTGCGCGGCGACTTCAAGCCGGACTGGCCCTCGCCGACAGCGGAGGCGCTTGGGATCGACGCAGCCGACCTGCGCGGCTGGTATCAGCGCCGCGACGGAGAGACGAACGTGTTCTTTGTCGTGGAAAAGGACGGCTCTTCGAGATTCTACAGGGTCGCCGCAGGTCGGGAGGCCATGGTCTTCGATCCTGTCAGCGGGCGTGAATGCGTGCGTTCGGCATTGTCTGCCAAAAAGCGGGGTGATGCAGCAGCTGACGTTCCTGTCGTCATAAGGCCGGTTAAAGACTATCCGGTCTGGGCGACAAGCCGAGTTTACGAGGGAACTGCGAACGTCCCGGAGGATGCCGCCGAATGCATTCTCGACCTTGGGGATGTCCGCGACTGGGCTACCGTGTACGTCAACGGACGCAAAGTCGCGGACATGTGGTGCCGTCCATACGCCTGCGACATAGCGCACCACGTCAAAGGAGGCGGCAACGTGGATATCCGCGTGGAGGTCGTCTCCACGTGGTACAATAAGCTGGTGCATGATGCAGGACTTCCAAAGGAAGATCGCACAACCTGGACGCTGAAAGGCCCGTCGGCAAAGATGCCATATTGTGAATCGGGTCTGCTAGGCCCAGTTCGCCTGTCGGCAGCAAAGTAACACGGAAAACACGGCTAAAAGCGGATGCGGATGATGCGCACCGGACCGATGAGACCGGAGTCGCGCAGGGGGCTGTCCTTCTGCGGCCCCGCAATCGTCCATGTGCGGCGATCCGCTTCGGACTGTCCTGCGTCAAACACAAGGCGGTTGTACCACGTATCGGTCACGGACACCTTCAGCGTGTTCCTGCCGGCCTTAACCGCGCCCGTCAACGGGATGCGGTAAGGCTGGCTCCACACGTCGCCCAAGTCCTTGCCGTTAACCTCCACATTCGCAAGGGACTCCACGCGCCCGAGATCAAGCAGCACTATGGTATTTGCGTCAACCTTGTCAACCGTAAAGTCGATCAAGTAGTCGGCCGTCCCGGAAAACGCCTTCGCCTCAGTCGTTGTGCCGAGTTCCTTCCACGGCTTCAGCGCTTCGATCATCATCTCGCTCGGCATTCCCCATCCCTCAGGAAACAGCACTTTCCAGGGACCGGCAAGCGCCGTCACGTCATTCGCGGCACTCACGACGGTGCGCGGCGTTTCCGTTTCGAGCTTCCCGCCACGCCTGAACACCACGAAGCGCGACTCATGCGGGGCGAGCGCGAGCGGAACCCACGTGCGGCCATCCTTCACGGACGCAGAATGCACCTTCTCGGAAAGGCCCGTCTCCGGATGCCAGATCTCGACCTCACCCGCACAACGGAAGCCGACGTCGCCGACGAATCCCTCGTTCTGCCGTGCGGGCGAGACGAAGTACCAGTCCGCGTCGTCTGAGCGGCGGTGGTTCCAGACCATGTCCTCCGCGACGAGATCCTTTGCGATATTCTCGGCAGCAAGCACAAATTCGAGCGGACGCCCGACGTAGATGTTCTTGGACGCCTGCATCGCCGCGAGCGCCTTGCCGAAACGCGCCTG
This sequence comes from uncultured Verrucomicrobiota bacterium, assembly GCA_946623785.1. Taxonomy (GTDB): domain Bacteria; phylum Verrucomicrobiota; class Kiritimatiellia; order RFP12; family UBA1067; genus CAMORM01. Next base: position 4,823 of record CAMORM010000067.1, read on the forward strand.
CATCGCCGAGCCGCCACGCATCGTCGAGATACTTTCTGGCAACGCGGCAAACGCCGCCTTGGCGCCCTTCCGCACGCCGTCGAGGATCTTCTCCATCGTCTCGGGCATCATGCGCTTCGACTCGGGGACCCAGAGGACGCGGTACGAGATGCCGTCGGGCGTAGCCCATTCACCCTTGTTGTTCACGGAGATGCGCGTCAAAAGCGCGTCGGGGTTGCAGTAGTCGAACTTGTATCCGTCAGGGAACGTGGCGTTTTCGTTTGGCTTGTGGTCCCACTCGTCGCCGAGGTACCAGAGGACGTCGTTCGCCGGCATGCCGGCCTCGAGCATCGTCTGGCAGCGCGCGAGGTAGGCGGTGAAGTCTGGCATGAACTTCCACCACGTCTGCCCACGCAAGAACGGCGTACCGATGTGCGCGCCGAAGGAAGTGCCAGGCGGCAGCCAGTCCGTGCGCGGGTTGTGCGTGTAGGTGTGGAACACCATGTGGGAGACGCCGCGCGCCATGTGGAGATTCGCGACGTACTTGAGATCGCGGAGCTTTTCGTCCCACGTGAGCTGGAACGAAGTAAACGCCTCGGCAGCCACGCGCTTCTTGCCGTAAAGGTGCGCGGCAGAGGCGCAGGGATAGACCGGCTTGAAGTTATGGTCCCCCACATAGCCGCGCTCGCGCGGCTGCCAGTATTCGCACATGGGCGTGTCGGCGTACTTGTAGAAGCGCATGATGTCGCCGGGGAGGACGTCGCCGAATGATGTCTCGAAGGAGATCGTCATGCCGTTCTCGTGGCAGCGCTTCGCCATCTGCGCGTAGAAGTTTTCGGTGATGAGGTCGCCGACGAGCCCACGCCAGTCGTTGAGGAAGCGAGCTGACACATCGGGGCTGTCGACCACGTACCCGAAGATCGCGGGCATCCACGAGAGGAGGTCGTATCCAAGGCGCTCGCTGAATATCTTGTCGAGGCCGGGCGTCCAGGTCTGGCGCTTGCACTCCCAGCTGTCCAAGTGCACATTCGCAAGCTTCCCGTGCACCGCACCGCCCGCGTGCGAGAGGCGACCGATGAAGTTGTCGAACTGCACGTTCGCGGCGACAGGCGAAAGTTTGTCGCACTCGAATCCAGTGCCCTCCTTTGGCGCTGGGCCGTTCCGGTACATGGTGTTGACGTGCCCCACACGCACAACAGCCCATTTTCCTGCGGGCGCGTCCCACGCGAACATGCCGTTCGGCTTCATGAACGCCGTGACGTTCCTCACTTGCGAGGACTTCACCCACGCCTCCTCGCTCTGCTTCGCGGGCGGGTTGCGCATCAGGCCGCGGAGCGTCCATCCGGCCTGCGCCTCCCAGTCGTCGTTGCGGGCGGAACTGAAGAGGCTGATACGGCCAAGCATAATCGCGTGGCGGGGCTTGAGCATGACTGTCACCTGCCGCGTCGTCGTCTCGTCGCAGGCGTAGGTGAGAGGCCTGTCGTCCTGCCAATTGGCCTGCGGAATCTCGCGTGTGAAGAGCGTCTTGCCGTTCGCCTCGCAGACGACGGTCGTCTCTGGATCGTAGCAGAAGGCATGTCCGAGGCTGTTGACGCTCGGCAGCTCAACCGTGCGGATTGTGACTGGCTCGGCGAAGTCAAATGTTATCGTGACCGTCGCGCCGCCATGGATCTGGACGGGAGAGCCCTTCGTAAGCCATGCGTCCCAGTCCGCCTCGACGTTGCCCGAGACCTTCGCGGGCGTGAGCGCGGCGTCCCACTCCCCCGCCGGCGCGGGGAATGCGAGCACGGCGATGTCGCGGTAGTCTTTCTCGTCAGGGGCTGACGGCGCGAGCGAGGGGAGCTTCACCTCGATGCGCTTCCCGCCTTCGACGTCGGTGCGCTTCCAGACGAGATGGCGCATGGCGTTCTCCGGCTTGATCCAGGGACCGCCGCTCATCGCCCAGCCAGGACAGTTATGCATCGAGAGCGAAAGACCAAGTCTCTGGCATTCGTCGGCGACGAAACGCACGAGTCCATCCCACGACTCGCTCAGACACTTGATCTGCGGCGAAACGCCAGGCCAAGGTTTGCCATACTGTCCGTGGAAGAGAAGTATGCCCGCGATCCCGGCGTCCTTGATCGCCTCGAAATCTGCGGTGATGCCAGGTTTCGCGACGTTACCGCCGATAAGAAAGACATACGTCTCCGGTCTGTTCGCCACGGACGGATTGCGAAACTCGCCTTCGGGAGCGCCACGCGGCGCGGGGCCGCACATAAACGCACTCTCCGATGAAAGCGGGCCGAGTGCAAATGCCGTCGACACGGCGAATGTCAGGACACAGGCAACCAGCGCGGCCGTGTTTTCAGTTTTCATGCATTGATGTAGTTGCAAATCCCTCTTCGCAAAACCTCGCTCAGATGCGGCCCTAGTCGCCGAGCATGAACGAGAAGTCCTCGGTCAGGTCCTTGCCGACTATCCGCGACAGCCTCTCGCACCACTGGCGACGCTTCTCCAGGTCTGTCTTCGGCCGCTCGGAGTCGGGCAGCGCGCGGTATTCGGCGAACAGCTTCTCGAACGCCTCCCAGCCGTACTTCTGCTGGAGCTCGACGAAGAAGTTAAGCGCAATCCACGGATCGGACTTCCACACGTCGAACGGACGCCCCGCCGCCTTCCAGCGGGCCACGCTGCGCCTGACCGCCGGATCGCGCATCTTGTCGGTCTCCATCGGCTTCTTGCCGCATATCCTCTCCATGTTGTAGAGCGTGAAGAAGTTGACGGTGACCTCCCCCGTGCCGTCGAACGTCCAGTCCGAGTTCTGGTGGTTGTGGCCCATCTCGTGGAAGAACCCCCATACGTCGTCCTGATCCCCTTTGCGAAGCGTGTCCGCGTTCAGAAGATGCACGATCGAGTGCTTCGGAAGCATTATTATCGGGTATCCGCTGTGCATGTATCCGGCGCACAGCTGAACGTCGAAGCACATGCGCTCCTTGCACCGGCGCACCTCCGGGATGCCGGTCAGGTGCGCGTCGTCGGCAAGCACCCTGCGCCACACGTCCAGCACCTCCTGCGGGCTGGACCCGTTCATCGCCATCTCCTTCGGGACCGTGAGCGCGATGACGTCGCTTTCGATCTCCGCCACAGGAGACGGACTCGACTTCAGCGCGGCCTTCCACGACTCGAGGGAAGTCTTCCCCTCCACATACCAGGCGGCCGGGCACGCCGGCCCGATCGTCACGGGCACGATTCCGTCCCTGTGCGCACCCGAAGGCACCACAACGTACACCATCCCGCCGAACGGCGACGCGAAGGTGGTCTCGCGCCGGTCAAGCGGCAGCTCGACCGAGACCTGCGGCGCGCGCAGCCACTGCGCGTGCCGCGTGTTGTTGCAAGAGGACGTGCCGACGCGCACTCTGAGCCCGGCCTTCTCCATGCCATCGGGCAGCGCGACCGTGAGCGGCTCGCCGGCGGCGGCGAACAGCCCCGTGCCGTGCCACTGCGGAACCGAAAGGCTTACGTCCACCGTACGCGTCACGCGCGGAGCGCCGGCCGAAGGAAGCCCGGGGTACACGGCCGCGGCGGGATGCGCCGGCCAGCAGCGTCCGGGATTCTCCTGCCATTCCTGCATGTGCAGCATCATGCCAAGACGGCTTCTGGCGTTGGAGGTCGTAAGCGGCCTCTCCGGCGATGGCAGGCAGTCTACGTCGGCCGCAATGGCCTTGATGCGCGGAAGCAGCGACTCGTCGCCGTCGGGAAGCACTGTCGCGAGCTCGCACAGAACCATGGCGCAGCGAGCCGCGACTTCCTTCGACAGCGAGCCCGACCCGGGAGCCACGAGCCTCAGCGCATCCTCTCCGACGGCGCCGGGCAGATCGCCCTTCGCGACCATGTACGTCCTGCCGTCGCCCGCAGCCGACACAAGCTCCGTGGAGTAGAGGCCGCATCCGCCCAGTGCGATGTTGAACGGGTTCTCCGTCTTCATCGACTTCCCGCCGGACATCTGGTGCCACCCCCATCCGACGGATATGCAAAGTGCGCCGCATCCGCGCCTAACGAAGGCGGAGAGCATCGCGGCCTCTTCCAGCGAATGGCTGTTCGGCTCTGCCACAAGCACGGCGCCGTCGGGGAGCGAACCGAGTTCGCGGTAGCTGCCTACCGTCACGACATCGACCTTCCCCAGTGCGAGAGCCACCGAGTCGCGCATCCCCACCCTGGCCGAATCGACGTACACCGTGGATGGTGCCTTGCCGCCAGCGAGCCAAACAAGGCACTCGCGCAGGAACTCCCTGTTCGCCGTTGCCGCCTCTCCGGTGAAGAACGCCTGGTGGCCCGACGCCAGCACGCGCCCGCGTCCGTATGAACTGGCAGCCATGGCAGGGATCTCCAGTTCGCCCTTGCCGTCGAAGTATCGGCCGGACTTCCCGAACACGACGGGGACTGCATCGCCGCCGGAGGCAAGAATGGCCCCCGGCAGGGCGCCCTTGGAAAGCAGGACGCGGTCAAACGCCGAAGACAGACGGTCCCTCAGCTCCGCCGCCGGGCTTTTCGCTTCCGGCTCCACCGCACTGCGGTCCGTGACTTTCCTCTGAGAGTCAACGAGCGTGTCAAGCGCGGCGCACTCGGCCGGGCGCTGCCCGACCTTTGTCTTCGCGACAGTCCACAGCTTGAGGTTCTTGTTCTCGGTGTCACCCCCGGTCGCGAGGGCAAAGCCGCACTCCACCACCTCGGCGTCGATCGTCATGATCGAAGGGTTTCGGTCGGCCGTGAACCGGCCGTCTTCCATGGCCGTCCACTCTCCGCCGACGGGCTTCGCGAAGAAGTTCGTGAACCGCGCGCGGCGAACCTGCCCGCGAGACTCCTCGTTGCGGCGAAAGTCCTCGACAAAGCTGCACACGTCCTTTATGACGTGGGCGCCTTTCGTCTGGAGCGTGCTGAAGGTCGCGATTCTGAACCAGGCGCCGTCACGGAAGAGGTAGCACGTGAATGCCGTCCTGTGGTCGCCGTCGGGGCATGCATGCACGGCGAAGCGGCATGTCTCGCCGACTTTCCAGTCAAACGGCATCAAGGACCTTCCGCCGGTGCCTTCGCCACCGAAACGGCTGATCGACACGCCCTCGCCCGCATACAGGTTCTTTGTACGGACCTTCTCGTCGACGCCATCGGCTTTCGCCTTGAAGTCGAACGGATCGCCCGGATCCCACACGGAGAAGATCGCAATCTTCCTGCCGTCATAGGACTCCTGGATGCCACAGTAGCCGCAGCTGAAGCAGATGACCGAGAAGTAGCTCCCCGGAGCGGATTTCTCGACCGTCACCTCGCCGTAGACCCATTCGGCGCCGGGCGCCGGATGCCACATGTGCACCGAGCGCGCGGATATCGGGCCTGGAGCCGCACCGGCGGAAACCGCAATGCCAAATGCCACAGCCCACGCACATACACATACACGCATTGCCGCAATCTCCTGGTTGTTTGAATCGAGCGCCTTGCCGAAGTTACCTGAAGATGACGGCAAGACCGGCGGGCTTGGCTTCGAGGACGATTTCGCCGTCCTCGACCAACACGCTCTTCACCCACCTGGGCGCGCCCGCCTCGAGCGTCACCGTCGCGTCGGCGAACTTGCCGCCCGTCGTCAGCACGTTCCGGCCGCTGTGCGCACGCACCCCTTCCGTGGCGGTGATCCGCACCGTCACGTTGGTCGTCGGGCCTTCGGCGAACGTCACAGTCTTGCCCTCGAGCGCCAGCACCGGATTGCCCATGTTCGTGTAGTTGAAGCCGAGGACAGCACCGTCCTTGAGTGACAGGTTGCCGCCGAGCGCAACCGTACCCGACTTCGCGACCTTCAGCGCCGCGCCGGAGTTGACCTTGGTCGAGCCCGTCGTCGGATACTTCCCGGGGTTGATCGCGAACGTCGCCGGCTGCTGCACCGTGATCTCGCCGCTGTAGGCGTTTTTGCCGTTGAGCGCGACAGGCGAATAGTTGCAGAGGAACGTGCCCTTGCCCTCGACCGTCAGCGTGCCATACATCGTAAGCACGGCATTGGCCGTGATCGTGCGCCCGATGGAACCGTCCGCGTAGTCCGTCGTATTCAACGTGAGGGTGGGATTGAACCAGTTGTTCCTCAAGCCGATTGGAGAGTCTATGTTGAAATCGGCTGCGGCCTGAATGGAGGCCTTGTCCCAAAGGTAGATCCAGAAACCTCCCTCGCCGGAAAGGCCGTCTGACCCGATCACCCATTTGCTGAGAGCGCCGGTTTGGGTGTCGCGCGCAAGGCGGAACGACCAGTACTCCTTTCCGGAAACAGACCCCTTGTCGGAGACAAGCCCCTTCGCGGCAACGGCCCCATCGCACTTCGCAACCGTAGGCCAGATGTCATGGTCGTCGTTGTCGGCGTTTCCGTTGCCGGATATCGTGCCCGTCACCCTGAACAAGCCGCCTGCGGCGACGCTGTAGGCGACATACCTGCGGGCGGTCAGCGTGTCGAGGACCAGATCGCCGTCGAGCGTGACGGTCGCGTTCGCGCCGACCGCGACCTTCGAGGTGTCGCTGAACGACTTCGCCGCGAGCGCACCCGTGAACGTCACGACGCCCTCGCCCATCGTCACCGCGTCGAACGTCGCGTCGATGTCGGCGTTGATCGTCGTATTTCCGCTGAGGGACGAGAAGTCGATGTCGTCGCCCGCCTTCGGCGCGACGTTGTTGAGCCAGTTGCCGGCGGACGACATCTTGCCGTCGCCCGCGAAGCCCGTCCAGAAGATGCCGGACGGATTGCCGACGAAGAGGACGAGCGTGTTACCGTCCACGGCCCAGGAGTATTCGAGCGCATTGTCCGTAAGCGCGGGCACAAGCTTGCCCTGCACGTCCGAAACGGCGATGCCGGTCTTTTCAAGGATCCGGTACACGCCCGTCGCGAAGCCGCCGTTCTTCGTGAGCGACACGGCGCCGCTCTCGGGGAGCGTCAGGCTCGTGACCGCAATCGGCGCCACGCCTGTGAGCTCGTTGATGTGGAACTCCGCGCCTTCCTCAAACGCGACGTCGGCGAGCGTCACCTGCGTTGTTCCAGGCACCGTAAGCTTCGCACCGCCCTTCACCGTCACGGGACGGGCAACCGAGAGCCCGCCGTTGACGACCGCCGTGCCCGCCTCGCACACGAGCGGCGCGGAGGCCGTCTGGCTGCGCGCGATCGTCAGCGTTCCTTCGCCGGCGGACGTCACCGCGCCGGTGCCGCCGAAGTTGGCGTTCAGCGTGACGTTCTTGCCGTTCTTGTCGATGACGAACCCGCCCTCGCCGACGGTGAACCACTTCGCGTCGTCCGTCGGCGCGACGATGTCGCCTGCGTCGCGGAACACGTACCGCGTGCCGCCGCCGAAGCGCGCGGCATTGAGCGGACGGTTCTTCTGATAGACCGTGATCGTCTTCGAGGTGATCGTGCAGTTCTCGAAGTCAGCCGTGTAGGAACCTTCCGTGTTGCTGCCGGTGGAAGCGGCGTCACCGATGTTGATCGCGTTCAGGACGACGATGACCGAGTTCGTCGCGGCAAACACGCCAGTCGGCTTGACAGGGTTGAGGTTTTTGTTGTCGGGGTCCTTGCCGAAGTTCAGCACCCCGCCGCCGTTTACGCGGAACGTTGAATCGACGACCTTCACATAGATCGAAGGAGACTGGTAGTCCGTCGAACCGTTCACCGAGTCGCGGCAGGTAAGCATGTTCGTGTTGTCGGCGAACTGGAGGAGTCCTCCTTCCGTCACGTTGATGTTCAGCCGTCCGTTGAGCGATGCCTGCATGATCCAGTTCCCATTCCAACAGTTTATCATTGAACCGCCTGCAACGTTGACCGTGCGTTCCGTGGCGGGATTTAAATTGAAGCGAGCGGATGTCGATAGTGTGGCACCTTTGGCGACGGTAAGAGTCTTAGGCGCATTATCGTCATTGAGGACAAAATACGCGCTGCCATTATATGTAAAATTGAACGTTCCATTCGCGAGCGTCACGTCCGAGCCGGGCGTCATATAACTCGCGAGACTGGCGCCGCCGCTGAGCGTCTGTCCGCCGTAGTCGAGGGTGACGGGTTTCGCGGCGTCCGCGCCGAGCGTGAACTTCGAGGCGTCCAGCGTCGCGCCGTTCGCCATCTTGAGCGTACCCTCCGCCACGGTCGTCTGCTCAGAGCGCGACGCGCCGAGCGTGAGCACACCCGCGCCGGTCTTCGTGAGCGCGCCGGCCGTCGGCGCGGAAATGGTTGCCGAGGCACCTAGTGCGACCGAGACATCCGGGACGGTGAGCGTTGCCGTGCCGCCGACTGTCGCGTTGGCGCGGAAATCCACCTTGGTAGCCGACACATTGTCACTGAGCGTCGCGGCGTCGCCCGCGTTCTCGAACACGGCCGCGTTGCCGTCCGCCCACGCGGACGCCGCACCGCCGACCATCCACAGGGAACCGTCCGTCCATCCACTGCCAGCAGAGCCCCCATTCCACACATAGTCGCCCTGCGCGCCGAGCGCACACGCGAAGGATGCCAGAAGCGCGAAACACTTCCCGATCGTTGTGTTCCAATTGCCGGTGTATGGTTTTCCTTCAAGTATTTTTGCCGTTTTCATGGATTTTCTCCTTTTTATGAAACTGGAAATATTATACATTCATCCAACATTTTATTCAACGGCAATCTCTTTCGAAATCTGATACAATTCTAAAAATATTTTTAGAAATA
>CAMORM010000068.1 GCA_946623785.1 uncultured Verrucomicrobiota bacterium
GCGCCAGCGCTACTGGGGCGAGCCGTTCCCGGTGATCCACTGGGAGGACGGCACGCAGTCGCTTGTCGACGAGAACGACCTTCCGCTCACGCTGCCTGAGCTCGAGGACTACAAGCCGACCGGCACGGGCGAGCCTCCGCTTGCGAAGGCGAGCGCGTGGGTGAACGTTACGGACCCCGTCACCGGGAAGAAGGGGACCCGCGAGACGAACACTATGCCGCAGTGGGCGGGAAGCTGCTGGTACTACCTCAGGTACATCGACCCGCACAACGACAAGGCGTTCGCGGACCCGGAGCTCCTGAAGAAGTGGCTGCCGGTCGACCTTTACGTGGGCGGGGCGGAGCATGCGGTGCTCCACCTCCTCTACAGCCGCTTCTGGCACAAGGTGCTCTTCGACCTCGGGCTGGTGCCTACGGACGAGCCGTTCCAGAAGCTCGTGAACCAGGGCATGATCCTCGGCATGGCGTACAAGAACAGGCGCGGCGTGCTGATCCCGATGGACAGGGTCGTGTGGAAGGACGGCAAGCCGTGGGGCCCGAAGGAGCTCGACGAAGGGGGCGCTGCGGCCGACGCGGAGCTCGAGGAGCTCACGGAGTTCCCGGCGAAGATGTCCAAGTCGCTGAAGAACGTGGTCAATCCGGACGACGTGGTGCGCGAATACGGCGCGGACTCGCTGAGGCTCTACGAGATGTTCATGGGGCCGCTTCAGGCGGTGAAGCCGTGGAGCACGAAGGGCGTTGAGGGCGTTTACCGCTTCCTCAAGCGCGCGTGCCGCCTCGTAAGCGAGACGCCCGTCGCGGACCGTCCCATGACGAAGGCCGAGGCGAAGACGCTTGCGGCAATGGTGAAGAAAGTCGGCGAGGACCTCGAGACGATGAACTTCAACACCGCTATTTCGGCGATGATGGTGTTCGTCAACGAGGCGGAGTCCAACGCGAAGGCCGGGGGGGTACCGAGGGAGTTCCTCGAGAAGTTCGTGCTGTGCCTTTCCCCGTTCGCCCCGCATCTCGGCGAGGAGCTGTGGCAGGTGCTTGGGCATGACGGCACGCTGGCGTACGAGCCGTGGCCCGAGTACGACGCCTCGGCGCTTGTCGAGGACGAGATCGAGGTGCCGGTGCAGGTCCTGGGCAAGCTGCGCGCGAGGATCCGCGTCCCCGCAGCTGCCGACGCAGCCGCCATGGAGGCGGCCGCGCGCGCAAGCGCGGACGTGCAGAAACACCTCGAGGGGAAGACGGTCGTGAAGGTCATTTGCGTGCCGAAGCGCATGGTGAATTTCGTGATAAAATGACACGATTTTCCCATTGCCTTTCCGCCGCGGAAATAGTACAATACCCCTGAAAAACAGGAGCAGTGTAGTTTGAAGCGATTTCTTACCATAGCTTGCCTCGTTGGGATGGCCGGTTTCGCTGGTTGCGAGACCGTTTCCGACCTATGGCGCAACATAGGCGGGGGCAGCCAGGAGCCCGATGCCGAGCTAGGCGGCGCGATTGCCGAGTACGTGAGCGAGGTTTCGAAGGCCCGTCCCGGGATCCTGCTTGGAATAAGCGTTACGGCGGCCGGCTCTCCTGCATTCGATTCGCGCACATATCTCGTAGACTCGATGGGCAACATCCTGATGCCTCTCGTAGGCCAGGTGCAGTGCCGTGGCCTTTCCCTGATAGAGCTCAGCAACAAGCTGACCGATCTCTACAAGGAGTACTACCAGGAGCCGCAGGTGACTGCCGTCTTCGCGTACGAGCCGAACAAGGGAATGCTTTCGCCGTATGGCGACGTGAAGGTGCTTGGCGAGGTGCAGCGCCCCGGTCCTGTCGACATGCCGTCCACGCAGGACCTCACCGTGATGCGCGCACTCCAGCTCGCCGGCGGGACCACGCCGTACGCGGACAACAGGAGGGTCCAGGTGTCGCACTGCGACAAGAACGGCAAGATTTCGAAGACGAAGGTAGACCTCGTCAAGATCGGAAGGGACGGTCTTGCGCACAAGGACATCAAGCTGTCCGCGGGCGACGTGGTCTGGGTTCCGATGTCGCCTTACTGAAACAGGTGCTGATAAGTCGTTTAACACAAGAAAGGTCAAGGAGGAAGAAATGAAAAAAGTCGGAGTGATGATATGCGCCATTGCGGCGGCGGCTATGTCCGTTACCGTCCTGGCCCAGGGCAACTGGCAGAGCCAGGTGGCTGCTGCAAGCCAGGATGCTGGCGTGCTCAAGCAGACCATGAAGGGGCTTTCCAACGACGACCAGCTTTCTTTCGTGAAGGCGGTCAACAACGCGATAGCGAGCAAGCCCGGTTCCGCAACCGAGAAGGCAGACCTCGGAGTGAAGGCATTCAAGGCCGCCCTCGAGTCCGCCAACGCCGACAACCGCGCCGCGGTCATCGCCGAGACGTTCGCGACAGCTCCGACCGAGAGCCTCACCGCGATCAACGAGGCGCTTTCCAAGGACCTCAATGCCGCCGGCGGCGACAAGGCAAAGCTTTCCAACGAGGTGATGGACGCCGTCGTGAAGCGCACGGCGACTTCCGACGACGCAGGCGCCCGCCAGACCTTCGCGGCCCTTGCGTTCATCCGCAACGACCCGTCGAGCAAGGACGCGCTCGTGGCGAAGATGGATCCCAGCACGCAGGAGATCGCGAAGAACGAGTGGATCGACCCCGCTCTCAAGGGCAACTACGACCCGATCCTCGGCGCGTCGAACGCCGAAGCCGCCCCTGACCTCGCCAACGTCAACTCGCTCGCTCTCCCCGATGCCGCCACTGCCGCGATTCTCGCCGACATGATGGGCGAAGTCTTCGGCGGGGAGGACGGCACGCTCAGCGCCCAGGGCAACATCGGCCTCCAGGCGCGCGCAGTTGTCGTGAGCGCGGACAACCCGGCCGCCGGCAAGTTCGGCACCACGGTCGTGGAGGATGGCGAGAACGGCAAGGTCGTCTTCGATCCGAGCCACAAGCGTGGTGGATCGGCTGGCGAGCCTTCCGCTCCTTCGCCGCACCCTGGCCCGTACCAGAACCAGCGTCCATGATCATTTAAAACATAACCAAGGACACGTGAAATGAACTCTAAATTTCTCATCGCTCTTTCCGCAGCCGCTGTCGCAGGCAGTGTGTTCGCATCGGGTACCGAGGGTGGCAACCGTCCGAGGGGCTTCAAATTCCTTGACCAGAAGCTCACGCTCCTCCCCTACGTGAACATCGCGTACACGTATGACTCGAACATCGACCAGGTCCACAAGGCAGTTCGCGACTCGATCTTCCTCGTGACGCCCGGCGCCGAGCTCAAGTACGACAACAAGAACGGCTTCGAGGTCGACGCGAAGGTGTTCTACACCCACAAGTGGTACTGCAAGTACTCTGGCCTCAACCAGGACAGCTACGGCGAGGGTATCACGCTCAAGAAGGACACCTCCAAGAAGGGCGAGAAGGGCTGGAGCTTCCTGCTCCAGGAGTCCTACAGGAAGTACGGCCAGAACGACGACATGACGAAGTCGGACGGCCGCGGCCTCTGGCGCGACCGCCAGCAGCTCGGCATCAACGGCGCCATCCAGCGTCGCTGGGGCGAGCGCTTCCACACAACGATCAACGGGTCGTACGACTGGCTCGACTACGAGAACGACAAGAAGAAGTACGGCAAGCTCTACGGCTGGACCCGCTATGCGGCCGGCATGCAGTTCGGCTACGGCATCACCGAGCGCACCGACGCCCTCGTTGCCGGCAGCTACCAGAAGTACACGCACTCCAAGGGATACAACGGCGTTTCCAACACCAGCCAGGGCTGGACGCTCATGGGCGGCTTCGGAAGCCGTCTCGAGCGCAACTTCACCTACCGTGCGTTGCTCGGCGCCTCCTGGTTCGAGTATGGCCGCGACTACGACGACTACGGCTGGACCTACCAGCTCTCCGCGAACTGGCGGCGCAACGACCGCCTGAACATCGCCGTCCTCGGTTCGAGCTACTACCAGCCGAGCGAAAGCGTTGCCTGCAGCGCCAACAAGGTGTACTCGATCTCCGCCGGCGCGAGGTACCGCTTCACCGACAGGATCACCGGTTCGATCGATGTTGCGTACCGCAAGGACGACCGCGTCTACACGAACCGCGCGTACAGGAAGTACAACCGCAACGAGGACTATGCGTGCGGACGTCTGCGCGGCGACTGGTACTTCAACCGCTATGCGTCGCTCTACGCGGCCTTCGAGTACGAGTGGGTTGACTACCAGGGAAGCACATTCCTGAGCTACGACCGCTTCCGCGGCACCGTTGGCCTCCAGCTCCACTGGTAAACGGGAATCCACCGGATTCCTGCCAAGGTCCTCGGGGATCCTTCGGGAGCTCCGGGGACTTGAGTTATACGGAAATACGGTTTTTCAGATGTTCCAGCGGGCTGTAGCGAGATACGGTTTGTCGGCGAGCTTGTCGCTTCTTGCGGCTGTGCCGTTCGTGGTTGGCCTTTTCGCAGGTCCGCACGCCGCATCGGTCACGGCCCTGTGGCTCTGCCTCGTCGCCCTTGAATGGCTGCTGTTGCAGCCATCCCTGAGGTCGGGCGAGGGATTTCGCGACGCCCGCAGGCGCGTTGTCAGCGAAACGCTTCGCGACCCTCTGTTCTGGTTCGCCGTCATAGCCGCCGTTTTTGCGGGCTTTCGCGCCCTCAACGGCGGCGTTGTGCTTGATTACGACCCCGAGAGCCAGGCGTGGTGCGTGTCCGAGCCGTGGACCGTTGGCCTTCCCTCTTCCGTGCCTGGTGCCGGGCTGCCGTTCTTCGTGGTTGCGCTTTCCATGGTCGTCATAGTGCCGGGGCTTCGCCACGGCCTCGGCAAGTCCGCGCGCGCAATGTGCCTTCTCGTTGCCTCCCTGATAGCAGGCGGCGCGGGAATGGCAGCCTGCGTTGCGGTGTGCTCGGGGAGCGAAGGCTTTCTCAAGCTTGCCGGCACGGGGCTTTTCTCGCCGACATGGGCTGGCGACGCGTTCTGCTTCTGGCTTGTGGCGTCGTCGGCCGCGCTTGGGGAGGTCGAGGAGCGCGGCTGGAAGAAGGCAGGCCTTCCTGCAGTATTCCTCGCGATCGCAGGCAATGCCGCAGGCGTTGTCTTCCTCTGTCCGCCGATTGTCGCGGCAGGCGCGTTTCTCGCGGCGGCGATTGCGGCCGTTTTGTCGGTGAACTATTCCGGCTTCCACGCCGGGCTTGTCGCGGCTGCGCGGGCCGTCGTCGTCTTTTCGCTTGCCCTGGCGCTTCCGCTCATTGCTCTTTCGGGCCTGGCGGATGAAGACCTCGCCAGGGGCAAGTTCGAGGGGCTGCTTCCTGCCAACGCCATTACGGAACGCCAGCAGACGATGCGCACTGCCCTTGTGGACAACGCCTTTACCATGTGGAAGGAATCTCCCTGGCTTGGGAAGGGCCTTGGGGCATACAGCATCAACGCGCCGTTCTGCGCGGAGAAGGGCGACTGGGCGGACCTGCCGGTGAAGATCGAGTTCGTCCCCAACGGCTACGCGCAGATGCTGGCCGAGCGCGGGATAGTCGGCTGCCTGCTCGTGCTCGTCGGTATCGTGCTCCTCGTTGGTTCCGGCCTTACGCGCTTCGCACTTGGGTTCAAGGCCGTCGCCGACGATTCCGACTCCCCGGCCCCGTTCCTTTCGGTCCCGCCTGTAGCCTGGGCGCAGCTTCCAATGCTGTTGTTCGCGGGAATCCTCTGCGTTTTCGCCGCATCGCCTGTGCTTCAGGCCCAGTCGTGGACGGCGTTCGTTTTCATTCTGGCGATGGCCTCTGCCTCCTTCCCGGTGCGGAGGAGGCCTAGGGCGGCCGTCGGCGTCAATACGGAGAAATAGCACATGGCGGCATCTTCTGGCGACTACATGAAATCCTCGCGCCCGCTCTACTACGGCGGCTCCGGCGCGGCTACCGGCGGAGGTGGCTCGCGCGGCCCCGCGTACTACGGCGGCACGGCGTACGGCGGAAGCGCGTACTACTACGGCGGGGCGTACGGCTCTTCGGGCGGCGGCCCTGGAGGCGACGATTCGATGCTTGGCGCGCTTACTGCAGGACGCATCCTGCGCGTCGTGGCGCAGCGGTGGATCCTCGTGCTTGTTGCGTTGCTCATCGGCCTCGTGGTGGCGTTCGCCGTATACCGCATCTCGCCGACGATATACGAGGCGACGAGCGAGTTCACGATGGACATGAAGCGTTCGTCCTCGAACGGCAGCGTCCTTACCGCAGGCATGGAGGCGCCAGACTTCGGCAACACCTTCGAGGAAGTCCTCAACACGAGGATGGCCTACTGGCGAAGCGCCGCGGTTGTCGGGCAGATCATCGCGCAGTACAGGGCCAACTACCCCAACTCCACCGTGTCCGACGAAGAGCTCACCTCGACGCTCATGGACTCGAAGATCGACCTGGTGCGCCATTCCCGCCTCATAACGATATCCGTCCGCTCCAAGAACCCCACGCTCGCCGCCGCGCTCGCCAACGCGTACGCGAAGGCGATCGAGAGCTTCACGGAGGAGGACGCGAAGGTCCGCATCGACAGGGCTGTCGCGCAGCTTGCGGTCAACACCGAGAAGAAGGGGCGCGAGGTCGACGCTACCGAGAGGAAGCTCCTCGACTACCGCATGGCGAACAAGCTGGACGTCCTCCTCGCGAAGCGCGAGATACTCAAGCAGGGCATAACGAAGACGACCGCCGACATCCTCTCCCTCGAGAGCCAGGAGACGGCCGCCGCGGAGTGGGAGAAGGTCCTTGCGAAGGTCCAGAAGGACCCCGACGCGTTCGGTTCGCTGCCGGACTCAGTGCCGCGCTCCGCCGAAATGTCGATGGCGTTCAACGCGTACCAGAAGTCGCTCATCGAGAAGAACTCGCTTCTCGCCAGGTTCACCGCCGCCCACCCCGAGGTGAAGGCAAAGGAGAGGGAGACCGAGATATACAAGCAGCAGTTCAGCGACGTAATAGCCCGCTCCTACGCAACGGCGCAGGGCAACCTGAATGCGCTCCGCAACCAGCTCGCCGAGTTCCGCGACAAGCGCTCCGAGCTCGACGGCGAGCTTGTGAGCAACGAGCAGAAGATCGTGTCGGTGGAGTCGGGACTCGAGCAGCTTGAGCGCCAGAAGACGGTCGACACGCAGCTCTACCAGGAGATGCTCTCGAAGCTCAACGAGGCGCGAATCCTCGCCGAGCAGCAGACAGAGACCGTCCGCCCCGGACGTCCCGCGACCGAGCCCAAGAAGCCAGTCCTCCCCCAGCCGATGATCATCTTCCCGGTCGGCGCGTTCGTGGGCTTCGCTTTCGGCATCCTATTCGTGCTTGCGCTCGACCACCTCGAGGACACGGTCATCGGAATCGCCGACATCGAAGGGCGCCTCTCGCTCAAGGTGCTCGCGGTGCTGCCGCACGTGCGGCGCAAGAAGCGCGAGCAGGTCGCGAGGTTCGTGGCGGAAGACAAGTATTCGCAGTTCGCCGAGGCGGTGGCCGGGCTGCGCAACCTCCTCGACTCGCCGCGCTACCAGATGCTGAGCCAGGTGATCCTGAACATCTCCACCCAGCCCGGCGAAGGCAAGACAATCACCTCCTGCTCCATCGCGATCTCGAACGCGCAGGCGGGGAAGAAGACGCTGCTTGTCGACTTCGACATGCGCCGTCCGCGCCTTGCCCGCGTGTGGGGCCTCAAGCTTACGCCGGAGAACTCGTTCTCGCACCAGCTCCAGGCCAACGACTCGTCGGTGTTCCCGAAGCTCGTCCAGAAAAGCGGCGTTGACGGGCTCGACATCATCGCCTCGCTTCCGCCTGACGGCGTGAACCCCTCGTCCATCATGGGCTCGCAGGTCGTCCCCGAGTTCTTCAAGTGGGCGCGCGAGAACTACGAGCGCGTCATCATCGACTCGCCGCCGTACGGACTTGTGGGCGACGTGACCACGCTCGCCACGCTCGCCGACTCCGTGATGATCCTCTGCTGTCCGGACCGCACGCGCTCGAAGCCGATCCGCCATGCGACGCGCCACCTTACCGAGGCCGGCGCAACGATCCTCGGCGTCATTGTCAACGACGTCGACATGTCCTCCGGCAGCGCGTTCCTCCCCACGAGCCGCAGCTACGGCTACGGCTACGGCGGGTACGGCGGATATGGGTACCGCGGCTACGGCGCGTACCGTCCGCGCAACGGCGGCAAGGCGTCCGGCTCCAAGCCCGGCGAAGACGGCGTGAAGCAGATTGGTTCGGCTAAGCCCGCAGGGGCCGACGGCAATCCGGCGGGCGAAGGCGCGTCCAAGCCGCCTTCCGGCGACAGGGGCGGGGAGGGCAGGTCTCGCGGCCGCCGTCCCTCCGACGGCCTGGACATAGCGGACGACGACTGATTTCACGCCATGCATCGCCTGCGCATACTCGCGGTCATCATTGCGGCGGCATGCGCCATGCGGCTCTGCGCTGGCGTGCCCGTCTATGTGGAGGCTTCCGCGGGTGCGCTGATGCCCGGCGGCGGAAGGGACTTCCGTCGGTCCGCCCTGTGGTCCGTGCGCGCGGGGGCGTCTGTTTCCGACTGGTGCAACCTGGAGGCGGAGTTCGGGGAGGGACGCGTGAACGCCGCTTCGGCGCGCGGCCTGTGGCGTCCGATAGGCTACGAGCAGTTCGACCCGTTCGTCTCGCTCGGCGCGGCCGGGTTCGGGAATTCCTCCTGGTGCGCGGGGCCGGAATTCGGCATAGGGTTCTTCTGGTATCTTGGCGACAGGCTTTCGCTGCGCGCGGACCTTCGCACGGCCATCGTGCTGGATGGGGCCGTAGGGCCAGTGTCCAGTGCGCTCGTGGGAATAGGGTGGACGTTCTGAGGTGGCGGCGTGAAGACAATCGAGAAATACGTTTTCGGTTCGTTTCTGAGCGCTTTCACGCTGGCGTTCCTGGTGCTTTCGTTCGTGCTCACCGTTGCGCTGATGGTCGAGATAATCGGCTATGTGCTCGACGGGCTTCCTGGCGACGTGGTGTGGCACTTCGCGCTCGTGAGCTTCCCGGAGACGATGCAGTGGACTATCCCGATAGGCCTTCTGGTGGCCAGCGTGCTTGTGTTCTCGCGGCTCTCCGCCGACAGCGAGATAGCCGCAATGCGCGCGTGCGGCGTGAGCCTGCTTTCCGTCATGCGCTGGCCTATGGCGTTCGCCGCCCTGTGCTCCGTCCTCTGCATGTACGTGAACAACGAGATCGTGCCGCGCGGCCACGAGGTGCGCAGGTCGCTGCGGGACAGGATATCCGTCGACACGGGACTTGAGCTCCTCGAGGCAGGGCGCGTGATCGACGACTTCCCGAACGCGAAGCTCTACTTCGACCGCAAGGAGGGGAACTGGCTCCACGACCTGTGCGTGTGGGACTACTCCGGGAAGGTTCCGCGCCTCATAACGGCCACGCGCGCAATGGTCACGAAGGAGGGGACGGACGTGGTTCTCGACCTGCGCGACATGACGATAGACCCGCTGGACGAGGATCACCGCCAGATGGGGCACGCCGCGCGCTTCAGCTACCGCGTGGAGAACGCGATCAAGCAGTCGAAGCGCCACCGCAAGGAGAAGGACATGCGCTTCTCGGAGATTTCCGGCAAGATCGAGAGCCTGAAGGCGGAAGTCGCCGAGGCTACGGCCAAATGCCGGGCCTACGAAGGCGGGGACAAGGAGGCGAAGGCGAAGCTCGACAAGGGCAGGCGCGGCCTGCGCAGGTCGCTGAGCGACATCCGCACGGAGTTCCAGCGCCGCTGGGTGTTCGCCATGGCGTCCGTGTGCTTCGTGCTTGTCGGCATCCCGCTCGGCATACGCGCGCAGCGCAGGGAGTCCTCGATCGGCATGGCGATATCGCTGGCCGTTGCGCTCGGCTACAACCTTGTCGTGATCCTCATGCTGTCGCTCTCCAAGAACTACCACGTGCACCCGGAGTGCCTCATCTGGCTGCCCGTGGCCGCGTGCCTCGCGCTCGCGTCGTACCTCATACCCAAGAACCTCTGACATCCAAACACCGAAAGGAAATCCACCTATGACAACCGTACATCCCTCTGCAATGGTCGACAGCAACGCCCAGCTCGGCGACGGAGTGACGGTGGGTCCGTACGCCACCATAGGGGCAAACGTCAAGATAGGCGCGGGGACTACGGTCGGGCAGGGCGCGATAATCGACGGCCACACCACCATAGGCGAGCAGTGCCAGATATTCCCCTATGCGCTCATCGGCATGAAGACGCAGGACCTCAAGTACAAGGACGGGTCCGTGTCTTACGTCGAGATTGGCAACAGGACGGTGATACGCGAGTTCGCCACCGTCCATCTCGGCACGGCAGACGGCGAGAAGACGATCATCGGCGACGACTGCCTATTCATGGCCTACTGCCATGCGGCGCACGGCGTGATCCTCGGCAACCACGTGATATGCTCGAACTCCGTGCAGCTCGCCGGAGACGTCCATCTCCACGACTGGGCGATAGTCGGCGGCTGCTCGGCGTCCCACCAGTTCTGCAGCGTCGGGAAGCACGCAATGGTCGGCGGCATGTGCAAGATCCGCCAGGACGTCCCGCCGTACATGCTCTGCGACCAGGTGCAGGGCGAGCTGCGCGCGATCGGCCCGAACGTCGTGGGCCTCACGCGCCGCGGGTTCCAGAAGGACGTCATCCGCGCGCTCAAGGAGGCCTACCGCTTCATCTACCGCGAGGGGCTCAACCGCTCGCAGGCGCTCGAGCGCGTGGAGAACGACGTGGAGCAGTTCGACGAGATCAAGGAGCTCGTGGCGTTCTACCGCCACTCCACACGGGGCGTCTGCTGATGCCCGTTCCCCG
Organism: uncultured Verrucomicrobiota bacterium; assembly: GCA_946623785.1. Taxonomy (GTDB): domain Bacteria; phylum Verrucomicrobiota; class Kiritimatiellia; order RFP12; family UBA1067; genus CAMORM01. The sequence goes on from CAMORM010000068.1 coordinate 10,776, forward strand.
GCCCTTTGGGCTTTGTGGACAATCAGCATAAAGTTGACATGTCAACTGCTCCGCGCCGGCGCGGGTTGTGGTAGAATAGCGGCATGAAAACAATTCATGCCGCTGTTTTCGCCGCGATGGCGCTCTGCGCCGCGCACGCGTTCGCCCTCACCCCGACCGACCTAGCCACCCTCGGCACGAAATCGTACGAGTCGCAGTGGGATGGCTCCCTTCGCGTCTACAGGGATCTCGCATACTCGACGCGCAACGACCTTTCGAACGAGGGCTCCGGATACACTGGGAGCGGGACTGGCACTCACCGTTCCGGAACATATTACAACATCTACGTCAAGAATTCGCTCTTCACGTCGGTCGACCAGCGTTCGAAAATGCCGGTGTTCCTCTTCCTGCACGGCGGCGCCTGGTGCCAGCCGTACGACAAGGACGTCTCCTGCGAAGGCATCCTCCAGTACACCGCCAACAAGGGGTATCTCGTCATCACGATGAATTACCAGCTTCAGAACGACGTCCTCACCGACAGCAATGCTACGGAGCGTCCGAACGCGACGTTCGGCCACATGCTCAAGGACGTCGACACGATGCTTGCCTACCTCAAGACCGAACTCCCGAAGATCAACGTGCCGACTAACATGATCGTGATCGGCGGCGAGTCGGCGGGAGGTCACCTTGCGATGTGCTACGCCTTTGACCAGGCGAACCCGCTTCCAATGAGCAGCGTCGGGCTGGCTCCGCTTACGCACCCTCTGCCCATCTCCTGCGTGATGTCCGACGTGGGGCCTACTGATCTTTCAGGAGGTAGCATGGCGTCAATGATGTTTTCTCCTATGTTCGATCTGATAGCGGCATATTCCCCTGAGATGAAGGGCTTCAAGAAGGTGTTCGGCTGGCTTACCGGCTCGGACTGGATGGACTCGAGCATGACCTATGAGCAGGCGAAGGCGGATATGCAGGCGTGGGCGCCGAATTTCTATATTACCAGGAATACCTGCCCGGCGATCTTTGCCTACGGATGCACGGACGATACGCCGACCGAGAGTTCCTCGGACAGTCTTGTGCCGCTCTCGAATTTCATCGACCTCACCAACCGATACACGAAAGCGGGCATCCCCTACAGCGCGAAGGTCTACACAAACACAGATCACGGCTCGGTCGCGTGGACCGCACAGGAGTGGATCGCCGATCGGCTTTACGACTTCAAGACGAATCATTTCAACGTCACCATTCCCGCGGTCGACCAGGGTCCGTCGGTCTCGTACGGCACGCTCGACACGTCGATCTTTGCCAAGAAGGTGGATGTCACCTTCAACGGCTACTCCGGCACCAGCACGCTGACCAACTTTCCGGTGCTCGTCAAGCTCTCGACGGCGATCAATGGCTTCAGCTACTCCGACTTCAAGCAGTCGAACGGCGGAGACCTCCGCTTCATGGCCTCGAACGGCAAGCTCATCCCGCACGAGATCGACACGTGGAACCCGAACGGCGTCTCGACCGTGTGGGTTAAGGTTCCGAAGCTCACGGGAACGACGACAACGATCACCGCGTGCTACGGCTGCGCGAATCCGCCGGTCGTGAACCCGAAGGATGTGTGGGATTCGAACTACGTCGGCGTGTGGCATCTCGGCGAATCGGCGCTTCCGCTCAAGGAGTCCAGCAAGAGGTCCCGCGACTTCTCCGCCGCGATCGGCACGGGAATTGGCTACGCGTCCTCCGGCATCGTTGGCGGTTCCGTCGACTTCGGTGCGACCGGCAAAGGCAGAATGCTCGACGCGGCTACCACCAACAACCTGAGCGGATTCGCTAAGTGCACTATTGAGGCGTGGACATACTTGGCGACCAGGCCGACTGGCAGCGACAAGGCCGTCGCTTTCCTGTCGAAGCGGAATCGGGATTCGGCGATCAAGGACTGCTCCTATTACCTCTATGACAATGGTTCCAGCACGGCTATATATGTCTCGTCCAACGGTACCTCCACTACTAGCGCCGGCGTCTCGATAGCCTCTGTGCCGTCGAACTCTTGGACGCACCAGGTGTTCACGTTCAATTCCGGCAAGACGGAGACCTACAAGAACGGCACCAACAAGATGGCGGGCACCTGTGCTGTCACCAACAAGATCAAGTCCGCTTCCGCGGATCTGCATCTCGGCAACTTCCAGATGGGCGACTCTCGCAACTTCCCCGGCAAGATCGACGAGGTGCGCATCTCGAAGGCCGTGCGTTCAGGCGACTGGATCAAGGCGACGCACGACACGATCGCAAACGCTGACTTCGCAACGTATGCCATTATGGGTGAGGTTCCTCCCGAACCGCCGACGCCGCGAATCGCCTTTGCGTCCGACACGCCCGGCTTTGACTGGACCAACCGTGTCGTCTCGGTGACAAACGCGGCATCGGGTGTTGTCCTTACGCTCACGGCAACAGCCGCCGACGGCACCACGACCACCGCCACCGCAACGGCGGACGCGAACGGCGAGGCGACGTTCAGCGTCGCGACCGCTCCCGGAACCGAGTATTCCTACACGATCGCGCAGGGCGGCGAGCAGGTTGCCTCAGGAGGCTTCTTCACCGGCGGGTGGAACGCCGGGCGCG
>CAMORM010000069.1 GCA_946623785.1 uncultured Verrucomicrobiota bacterium
CGATCGGATGCGGGGCCGTGAAGTCAAACGGCGTGCCGGCCACGTTGCCGATTGCGCCCGTGGTGATGTCCCCCAGACCCGTGGGCGTGTAGCCGTCCGCCGCAATCGCCACCACCGTCTCGGTGACGGGCTTCCGCGCCTCGCCGCTCAGGTTGAAGTACACATGGTGGGTGAAGTTGACGGGCGTCGGCTTGTCGGTTGTCGCCGTCCATTCGATCCGCCACGTGTTCTCACGCGTGAACGTATAGACGCACGTGACATCGAGGTTGCCGGGGAAGCCGCCCTCGCCGTCGGGGCTCAGCAGCCTCAGCTCCAACGCCTCGCCGTCGGCGGACTCCACCGGACGCGCCTTCCAGACGCGGTCGTGGAATCCTGCGGGGCCACCGTGCAGAAGGCACGGCATGCCGTCGGGCGCGATGTTCGTCGGCAGGGTGTACTCCGTGCCGTCGATCGAGAACTTGCCGCCGGCGAGACGGTTGGCGTAGCGTCCGATCAGCGAACCCCCGAAGCCCGGCTTCGAGAAATCCAAGGACATCGCGATGTTCTCGCAGGTGCCGTGGCGATCCGGCACCGAGAGGCGGCGGACCTTGCCGCCGTAGTCCAGTACCTCCAGCTCCGCGCCGCGGCCGCCGGTCAGCGTGTAGGACGTGATCGGGCGGCCGTCGGACGTCGTTCCGAATTCTGCGACCTTCATTATGGGCACCGCGTTAGGCGTTCTTCACCCATGCGTGCTGCGGGTCCATCGAGGAGATGAGGCCGCGGCCCTGCGAACCGGCCATCGTCCAGAGATAGTACATCTGGTAGCCCGGCGCACCCACGAGCGGGTGGTAGCCCTCGGCGATGGCGACGGTGTCGTACGCCTTCACGGGGTACGCCTCGTCCCAGCTGCCGTCGGAGGCGTAGACGCGCTGGAAGCCGAAGCCCTGGGGCGGGTCGAAGAGGTAGAAGTAGGTTTCCTCCATGTCCAGCTCGGCCGGCGGATTGTTGACATCATGACGGTGGCTGGGATAGCCCGACCAGTTGCCGCTCGGAATCATGCCCTCGCCGATGTAGAAATGCTCGGAGTCGAACTTCTCGTCGAGGATGATCTCGGAGGTGCGGGTCCAGTTGTCCTTGCCGAGCGAGATATGGCGCGTATCCTCGGGCTTGATGAGGGTGGGCTTCGCCGTGTCGCGCGTGACGGGCGAGGCGTTGTAGGCGAGTTCCACGTCAGAGAGCGCGGTGAGCGTGTACGCCGTGTGGCGCGGCAGGTAGAGGCAGTGGGGCTTGCCCGTGAAAGGATTCTTGCGCCCGTCGGTCACCTCGAACGACCAACCGTCGCCCTTCGCGGCGAAGTTGCCGCCCATGAGGACGAGGGCGACTTCCATCTCGCCGGTCTCGCCCGCGTAGGACGTACCGTTCGCGAGCTTGATCAAGCCGAATTTCGTCAGTTTCATGTCGTATTCGCCGACATCAAAGATTTTGTTGTAGCCCTGCACAGGGCTGAGTTCGATTTTGCGGTTCATTTCTGTATCTCCTTATCCGTTGGACAAAAGAATTCTACCACCCGTCGCCGATGGGGGCAATGAGAAAAAACGAAAAGTTATGAGTGTGAAATGAGAAGTTCTCACACGTGCCGAATTCAGCCGGCGAGGAGATGCAGGACCTCGTCGCGCGACTGGGCCACCAAGATGGCGGCGCGGATCTCGGGGATGATCAGGCGGCGGTTCACGGCCGCCAGGAAGCGGATGTGGTCGCGCGATCCGGGATGGTTCAGGAGCAGGATGAAGATGCGCGAGGGCTGCCCGTCGATGGAGGAACAGTCCACGCCGCGGGCATGGACGCCGATGGCGACGACGGGGCGTTCCACCTCGTCCAGATAGCCATGCGGAATCGCGATGCCGTTGGCGAGCGCCGTACAACCGGCCTGTTCGCGGGCGTTGACGGCGGCCCGCGCCTTCTCGCGCAAGTCGACCGGCAGACGCCTCTCCGCCACGAGCGCGTCGAACAGGCGCGAGAACACGCTCTCAGGCGAACCCTCCGTCATGCCCAGCACGATTGGACTCGTCTGCAAAATAGCACCAAAGTCAAAACCCGGAATATCGGTCATCTACCCAGTCCCCCCTGCACGCTCATTTCCCGGATTCGACCACGGGCGTGATCGTCACGGTACCGGATCCGCGCGAGTTATCCGCCTGTTTCTCCTCGATTGGGCGCATATCGAGTGACATCACGTCGGCCAGGCCGCCGACGCGGTCGCCCGGCTCGAACTTGCGGCCCGTTACGTACTCGCGGCCGACGATCGCGTTCTTCGGCAGTCCCACGTCCGCCGGAAGGTCGGCCGGATCGGCCATGCCGAGCGTTACGCACACGATGATTTCCTTCTGCACCTTACCGCGGCTCTTCCAACCGAAGATCTTCGGACCAATCCACGGAATCTTCCGCAGATAGGGGATACCGGAGTCAACATCCTCTTCGGTCGTCTTCGACAGGCCTCCGATCACGGCCGTCGCGCCGTCCTTCATCGTGAAGTCGGTCGTCAGGCGCTTAACCTGGATGACTGGATAGGAGGAATAGGCGGACGAGTCGCCGCCGCGCACCTGGTAGAATCCCGTCGGCGTCACATCGGTATCGAGCTGACTGATCGTGGGAACAATCTCCACGTTGATGAGGCCGTCGGGCGAAATGCGCGGCTTGACGGACAACGTGATGCCCCATCCGAAGAACACTTCCTTGGCAAACATCAGCTTGTCTTCGCCAGGGATGGCTTCGAGTTGAGTAGAGATATCAAGGGAATCGGACCCGTTCGACGTGTTGCGGGTGGCCTGCACACGCACGTTCGGGAACTTCGTGGTCATGTCAACAAGGGCCTCCTTGCCATTTGACACGATGATCTTCGGGTTCGAGAACACCTTCACGTCATCCATCTGCTCAAACGCGCTCATTGCCAGACGGAAGTCATCCACCGAAAGCTGCCCAGAGAAGCCACGCGCGTTGCGCCAGGACATGTCCTCAACGCTGCGGTTGAACGACGACCCTGAGATGGCATTACCCACGCCCGTCGGGGTGATGGCTTCGATCGTCTGATTGGCCGACGAGGAGCCCGTGGACTTACCATCCCCGTCGATGGACGTATTGGATGAGGACGTGCTGCTCGCCACGCGCGTGCCGTAGTTGCCGACCCGTCCGTTGTTGTACGACCAGCCGCCTTCGAGGTTCTTGACGGTAGCGCCCCAGCTTTCCAGCTGGTTCCACTGCATGCCGAGCTTGTGCATCGCCTCGTTCGACACCTCGATGAAACGCGCCTCGATGTAGATCTGAGGGATTGCCTTGTCGACGGAGCGAATGATCTGCTCGCAGTCGGACAGGATCTTCTCCGACGCCGTCACCACCACCACGTTCGCGCCCTCGAACGCCGTGGCGATCTGGCGTGTCTGCGGTCTGCCCGTCTTCGGATCTCTCAGGCCCGTTGTACCCAAAGTGGTGTTAAACAATTCGGCCAATTCCTTCGCCGAAGCGTGATTCAGCGAAAACGTCTTCGTGAAGACGGGTTCGATCTGCTTGTCCTCGCTCACGAAGTAAATTTCGCCGCGCGGCTCGAGGCGGAACTTCTTCGAGTTCAAGATGGCCTGCAGCGCATCCAGCCACGGCACGTGCTTGAGCGACACGGACACGCGTTGCTGGAGGTTGGATGAATCGGACGAAATGATGTTCGCGCCCGTCGTCTTGCGGAACTGGCGCAGGATGTCCGCGAGCGTGGCGTCGTCGCAGTCGATGTCCACGAGCCCCGTGGAAATGACCGGCGCAACCCCCGGCGCCTCGGCTTTGTCGGCCGCGTTCGTCGGTCCGGGGGAGGACACGGTCGCGGCGGGCGGCGGCGTCATCGTCACCGTGGGCGCCTTACGCGCGGCGTCGGCAGAGTCGTCAAGTTTGTTGAGATCGATCTCATCGGTCTCGGACATACCGACGGCCGGAGCCGGGGCGGGCTTCGCCGTCTTCTTTTCGGTTTCGGCTGTCCACGCGGCACCGCACAGCGCGACACATGCAATCAAGATTTCGACTTTCAGTTTCATGGATTGGCTCCTTTATCAGATTTCTTGCCGGCTTCACCGGGCTTTTCAAGGTATTTCGCGCGGATGCGCACAAGTTTCAGCGTATTCCTGTCGGTCAGGCCCTCCACGCGCCAGGTGAACCGGCGGGAGTCGTGGGTAAACGAGACGAGGTCGCCGTCCGCATAGACTTTCCCGTTGATGACGACGCTCGTATTCTGGAGCACGTCCTCTTCGCGCAGTTTCACGCGCCCGCCGAATTTCAGGGCCGCCTTCGCGGCCTCCCAGTGGACGGACGTGATTTCGCGCTTCTTCCGTTCGGCCTCGACGCGTTTGACGGCCTCTTTCGCGGCTTTTTCCGCTGCGGCCTTCTCGGCGGCCGCCTTCGCGGCTTTCTCGGCGGCAGCTTTCTCGGCCGCGCGCGCCGTTTTTTCGGACGCCGTGAGAGCCGGACGGGCCGGAGACGTCTTGGCGGGCGCCGCCGGCTTCGGGCGCTCGCGGACGGAGGAGGAAATCGTCTCGCGCACGCCTTCGTACCCCAGCGGCCAGAACGGGTTGCGCACGCCGTTGGTGGAAACCCCGTCGGCGGCGGACGACGCCGCGCTTGCGCACAACACGAATCCCAGAAGAAGTCGTTTCATTTCTTCACGCCCCCTTTCGCCGCAGCGACGGGAACCTTTTCTCCCTTGATCGGCCATTCGAACACAATCGTCGCCGATTGGTTGTCAGGGTCTTTCTGCGTCTTCAACGAAAACGCCTCCAACGTCACCAGCGGAATCTTCTCCTCCACGCGGAGAAGAAAAGAGATGATCGTGGCGTACGACCCCGTGCAGGTCAGGCGAATGGGCTTCCGTGCATAAAGTTGCGGAGCCTGTGGCTTCGGCAAAGGCAGACGGCGCGGCGGGAGTTCCACAAAGTCGCCGATTGTCAGCCCCACGTCGGCGGCCAGAGGGTCGAGGAGCGATTTCGCGCGCATCGCGTACGACTCCAGCAACGGTTCCAGCAACCCGTTCAAATAGACCTGACGTTCGGCCTGGAGCGCCTCCAGGCGGCTTTTCACCTTCACCGCCCCTTTCAGGTCGCGGGACATCCCCGTCTGTTGCCCCTTCAGGCTCTCGTTCTCCGCCCGCGCCTTCCGAAGGGAGGTCTGGCACGGCTCCACGCAGAACAGGTACAGCAACGCGGCCACGACTCCGATTGCCACGAACCGGAACATCGCGCGCTTCATCAGCACCGAAGGATCCTGGAACGTTTCCGTTTTCATTTCTCGAACCTCCTCTCTGTGCAACGGTACTCGATGTCAAACGCCAGCAGGCGCGCACCGTCACTGGAGGGAGACGTGTCTTGGTGGAACGAACGGATCCGCGGGCTGGCCTGTTCGGCCGGCACGTCCTTGGCGATGACGAGCGCGTTCGTGAAGGCGGGCTCCTCCAGCGCCTTCATCATCGTCTCGACGGGCGTTTCCTTCACCGTGCGGCCAATGATGCGCAATGTTACGCCTTCGACCGTGTTCGTCGGCCCCAGCAGCGGCTTCACCTTCGGACCGGGCTTGGCGCCGGGCGGCAGCAGGTTCTGCACGGGCGGTTCGGGGATTTCAAGCGCCAGCACCTGCACCCCCTCCGGCACGACCTCGGCGAACTGCTTGAACAAGTTCCCGTACGTCCGGCGCCCATGGGCATACATCGTCAACTGGTCCAGCTCGGCCTGCGTCTCGCGCTCGGCGGTCATCTCGCGCAGAATCCCCCCGTGCGCGGCCTTCTTGGCGGCGAGATCCTGCCGAATGGACGCCGACTGCGCCTTGACGAGCATCAACTGGCCCGCCAGCACGCCCCACCACACGAGGCACCCCACGCAAGCCAACGCCGCGAAAATCGGCAACATCACGCGCAGGCGCACGGGAGAGGACGACTGGCGTTCGCTCGCATGCAGCAGGTTCAAATGGAGATTCGGCGCCTTCATGCCTGCTCCTCCATGGCTGCGCGGGCGGCGCCGAGCGCCGCAAGGAACGCCTGCGACTTCGACGGCGTCAACTCCGCAAGTTCATGATTCTTCGGCGGCAACGCGAAGCCGTCGAACACAGACGGGGCGATGAGCGGCATGCGCAGCGTCTCCTCCGCCATCTGGCTCCAATAGCGCGCCCCTGACGGCAACCCCATAATGAACACCTTGTCGATCCGCAGGTTGTGCCGGTTCTGCAGATAGTCAAGCGAGATTTCCAGCTGCTGGAGAATCGGGCGCACGAACGGCTCCATCGCGCTGCGCGGATCAATGAGCGCGTCGTCGAGAATCTCGTCCACCATCTCGTCCTCAAGCCCCAGGCGCAACTTCACGCCTTCACGCAGCATCTCCCAGCCCGTCACGCCGGGACAGGACCGGAACAACAGCAGCCGACCCTCCTTGTACCCCGCGAGATAGACGGACGTGCGCATGACATAAATCGCGAACGCCGTGCCGCCCGCCGCGTTGAACGCGGGCTGTTCGCACAACGACGCCAACAGCGCCGACGGCAACGTCTGGATTGAACACGCCGTTGGACGCCGCCCTTCGGGCAACAAATGGGAAAGCCACAGAACCTGAAACTCCGGCAAACCCGACTGAACCACGAACGAGTCTTCCGCCAAAGGCTGCATCACAAAGCGCACGCCGTTCGACTGCGTCGGGATACCCGGCACCACGTCCAACACCTTGTCTTTCCCCGCCGCGTCGGTCGATTTCGCCGCAGACGCCGCAGGCTTTTTCTCCAGACGCCGCACGCCGAGCTTGCGCGGCGGCGGGGACACGGCCACTTTCGGCGCCGTCTGGACGAGATCCATCGTCAAAGCATCGGACGTCGTCTGGCGCGTAAACATGTTCGGAGACTGAACAGCTAGCGCCGCATGCGGCGCCTGAAACGCCACCGGCAGAGACCACGCAACCTGAGCCTTGTTGGCTTCATCCCACGATTCCGGCAAAGGGTCCACCGGTGCCGGCACAAAACCCGCCGCCGCGACACGCCACGCATTCTTCTTGTGGACGAGACGCACGGCCGGACATCCCCGCGCATCGCCCGTATTCAAGACAACGCCCGTGACGTCCGACGGGGCCCGCCCGCCGCCACCAAGACGCGAGAAGTCAATCTCAATCGTCTTCGATCTTGTCAATTGCAGTTTCATCCACAGCAAAGTGTAGCAAAAATCGTGCCATGCGTCAACGCCCCGTTGGTACGGATTGTGCTAGTGTTTTATTTATGGCAGAAGAGTCAACAGAAGAGATGGCGAGTCGCCTCGCCTTGGCCGAGGTGCAGATTGAGCGATCGAAGGTCGTGATGGAGTCCCTCGCGGGGTTCTGCCACGCCTTGGGGCAACCCGCCCAGGTGTTGCTCAGCAGCATTGAGCTGCTCAAGATGCCGGGGACAGACCCCGAACTGCAGAAGCAGGTGCTTGACATCTGCTATGACGCAACCGTGGAGATCCGCAACCTCCTCGCGCAGATGAAGGAAAAGCGCGAGTATGTAGCCGAGGCCTATTTGGCCAACAACACCAAGGCCGGCAACATGATCTCCCTCCAGGAATGGCGCGACAAGGCCCCGCCCAAGGCAAGTTGGGACAAGGAAAAGACCTGACCTTGTCTCATGTCTCACGACCCCCTTCCCAGCTCCTTCAGCGTTTGGGACATGGATCTGGTGGTCGGGTGATTGGGGTTAATCCGGCTCGCCGCATTCAGCAATTTTGCGAGCGCGGCAACGTCCTTTCGGCGTTGCGCCGAATCGGCCAGACACCCTACTGAGTAGAAAAAGGCCTGATTGTCATTTTCCGCCAAGTCCTGCGTTCCCTCCGCCATCTCGACGACCCGACGGAACATCTCCTCCGACTTCTCAGAATCGCGTGTGGTTTCGGCACGATAGGCGCGCCCCAGCACGCAGGCCATTTCGAGCGACTCGGGATTGAGCCTCTGCCCTTCGACGGCGATTCGAAGGGCCAGCGCCTCGTCCTTCATGACATGTGAAGCCGTGTACCACGCCGTGCTCCACGCCTCGACATTGTGCGGATCGGCCTTGACCGCGATCCAGAACCACGGCATCATCTCCACGGCCTGTTTGGTTGACAAGTGCCGGTCAATTTCCGGCGCGCGAACATGGACGTTGATCCAACGCCATGGATCAAATGCCCCTTCGTGATGGTCGTCGCAATCTGCGTCGTGATCGTGCCCGTGGTCGTGGTGACAGCAAGTGCCGGAGTCGTGGTGGTGCCCCCCGTGCAGATGATGGCAGTCCATGTCCACGCCCCCGTGGAAGTAGCTGTCCGCCTCATGGACCATCGCGTCGGAAATGTCCTTCTTGGCGTCGCCGAGCAGGACGGAGAGGAAGTCCCCCCCTCCAAGCGCCTGCGGCATCCGGGCAGGCGCGATCCGCATGACGAGCCCCAGGCACAACGCGAGGGCCGTCAGCATGCCGTATGGAAACAGTCTTTTCACAGGCGTTTGCGGTTGAAGAGAAGGCGCGCGCCCAGCAGCAAGGCGCCCGAATAGAAAATCGCGTAGCCGACGACGGCAAGAAACACCCCCGCCTCGACGCCGCCCCACCCGTGTACGAGGCGTTGCCGCATGTCGAAGAATTCGGCGTGCGGCGCCAGCCAGTAGACGACGTTCACAAGCCCGCGTAGCACGCCCGAGACGTTCTCGGCATAATCGGGAAGCCGCCTCCCGAAAAAGAACATGGCGGGGAAGAGGATTGCCAGAAGCGTCGTGCTGGCGGACGGCGTCAGCAGAAACGATCCCGCCAAGGCCGCCGCAACGGCGAGCGCCACGAACAGGGCGTGAAGCACGACCGCCTGAAAGAAACAAAACGTCAGACACTCCCCACCGCGCAAAACGGAAGAGATTGCCCACAGGACATAGAAGAACGCGAGGGCCGACCAGGAGGCCACCACGGCCCCGAGGTACTTCCCCACGAGCAGTTCGCCACGCGAGACGGGCTTCGCCAAGAGCGGATACACGGTGCGATTCGCAAATTCACTGGTGAAGAGGCGTCCGCCAATGCCAAGGGAAATGAAAAGCGAGTACCCCCACATAAGCAGGAGCGCCGCCTCATCGAAGTAGCGCGTCGCGCCAGACGCCCCGAATGGACGCGCCATGGAAAGTGGCACGAGCAACACAAGGGACAGAACGAGGAGGGCGAACATGTCATTCCGTCGCCACAGTTCCAGCAGGGACAGCTTCACAAGCGCGCCGATTCGCCTCATGCATCCTCTCATGCCACGCCTCCTTTCTCCAAGACGTCGAGGAACAAGCGTTCCAGATTGCCGCCGCCGTCGCCCGCAAGGCGGTCCACGGGGCCATGATAGATACACCGGCCATTCTTCATAATCGCCACATTATCGCACAAAAGCTCCGTTTCGCCCAGTTCATGCGAGGAGAAGAAGATGGACTTGCCCTGATCCCGCAACTTCATCAACAGCTTGCGAAAGTGAATACGCGCGAGGGGGTCGAGTCCCGTAAACGGTTCGTCGAGAATGAGCAGGTCGGGGTCGTTCAGGAGCGCCTGCGCAATGCCAGCCCGTTGGAGCATGCCCTTGGAGTAGGTCTTAAGGGGGCGCTTCGCCGCCTCAACGAGTTCAACCTCCTCCAAAAGTTTGTCCGTGCGCGTGCGGACAGTCTGCTTGTCCATGCCGCACACGCCGCCGTAGAAGGCAAGCAGTTCGCGCACATTGAGATAGGGATAGTAGTACGCCATTTCCGGCATGTACCCGATGCGAACCCGCGTCGCGGCATCTGCCGGATCGCCGCCGAACAGTCGTACCGTGCCCGCCGTTGGACGAAGGAGACCGATCAGCATCTTGATGGTCGTGGTTTTCCCGGCACCGTTCGTACCGAGAAATCCCGTCACCTCGCCCTTCCCCAACGAGAGCGTGAGGTTGTCAACGGCCTTTAGGGCCCCGAACGTGCGACTGACGCCATCTAACTCAAAAACCTTGTCTTCCATGGCAAAGCGTAGTATAGCACATTCTTCTGAAATGTTAATAAAGAAAACTACGAGCAAGTATTTTATCAGGTTCTGGCGTAAGCAAGGACATCTGCCGCGACAAGCGGATTCTGGAACGTAAAAGCATAACGCAGGGCATTCGACACCTCAAAAACCATACCTCCAGGCGTGACGATGGTTTTCGTGAGATCAGCGAAAGAGAGGCTGATGTTGAGATCCTTCCCCGCAAACACGATGCGGCGGTTCGTGAAGGAACAGTGCGTGCGCTGGCAGACATGCCCGTCATGCTGGTGGCCGGGAAACGCCACGTCGCTTGGCCGCCCCACGGGCCGCGAGGCCATATTGCCGACAGGCGGCGCACTCGACAAGCGCGAACTGCCAATTTCTACATCTGACGCCACATAAAGTGTGCCCTTCTCATGGAAGAAGACCTGCTCATCGGGGTCAATAGGCTCCAGCCGGACCTTCCTTGCCGGACGAGGACGAATCGCCGCGACACCTCCCTCTGCGAGCCACTTCTGGTACCGCTCCTTGTTCTGTTTGCACCTACGGCGAATGCGCAACCGCACCACGATCATTGGAATAAGCAGCCAGAAAAAGGCGAAGACGATCGTGATCAGACCAAGGGCGTGCATGAACCACGGTTTGTCGAGATTGTCCAAGTCCTGATAGATGAACCAGAACATCCCGCCGAGGAACACGAACGCGATTAATTTTCTCAACGAGTAAATCACGGCCCTTATTATATCATAAATCGCCGGCACCGTGGGGGACAAAGCCGATTGGCACTTTCACTCTCTCCGCCATTGTGTTATACTAAACCCGTTTTGGAGAAATGCCGTGATGCTTGACAAATTGACCTCAAGAAGAACCCTCACCGCGCTCATGCTCTGCATCGGGCTCCTTCAAGTTGCCGGATATTATCTTGCCGGAATGCTCGCCTCGGCAGACGGCAACATGGCCGTGCCGCAACCCGACACGCTCCTCTACTGCCAGGCCGCGCGGCGCATCGTGGAAGGCCACCCGTTCTCCTTTTCGACCGGGACGGCCGTCAGCACGGGCACGACTTCCGTTCTCTATCCGTTCATTCTCGCCATCCCCTACGCCTTCGGCGCCACGGGCGACGCCCTCTTCATGGCGGGTTTCTGGCTGAACGCGCTCTTCTATCTCGTGTTTCTCTTTGGATGGGGACAAGCCCTCTGGCACTGGCTTGAACACCCATGGGCCCGACTCGCCGCCACGCTTCTGCTCGCCCTTTCCGGACAACCCGCCTTTTGCGCGATGGCACAAAGCGACATCGGATGCTGGATGGCGGCAAGTGCGCTTCTTGCCTGGGGTCTCGCTGCCAACAAGCCCGCGCTTTACGGCCCAGTCCTCATCCTTGCCCCTTGGATTCGCCCCGAAGGTATGGTGTGTGTAATGGCGTTCGGGATGATCCTGTTTTTCCGTTCATGGCTTGACCATAAAAGGAAGTCCCCTTGCAAGACTCATGGTGATTGGACCATCCTCGTCCTCTCGATTCTCAGCATTGTCGGCGTATTCGCGCTCAATTACGCGCTTACCGGGCACGCCCAATTCTCAAGCGTCGCGAATAAAGGCTATTTTAAGGCCTTTCCCTTTTCGGCTGCGGTCATTCGAACCGCGAATGACGTCCTGCAAATCCTCAACGCCTACCTGTTCGGGTTGTCCACATCTTCTCCGCGACAATTCATATTCCCAGTACTTTTGACTGCTGTTTTCATCTGGATCGGCGTTCTAGCCTATCCCTGGCGACAATCTAAAGTTCAAGGGCTCTGCGTCATGCTCATTGCGGTAACCGGAGGGATGCTGACTGTTGCCCAAAGCGGGTGGCAGGGGACGAACTTTGACCGTTATCTCGCGTGGAACTTCCCGTTCTACATCATTTTCCTTGCCGAAGGGCTGACCGCATTCGCCCGACGGTCCCGTCACAACATTCCGCGCGCATTCATTCCCAGTGTCGTCTTTTTCAGTTTTTTCATTGGAACGGCATTCGTTTCCGCCTGCCAATTCCACCAGGGAGCTTCCGCCTCTGACAGACTCCGACTTTTTGCCCACGAGATCAACGCCGCCCTTCCGTCCGACGCGTCCGTCGCCTCGTTTGGCAATTGCGGAATCGCCTATGAACTCAACAGACGCCCTTATCGCCATCTCTCCGGAATCTACTCCCCGGAGTTCTTCATGAAAACGAGAGCTGATGTCTATGAATCTCTCAAACACAACCGCAAATCCCGTTTTGACTACTGGTTCCTGCAGCCTGACCCGTCCCTCGACATCCCGGCCCGGCATCGTACGACATGTTACGGCGAGAATGTGCTGACGGGCCCCGATGGATACGAAGTCCGCAAGGCTAACTGGGCGGCGTTTGACCACTCAAGCGTTCCCCATGCGAAGGTGCCGCGAGACAAGCATCTCGTCCAGCATGTCGACGTGGGGTACAGCGAGAACGAAAAAAAAGTCGACTATGAAGTCATCGATCGTTATGGGCGCCCCCCCCAGGATCCATTTCTCGTCATTGACGACCTCGCCGGCAAACCGGCCGTTGACGCGGCCCGGCTCCTCGTGGGCGGAGATGCCATGACCCTTCCCCTCGAACCCGGGAAAGACGCCGTCGTGGTCATGCGCACTTATCCCACGCGGAAAGACTCGCAGAACCAAGGCGAACGGATTTCTTCCAACTACGCATTCGCCAATCCTCTTAAACTCAACGTCCTCGTCAATGACAAAGCCATCGACCCAGTCTCCATCGCCTATGCCACAAACGGTTTTTCAGACGTCACGTTCACCTTGCCGGGATCGGCGATTCGGCAATCGCCTTGCCGCCTCGCCCTTCTCGGGGACCATATCAGCGCAGGGTATTGGTTCTACCAATGAAAAAGGGAACGGCTGAACCGTTCCCTTCCTGACACGAACTCAAGGTTCGGATTACTGCTTGAGGACGTGGTCCGTATGCGTACCAGCATTCGGGCAGGTCACCGTAATCGCACCGCCATCGGCCGTACCAATCACATAGGCGCCACCTTCCACTTCAGGACAAACGAAATCGGTCGCTTCTTTACGGATATACGCATCGGAAGCCGTGCTAACCAAATCTGCAATGTCCGGAACATCTGTTGCATGGTTTCCGGTCGTGCGCCAGCTCTCCGCAGCCGTCTGCAACTGCTTCATGTTGCTGACACATGCCTGAGAACGCGCATCAGCGCGGTACTTCAGAAAGTTCGGGATCGCGACAGCAGCCAAAATGGCGATGATGGCGACCACGATCATGATTTCTACGAGGGTAAAACCCTTCTTCAT
>CAMORM010000070.1 GCA_946623785.1 uncultured Verrucomicrobiota bacterium
GAGGAGAAGATCCGCAAGTCCGTCCGCCAGACTTCGAGCGGCAGCTACCTCGCGATGGACCCGCAGACGGTCCGCGCGATACTCGCCGTCGTGAAGCGCACGGTGGGAGACCTGTCGCGCGTGCCGCAGAAGCCGGTGGTGATAGTCTCGGTGGACATACGCCGCTACTTCCGCAAGATGATCGACAAGGACTACTACGAGCTCCCGGTGCTCTCGTTCCAGGAGCTCTCTCCGGAGATAAACATCCAGCCGCTCGGGCGGCTCAAGGTCTGAAACGCACACTAACCAACTTCTCGAACGCAAATGAACTTCCTGCTGAAAATAACCGAAGGGCCGATGAGGGGCGCGGAGATCGTGCTCATCGCGGGTACCCGCGTGAAGGTCGGTACGTCGGACGAGTGCGACATCGTGCTGGCCGACGCCTCGCTCGCGCCAGTGGCGTTCGAGCTCGACGTCGCCGAGAACTCCGTGACGCTCATCACTCCCGACGGCACGCAGCGCCCGCTCGAGCTGTTCGAGGTCTGCGACTTCGGCACCACGGCTGTCGCCATCGGGCCCTCGGACGCGCCGTGGGGCGAGCTCAAGCGCCCCGTGAAGACGTTCGGCCCCGCCGAGGCGGCGCCTGGAGAGGCCGCCGCTGGCGGCGATGCGCCTGCCGCAGCCGACTCAGACGGCGCCAAGCCCGCCGCGGAAGGCTCCGGCGGGGAGCGCACCGGCCGGAAGCGGAGCGGATGCCTCGGGTGCATACTTTCGCTCGTCATAGTGCTTGCCACCCTCGTTGCCGTTGCCTGGCTTCTCTGGACGTTCTGGCCGCCGGCCCGCGGATACGTGGAGGGGCTTGTCGGCGGAGGCCAAGGCGAAGTCGGCGGGGGCAAGGCGGTCGAGCAGTACCGCGCCGAGGAGAAGCTCTCGCTTTCCGACATAGCCTCGCAGCACGGGCTCGAACTTGCCGGGGACAACGGCAGGCCGGTCCTGAAGGGCAACCTCGGGAAGCGCACCGAGAGGCTCGCGATCCGTGCGCTCGCGCTTGCCGCGGACCCTGCGTGCGCTTTCGACGTGACCGACGACGAAACAATGCTCGCAAGCTCGCAGGAGCTCCTGTTCGCCTTCACAGAGGGCGCGATCAAGGCGGTCGCGGCCACGAACCGCACCGTGGTGCTCGCCGGCTTTGCGCCGAGCCCGTCCGCTCTGGAGCGCGCGATACGCGCGCTCGACAAGGACGTCAGGGGCATCGAGAAGCTCGACACGTCGCAGGTCACGGTTGGCGGCATAGCCCCCGTGGAGGTCGCGGAGACGTCGTTCGTGAAGGAGATGGACGTGGTTGTCAAGGACGTGAAGAAGGCCGACGGCGAGGTGGCGGTCGGGCGTCCCGGCAACCTGATAGCTGGAATCCTCACGTCCCCGTATCCGTGCGTGGTGATGCGCAACGGCCACAGGGTGATGGAGGGCGCGCAGATCGGCACCGCTATCCTGGAGAAGATCGAGGCGGACAGGCTGGTGCTGAGCGAGGCCGGGAAGACGTTCGAGTGGCGTCCGTGAGCCTGCGGAGGAAAGCGGTAAGATGGAGCTTCTGGAGATAGAGAAGGATCTGGCGGGAGAGAACCGCATGGAGGCGATGGAGCGGTACGACGCCGTGCTGCTCGCCCTGTCGCGGCGCCTCGAGGAGGCGCTCCGCAGGGGAGTGCCGCCGGAGGAGTACTCGAAGTGCGAGGAGCTGCGCGAGGCCACAACGGTGGCGCGCAAGCTGCTGCGCCTCCAGGTGAAGGACGCGGAGAAGGAAGTCTTTTGACCGACCGGGTGGTCGGACATCGGAAACAAGAACAAAGAAAGAAAAACAGGAGGAAAGAAAAATGGCAGTAGGAGGAGGAGCAGCGGGAATCACCGGCGAGAACGCCGGAATCACCACCGTGGAATGGGTCGGTACGCAGCTGGCGCGTGTAACGTCCGGCGCTACCGAGCAGATCCACACCGACGCTGTCTACACCGCGCTCATCAACGCGGCGCAGACGATGGAAAACCGTCTGGCGGAGTCGCTCAAGACGTATCAGGAGCACCCTGACGTCCAGGCGAACCTCCAGCAGCTGCAGTACGACCTGCAGAGCTGGAACCTCGCGCTCACGACGATGACGAACATACAGAAGAACATGGGAGACGCCCTCAACTCGATTGCGTCCAACTTCCGCTGATTCTTTCGATGTTCGACCTGACGGCAGAAGAAGCAAGGCTTCTCCTGAAGATTGCCATGATGGCGACAGGGCGGAACCGCTTCCGGTCCGCGGCGAGGCTTCTCGCCGCGCTGGAGCGGTTCCGTCCCGATCAGGTTTCCGTCGCCACCGCGAAGGCTATCGCGCTGATGAGCGCGACGAAGTTCGCGGAGGCGGTGGAATTCATCGACTCGGAAGGGCTGCAGAAGTTCCCGGACTCGGCCATGCTGAGGGCATTCAAGGGAATGGCCCTTGTAAGGATGGACCGTCCGGAGGACGCAAGGGCGCCTCTGGAGGAAGCTGCCGCGCAGACGGACGACCCAGCGGCGGCAAGGATGGCGCAAGACCTGTTAGGGGACCTGTAAGGAGGAATCTCTATGACGGAAATGGCAATAGTGGAGGCGGTGCGCGCGGCAGGCTCGGCGCAGAACGCCCAGAGCGCGATGCAGACCGCCCAGGTGGCGGATCCGGCCGCAGTGGAGCGGTTCCAGGCGGCCATGGGGCCGCAGGCGCCAACGGACATACCGTTCGCGGCGCACGTTGCCGCGACGTTCAAGACGGCGGAGGCGAACTACCAGGGCATGCTGCACCGCATCAAGGCCCTCACGGAGCTGCGCGGCATGCACGGACCGTCGGCCGTGGAGATGTCGGAGCTGCAGTACGAGGTGGCGAACCTCTCGTTCCAGCAGGAAGTCGTCGTGAACGTGGCGAAGAAGGCGAGCGACGCCGTGAGCACGCTTGTGAAGAACGGATAGGGAGGCTGCGATGGACACAAGGGATTTCGCAAGGAGGATCGCCTGCGCGGCGGGGCTTGCCGCGGCGCTTCTGCTCGCGGGCTGCGAAGAGCAGGCGACGCTCTACTCGGGTCTCGAGGAGAGCCAGGCGAACGCCGTGATGGCGGCGCTTCTCGGGGAGAACATCTCCTGCACGAAGACGCCCGGCGACGAAGGAACCTGGAACGTGCAGATCGACGGCTCCAGGTTCGCCGACGCCGCGAACCTGTGCGAGCGGCTCGGCCTCCCGCGCAAGCAGTTCAAGGGCGTGGGCGAGGTGTTCAAGAAGACGGGCATGGTCTCCTCGCCGTCCGAGGAGCGCATCCGCTTCATGGACGCGATCGCACAGGACCTCGCGAAGACGATTTCGATGATTGACGGCGTGGTGGACGCGCGTGTGCACGTGGTGCTCCCGGAGAACGACCCGTTCGCGAAGAACAACCTGCCGTCCAGCGCGGCAGTGGCCGTGCGCTCGCGGTGGGACGCAGACCTCTCGGACGCGATTCCGCAGATAAAGAGCCTCGTGAAGAACTCGATCGAGGGGCTCGCGTTCGAGAAGATCACGGTGACGGTGTTCCAGGACATGCCGCCGAAGAAGTGAGCGGAGGTTTCGGGTGGAAGCGGACGACAGACAGTTCCTGCTGACTACGGCGTGGCTCTTCGCGAGGCACGGTCAGGCGCTGCGCGCCCGCACTCTCTGCGAGGCGCTCGTGGAGGCCGACCCGCGGGACGGCGTGTCGGCTGCAGCGCTCGCGGACCTGCTCCTCGACGACGGCGAGCCGGACCGCGCGCTCAGGGTCGTGATGGCGGCGGACTTCCCGCAGGAGCTTGCGCGCGTCGAGGCTGTGCTGGAGACGCGCGCCCTCCTGGCGCTCGGACGCGGCGCGGCCGCGCGGCGCAGGTGGAGCAGATACATTGAATCGTCCAAGGGCAGAAGCAGGACGTGGGTGAAATGACGACGCAAGAGGCAAGAGAGCTGGTGAAAAGCCCGATGTGGCAGATGGTGAGGGACAGGTTCCTCGCCACGGGCGACTTTGCCGTCTATCCTTCCGGCGACCTCCGCAGGCTAGAATACCTCGACCCCGCGACGCGGAAGATGGTCTCGCTGTGGATGGAGGCGATCGCCAAGGCCGACGATTGGAAGAAGATTGTGGACGGCGCGCGCGTGCGCGAGCTGAAGGAACGCTACCCCGGCATCTACCCGGACGTGTTCCGCTACCAGGCGTACTTCGCCAAGTACAAGGATTCACCGGGCTGCGAGGATGCGGTCAAGCTGCTCCTCAAGCTCAAATTCCCGGAGGCGTACGAGATATGCTGCTGCTGAAAAGAAAGACTTTCGAGGTCGAGTCCGGCACTCCGCTCGTCAAGGGCGAAGACGCCGCCGTTGTCGCGAATGCCGAGGAGATACTCGCCGCCGCAGAGGCCGAGGCCGCGAAGATCGCAGAGGATGCGAAGGGCGCGTACGAGGCCGAGAAGAAGCGCGGATACGAGGACGGCATAGCCGAGGGCCGCGAGGAGATCCTGCTCCAGAAGCTGGACCTGCTCGACGAGTCCGTGGCGTTCATGGAGAGGGTCGAGGAGAAGATGGCGGGTGTCGTCCTCAAGGCGCTCAAGAAGTGCATCCTCGAGATCGGCGACAAGGAGCTTGTGTGCCAGATCGTGAAGAAGGCGATGCAGGCGATCGTCCGCAACCAGCGCCAGATCACAGTCAAGGTCGCGCCTGAGATGGTGCCTGAGGTGAAGGAACGCATGAAGACGCTTCTGGCCGAGTTCCCGTCCGTCGCGTTCGCGGACGTCGTCGAAGACCCGCATCTCGCAGGGACGGCGTGCGTGGTCGAGACGGACGCCGGAAGCGTGGAGGCGTCTATAGACGGGCAGCTCGCGGCTATAGAGAAGTCGATAAGGAAGAACTTCGCGAAGGACAGGAACTCCTGACGCATCGGCGGGCAGGGAAGGGATTTAAAGTCAAGGTCGGAAAATGGCAGGGTCGTTCGACTACATAACGCAGGTCCTGGACCGGGCAGTGGAGGACGCGCAGTCCGTAGAAGTGAAGGGGCGCGTGATCCAGGTCGTCGGAACCATCATCAAGGCCGCAGTGCCCGGGGTGAAGGTCGGGGAGGTGTGCATACTCCGCAACCCGTGGGAGAACTTCGAGGTGCGCGCCGAGGTCGTCGGCTTCACGCGCGAGGCCGCGCTCCTGACGGCGCTCGGGCAGATGACCGGCATTTCCGCGCTGACCGAGGTGATCCCCACGCGCCGCGTCCACATGGTGCCCGTGGGAGAGTCGCTGCTCGGGCGCGTCGTGGACGGGCTTGGCCGCCCGATCGACGCCGACTGGAAGGGCCCGATCCGCCCGGAGGCGTACTATCCGGTGTTCGCAAACCCGCCGTCGCCCCTCGAGCGCAAGATCATATCGAGGCCGATTTCGCTCGGCGTGCGCGCGATAGACGGGCTGCTAACGTGCGGCGAGGGGCAGCGCATGGGAATCTTCGCCGCGGCAGGCGGCGGCAAGTCGACCCTCCTCGCGTCGATCATACGCAACACGGAGGCAGAGGTCGCCGTGCTTGCGCTCATAGGTGAGCGCGGACGCGAAGTGCGCGAGTTCATCGAGAAGGACCTCGGCGCGGAGGGCATGAAGAAGGCAGTGGTCGTGTGCGCGACCTCCGACCGAAGCGCGATGGAGCGACTCAAGGCGGCATACGTGGCCACGTCCATTGCCGAGTTCTTCCGCGACAAGGGCAAGAAGGTCCTGCTGATGATGGACTCCGTAACGCGCTTCGGGCGCGCCCAGCGCGAGATCGGCCTCGCTGCCGGCGAGCCCCCTACGCGCCGCGGCTTCCCGCCGAGCGTCTTCTCCGAGCTTCCGAAGCTCATGGAGCGCGCGGGCAACTCAGCAAAGGGGTCCATCACCGCGCTGTACACGGTGCTTGTCGAAGGCGACGACATGACCGAGCCGATCGCCGACGAGACGCGCTCGATCCTCGACGGCCACATCATCCTCTCGCGCAAGCTCGCCGCCCTGAACCACTATCCGGCGATCGACATCCTCGCGTCCATCTCGCGCTGCCAGAACGCCATTGTGCCGAAGGACCACAAGCAGGCGGCGGCGAAGCTGCGCGAGATACTTGCCAAGTACCAGGAGGTCGAGCTGCTGCTGCGCATCGGCGAGTACAAGAAGGGCGCGGACAAGGCTACGGACGAGGCCATTGACAAGATCGACGCGGTGAACGCCTTCCTGTGCCAGGGGCTCGACGAGCGTCCGGAGTACGGGGACACGATAGAGCGGCTGAAGAAGGCGGTGAGCTGAGTGAAGAAGGAAGGAAAACGGAAGGAAGATGGCCTACGCGCTGCAGAGCATGCTGAAGATCCGCGGGATGCGCGAGGAGCGCGCCCAGACGGAGCTCGCGGCCGCCCGCTCGGCGCGCGCGCAGGCGCAGCACGAGCTGGAGAAGAAGGTCGAGGAGAGGCGGAAGTTCGAGGAGACGAAGGAAGAGCGGCGAGACAAGATATTCGCCACGGTCATGGGCAGGGTCGTGTCGATGACAGACCTGGACCAGGTGCGTTCCGCAGTGAGCGGGATCGACGAGCAGGGGCTGCTGCTGGAGGAGGCGGAGCACAAGGCAGAGCACGTGCTCGAGGAGCGCGAGGCGGAGACAGAGGTCGCGCGCGGAAGGTTCGCGGCGGCGTCGAAGGACCTGGCGAAAATCGTCGAGCACAAGTCGGTGTGGGAAGAGGAGTACGCCAAGATGCAGGAGATGGCGGCCGACGCGGAGATGGAGGAGTTTACAGGCAAGAAGCTCCACGAGTTGAGCGAGGACGACGATTCGATGGACTGAGTCGGGGGATGCTTGAAGGACATTAGGAAGACTGAGGAATGGAAGGATTTGTATCAATAGATGCGGGTGCGCCCGCAGTTGCGGTTGACGCGGCGTCTGCCGCGCCTTCGGCGCCGGGCGGCGCTCCGGCGGCTGTGCTGCCGCGCGGAACGCCCGCGCCGTCGGACCAGGCCGTCGAGGCGTTTCGCGCCGCAATGGCCCGTCCGCTGGCCGAGAACGCCGAGATCGAGGTTGCCTTCGACACGGCCGTGAAGTCGTTTGCCGCCGCAATGGCCGCGGTAGACTCCGTTCCGGTTTCCGCGCCAGCAGCAACGCCTGTTCCCGCGCAGCCAACTGTGGCGCCTGTTCTCGAACGGCCTGCGGTGCCAGTCTCTGCTCCTGTTGCGGCGCCTGTTCCCGAACAGCCTGTGGTGCCAGTCTCTGCTCCTGTTGCGGCGCCTGTTCCAGAACAGCCTGCGGTGCCGGCCTACGCTCCTGTTGCGGCGCCTGTTCCCGAACAGCCTGTGGTGCCAGTCCCTGCTCCTGTTGCGGTACCTGTTTCAGGTCAGCCGACTGTCGCAGTTTCCGAACAGCCGGCAGTATCGACTTCCGCTCCAGCAACAGCGCCTGTCTTGGATCAGCCGGCAGTGTCAATTCCCGCTTCAGCTCCAACTGCGCCACAGGTTTCCGGCGTGCCTGTAAACACAGTCGACGCTTCGGTGATTGCCGATGGCGTTTCCGTCGTGCCGCAAAAGCCAGAGGACTTAACCACCCAACCACCAAACCACCTAACCACAAAACCAGAATTGCACAATGGCAGTCCGGCGACTGTCGTTTCTGTCGTTGATGTGCCCGTGCGTCCTGATGTGGCCCCGCAGTCGGTTGCCGTTCGTCATGACGCGGTTGCGGTTGTTCCGCAGGCGTCTGAGACGGGGAAAGTCGCTCCGGCCGTCGAGACATCCGGGACGACTGTTACGGCTGCGCCGGTTTTTGCGCCTGACGCACCTGTCGTTCCTGCTGCGCCAGCCGCGAATGCTGAATCCGCTGCGCCGGCAACCGGCCTGCCAGATGGCGCTGTGGCGGCTGCCGTTCCCGAAGCGAAGGCGAACGTCCCTGGCGAAACGACCGTTCCGGCAGCGCCGGTCGGAAAAGAAGCGCCGTCCGCTCTCGGCCCTGTGACGCAGGATGTAGCCGTTGCAGAACCGGCTGGGCCCGTTGCCGTCCCGACGGCGAACGAACCGGCGAAGCCTGGTGCCGCTGTTCCCGCTGCAGGCGGGGATGCCGTTCCCGCAGAGGCGCAGCCGGCTCGGGCAGAGCCCGGCAGGCCGCAGCCTGTCGTAAACGCGCAGGAGGTTGAAGACGAGCCCGAGGCGCGAGCGGAGAACATCGTAGCGGCGGGGATCGCGCCGCGCGTGCAGGAAGCTCCGTCCGCAGTGCAGATGGATCCTCCGGGCGTGCAGTCGGTCGAGGCGGTGAGCGCTCGCACCATCGAGGTTGCGGACCGTGTGACGAAGGCGATGTCCGCTTCGGAGGTGCTTATCCAGGCAGCGGAGGCAGTTGCGGACGCCATACTGGTCTCGCCCGGGCTTCTCCGCGGCGAGGGCGAGATAAGGGTCCAGCTGAAGCCGGACGTCCTCGACGGCACGGAGATACGGATCGGCGTGACGGGCAGGCAGATGGATGTGTCGTTCATGCCGACAAACGCCGACATGTCGGCGCTCATCGAACAGTGCCGCCCGCAGCTCGAGCAGCATCTTGCGGCGAGGATACACCGCTTTGCCGTAAATGTGTCGGTGGACAGGAAGTCGCGGATCCGCGACGAATGACGGAACTCAGGAAAGCCATACGGAAATGGACGCATTCGAACTATTGAGGAGATGGCCCACTTGGGAGAAGGCGAACGCCGCAACGGTGCTCGCCTCGCCGGCGTGGCGCATGCCGGTGAAGTTCGACGGCCGCGACGCGAAGCTCAGGTTAGATGCCGCCTCGGAGCAGTCCGACGCCGTGCGGCTGAGCGTCATGTTCGACGGCGAACACCATGTCCTTGAAATCTTCGACTCCGAGGCGTTCCCCGACCTGCACCTGCTCTGGTCCAAGCGCGGCGCGCTTCCGGAGGAGATAGTGCTCGCGCTTGTCGAGAAGGAGTGCGGGCCGCTCCTGCAGCTGATGGAGGACGTCACGAGGAAGCAGCTGTCAATCGAGGGGCTTGCGTCGAACAGCCCCGCATGGGTGCCCAAGACGTTTGTCCTCGAAGAGGGCGGCGAGGTGATGTCATTTGCGCTCGACCTTTCGCCGGCGATGGAGATCATGCTCGGCAGGCTGGACCTGCTCGATCCGTCGCACGAGTCCATCCGTTCGCTCGAGCGCCCCGCCGAGGCTGAGTACGCGGCGGTGTCGCTTTCGGACGACGACTTCGCCTCGCTTGCGCCGGGGGACTTCGTGCTGCTGCCGGACGGCGCCGAGCCGAAGTGGACGGTGGAGAAGCCCCTGGACGGGCAGCTGCACGTCCTCGGGCCAGAGGTCGCCTCGCTCACGTTCGCGCAGATGGCGGACGACGCGCTTCCTCCCGTGCCGGACAGCGGTGCGTTCAGCCTGGTGCGTTTCGGAGAGAAGATCGCCACGGGCACGCGCTCGAAGGTGGGTGACCGGCCGGCGGTCAAGATTGTGGAGAAAAACTGACAAGGGCACTACGATGTTTCAAACAGACCCATTTGCGTTTATAGTAGTCCTGATAGGGTTGTCGCTTCTGCCGTTTCTGGCGATGATCGCCACGAGCTACCTCAAGATCGTCGTCGTGATGTCGCTCATCCGCAACGCGCTCGGCATCCAGTCGATCCCGCCGAACATGGTGATCAACGCGCTGGCGATGATCCTCTCGTTCTACATCATGGCGCCGTGCGTCGGCAAGGCGTGGGACACGTTCAAGACGGGCATGGCGGAGAACAAGCCGGAGATAGAGGCGCGCACCGAGCTGCTCGCCAAGGCGTCCGAGCCGTTCCGCGACTGGCTCGCCGAGCACACGGACTCGAAGCAGGTGGCGTTTTTCACGTCCACTGCCGAGAGACTATGGGCAACGAAGGACGAGGACGGGACGATGCAGCCGGCCGTCGTGGACAGCAGGAGCTACTTCATCCTGATACCGTCGTTCTGCGTGTCCGAGCTTACGAAGGCGTTCCAGATAGGCTTCCTCGTGTACCTGCCGTTCATAGCGATTGACATCATAGTGTCCAACATCCTGCTTGCGATGGGCATGATGATGGTCTCGCCGGTCACGATTTCGCTGCCGTTCAAACTGCTTCTGTTCGTGATGGTCAACGGCTGGACGATGCTGATCCAGGGTCTCGTGAGGGGGTACCTGATATGAACCAGGCGGAACTCCTGGACTACGCGCGCAAGTGCCTCATAGTGGTGCTGCAGCTGTCGTTGATACCGATCATCGTGGCAACGGTGATCGGCATCCTGGTGTCGCTCCTACAGGCTCTCACGCAGATACAGGAGCAGACGCTCGGGTTCGCGGTCAAGCTCATCGCGATCTCGCTCACCATCATGGCCTGCGCCTCCTGGATGGGGGGCACGCTCCTCCTCTACACGCAGGAAATATTCACGCGCTTCGCGCTCCTTCGTTAGGCCGTGCGCCAACCGGCGCGCGGGGGCCTTTGCTGCCGCGGGCGCGTTCGCCCGCGTCGACAGGTGTTGTCCAAGGTTGTCGATGTTGTTTCCAACACAAACGGCTCCCGGAAGTTATAGACAAGCATTTTCCCACTTGTCAAAACATGCCGTAAGCGGTAAAATACGCGCCGCTTTTTTCAAAACCACAAAGGAGTATCAGTCCATGTCGCGCGTATACAACTTCTCCGCCGGTCCGGCGGTTCTTCCGCTTGAGGTCCTTCAGAACGCCCAGAAGGAGCTTGTTGACTACAAGGGCTGCGGAATGTCCGTGATGGAGATGTCGCACCGCGGCAAGGACTACGACGCGATCCACCAGGAGGCTATCGCCACCTTCAAGGAGCTCTGCGGGCTCGGCGACGACTGGTCGGTGTGCTTCATCCAGGGCGGCGCCTCGATGCAGTTCGCGATGATCCCGATGAACTTCCTCGGCAAGGGCCAGAAGGCCGACTACGTGAAGAGCGGCACCTGGGGCGGCAAGGCCGTCAAGGAAGCCCAGAAGGTGGCGGTTCTCCGCGGCGCGGAGGTCAACATCGCGGCCGACTGCCAGAAGGACATCCCGACCCGCCAGCCCAATGCCGACGAGTACAAGTGGACCGAAGGCGCGGCGTACAGCCACATCTGCCTCAACGAGACGATTTCCGGCGCCGAGATGAAGGAAATACCCGAGACCGGCTCGCCGCTCATCGGCGACATGTCGAGCGACATCCTCTCGTGCGAGCGCGACTACAACAAGTTCTCGATGTTCTACGCCGGCGCGCAGAAGAACCTCGGCCCCTCCGGCATGGCGGTCGTCGCGATCCGCAAGGACTTCGCCGCGAAGGGCAACGAGCTTCTCCCCACCATGCTCCAGTACCGCACCTACGTGGACGAGAACTCGCTCTACAACACCCCGCCGACCTGGGGCATTTACATCTTCGGCGAGGTCATGAAGTGGGTCAAGTCGATGGGCAAGGAGAACCTCTTCAAGCTCAACGCCGAGAAGGCCCGCAAGATCTACGAGGTCATCGACTCCACCGGCTTCTACCGCGGCACCGCGGTGAAGGAGTTCCGCTCCAACATGAACGTGACCTGGCGCCTGCCCACCGAGGAGCTCGAGGCCCAGTTCGTGAAGGAAGCGGCCGCTGCCGGCATGAAGTCCCTCAAGGGGCACCGCAGCGTCGGCGGAATCCGCGCCTCGCTCTATAACGCGTTCCCGATGGAGGGCGTAGACCGTCTCGTCGAGTTCATGAAGGACTTCGAGAAGCGCAACGGCTGATCCAACCGGGAGACCTGAGATGAGACCTGTCGTACTGATTATCCGCGACGGCTGGGGCGTCAACCCCCGCAAGGAGGGCAACAGCGCCTTCGCCGCCAAGACGCCCGTGATCGACCAGATCCGTGCGCGCTACCCCCACTGCCTGCTCGACTGCTGCGGCGAGGCGGTCGGCCTGCCGGACGGCTACCAGGGCTCGTCCGAGGTCGGCCACCTCAACATGGGCGCCGGCCGCATAGTGGTCCAGGAGCTCAAGCGCATCGACGACGGCCTCTCCTCCGGCGAGCTCTTCAAGAGCCCGAAGTGGCAGAACCTCATCGCCAACTGGAAGAAGAACAACTCCCAGTTCCACTTCTTCGGCCTCCTTCAGGACGAAGGCGTGCACGCGCACCAGGAGCACCTCTTCAAGCTCATGAAGCGCGCGCGTCAGGAGTTCCCGGAAGGGCGCATCGTGGTGCATCCGTTCCTCGACGGACGCGACACCCCGCCCCGCTCCACGCTCGAGTACGTGGCGCGCCTCAAGCAGGAGCTCGCGGCCGTTGGCAACGCCACGGTCGGCACCGCGATGGGCCGCTACTACGGCATGGACCGCGTGAAGAACTGGAAGCTCACGAGCGAGGCGTACGACTGCATCGTCAGCTGCAAGGGCAAGAAGGCCGCCACGGTCGAGGAGGCCGTCAAGGCCGAGTACGAGTCCGGCAAGACGCCCGACGGCACGCCGATGACCGACGAGTACATCCCGTGCTACGTGATCGGCGGATACGACGGCATGAAGAACGGCGACGTGGTGATGCACACCAACTACCGCCAGGACCGCGCCATCCAGCTCACGCAGGCGTTCGTGTGCGACGACTACCCGGGCGAGCGCAGCGCGCGCCCGAACGTCACTTTCCTCGGCTTCACGCGCTACTGGGACGAATTCAGCGAGTACCTCCTCGGCGCGATGGGCGCGGGCGGCGGAATGGACAACCTCCTCGGCGAGGTCGTGTCCAAGGCCGGAATCCGCCAGCTTCGCCTCGCCGAGACGCAGAAGTTCCGCCACGTCACGAGCTTCTTCAACGGCAAGTCCACCACTCCGAGCGAAGGCGAGGACCAGGTGGAGGTCAAGAGCCGCTTCGACCCCGCGACGTTCGCCTCGCATCCCGAGATGGACGCGTACACCGTGACGGACGAGCTCCTCAAGCGCCTCGAGAACAACCCCTACGGCTTCATCGTGGTCAACTACGCGAACTGCGACATGGTCGGCCACACGGGCGACGAGAAGGCCGCCACGCGCGCCGTCGAGATCACCGACGAGTGCATCGGCAGGATACTCCCGCGCCTCATGGAGCTCGACGCGCACGTTCTCATCTTCGCGGACCACGGCAACGCCGAGCAGATGGTCGACTACAAGACCGGCCTCACCAAGACCTCGCACACGCTGAACCTGGTGGACTGCTTCTACGTGGCGAACGACGCGG
>CAMORM010000071.1 GCA_946623785.1 uncultured Verrucomicrobiota bacterium
ACGGACCGAAACCGGAAGACATGCCGAAACCGGAAGACATGGTGGAGGGCATTCCAGTCGGCGTGCGTTATGTCTTCGGGATCGATCCCTCGATCGGCCCAGCAGATCTTGCCGAGCCGCTGCTTGACATCACGTTCGATGCGAACGGCAAGCCGGTCGTAAAGCTCCCGGCTTTAGTGAACACCGATGGCGCGACGGTGACGGTGCTCGCCACCGAAGACCTCACGGACTGGGACAATGCAGTCAAGTTGCCGGTAGATCCCGACACTGGGATTTGCGATCCTAACTTCGACCCAATCCCCGCCAAGATGTTCTTCAAGTACAGCATCATCTTCGGCGACGATTAACCCCAAAACACTTTGCGGTATACTCAGGCTTCCACATGGAATTTGCGTGCGACCAGCTCTGGCTCGCAAATGGCGGGACGCCATTGCCACATCCCGTCGCGAAGCCGATGTAGCGACGGCGTCTCGCCGTCGCATCAGTTGCCCGCAATCTCCAGAAGCCTCCGGCATTGTGCGTTATGCGTTTAATTGGTATAATTTGTGCAAAGGAGCATACGCATGAAAAATATGGCCTTGAAGTTTTCGGCCGCCATTTCGGCCGCGGCAGCAGTGGCTGGCGCAGCGTTCGGAGCGCCCGCCCCCGACGAGATCGCCATAGGCGAGCCGACGGGATCATACATCAAGCCGCTTAACGGAGTAGGCGCAGGCCCGAAGACTGGCTGGGGCCTCGGCAAGGACGGCGGGGTGTACATCGACGCCACCGAGCTCTACAAGAAGATCGATCCGGCCTTTGTCCGTCTCCACGACATCGAGACGCCGTTCGGCCGCGACCAGTTCTTCGACGTTCACATCTACATGGCCGACAAGACGCCAGGCCACGCCAAGTACTTCGAGAAGTCGGACGCATACATCGACTCCATACTCGCCGCAGCTCCGTGGACGAAGATCATCTTCCGCCTCGGCGAGTCGATCGGCGTATCGGACAAGGCCAACCCGTACGCCGTCAAGCCGTCAGACTACGACGCCTGGACGAAGGCCGCGGTCGAGATCGCCGAGCACTACGTGAAGAAGCACCCCAAGACGGAGTGGTGGTTCGAGATATGGAACGAGGCGAACCTCACCGGCAAGGACTGCCACAAGACTTTCTCGTCGGCGCCAAACGCCGGCGACACCTGCCCGGCCTCCGACTACTTCGCGCTCTACGAGAAGGCGTCTCTCGCGCTCGGCGAGCTCAGGAAGAAAGGTGGGTACAAGACCATGAAGATCGGCGGCCCGGCTGAGAGCGGGATAGACAAGGGCGGGTGGTCAACGTTTTCGTGCGAGGAGTTCCTCGCCGAGCTCGAACGCTACAATGCAGAGCACAAATGCGTCGTGCCGCTCGACTTCTACTCATGGCACCAGTACGACGGCCCGGCCGTGATGAAGGAGGTCGCGGACCGCGTGGGGAAACTCCTCAAGGCGACGAAGAACTACGCCGAAACCCTGAACGTCTGCGACGAGTGGAACCTCACCGTGGACAATAAGCGCATTCGCCAGATGTCCTCGGCAGAGGGCGCGGCCAACACGCTGGCGACGATGATCGCGTGGCAGGACTCGGCTCTCGACGCCGCCGTGTACTACGACGCACAGCTATGCGGGGCGTTCAACGGGCTCTGGTACAAGCCGTACCTGGACGCCATGGTCATGAGCGACGACGTGCAGCACGAGTTTCTAGGTGCGTTCCAGGCGAACGGCTGCGCTGGCATAACCGCCATCCAGCGCCGCATCCTGGCGCCGAACGTCGACAAGCCCGTCGTGCCGCTCGGCGGATACTGGGCGATGCGCGCATTCGCGGTGCTGGCCGAATACGGAGAGACTCTTCAGATCGAGCGCGGCTCCGCAGTCCCAGATTCCATTTATGCGCTTGCGGCGACCGACGGCTCCGGCGGCGCGGTGGCGGTGGTCAACAACTCCGGCAAGCCTGCGAAGATACGCCTTTCCTCCCAGCCTTATCCGATGACGTTGACAGTTATCCGCGTGAAGGGCGCGCCGGCTCCCAACGTCGAGGTCAAGCCGTCCGTCTCGGAACTCGACGCCTCGAGCGGCTCGGCCGCGCTTGAGCTCGACGCGTATGAAATGGTCCTTCTGAGCACAGCCGGGGAACTGAAGTAGACAGGATGCGGCATGGAGGGAGAATGGCGCTAAAAAGCACACTGGCGGGGACATGGTATCCCGGAACCGAGCAGGCGATCCGCGCGGTTGCCGAAAAATGGGAGAGGAAGATCGCAGGGGAGAATGCGGGCGGGGAATCCGCCGCCCCCGCGAAGTCGAACGTCCTGCTCCTTCCGCATGCGGGATGGGCGTATTCCGGCGAGGTCGCGTGGCGCGCCGCGAGGCTTGTTCGCGGCGCCGGGTTCAGGCGCGTGGTCGTCCTTGCGCCGAGCCACCGCGCGTGGATCGAGAACCGCCTTGTCGCGCCGGAGTCAGACGCCGTTGAGACTCCTCTCGGCGAGATCAAGGTCGACCGCGAGTGGATAGACCGGCTTGCCCTCCTGGCGCCCGTGCTCCGCAGCGACCGTCTGCACGCCGCCGAGCATTCGGCGCAGATCGAGTACCCGCTCCTCCAGCTTGCGCTTGGAAAGGGCTTCGCCGTCGCGCCGCTCGTGATGGGGGCTTTCGGCGGGGATCAGATGGGGATGTGCGTGCGCGCGCTCGCGCGGCTTGTGGACGATAGGACTCTTCTCGTTCTTTCGTCCGACTTCACCCACTACGGCGACGACTTCTCGTACGCGCCTTACGGGACGAAGGGCGGGGAGGACGTTCGGGAGAAGACGGCCGCAGTCGACGCGGAGGCGTTCGCGTTCATGTCCAGGCGCGACGCAGACGGTTTTGCGGCCTACATAAGGAAGACGGGCGCGACTATCTGCGGGCACGTGCCGATCGAACTCGCCCTGCGCGCGTTTCCAGGGGGCTCGTCGCTCTCGCGGCTCGCCTACGCAACTTCATCCGATGCCGACCGCGACTTCACGCGCTTTGTGTGCTACACCGCCGCTGCCGGACGCGTCGAATGGCCGGGCGAGGGGGAGGCCGTTCTCGGCGCAGATGCGCGAGCGTATCTTCTGCGACTTGCTCGCGAGTCGATGGAATCCGCAGTACGCGCGGGCGGGGCGAGTTTCCCCCGGCGCGCCGCCGACATGCGCGATGCGCCGTCCGCCGCGATTGCGAAGATGGGCGCGTTCGTGACGCTCAACGACAGGGCTACTGGCGCGCTGCGCGGCTGCATAGGCGAGATACTCCCGATGCGGCCGCTTGCCGAGGCTGTCGCCGCGCGTGCGGTGGACTCCGCGCTGCGCGATCCGCGGTTCTCCCCCGTGTCCGAGCGCGAGCTGGGCAATCTTCGAGTGGAGGTTTCCGCGCTCACCCCGCCGAAGCCGGTCGCGTCGTGGCGCGACATCGTACTTGGACGCGACGGCATGACGCTGGAGAAGGGCAGCGCGTTCGCGGTGTTCCTCCCGCAGGTCGCGCCAGAGCAGGGCTGGGACCTTCCGACTACGCTCTCGTACCTTTCTCGGAAGGCAGGGCTTTCCGCCGACGCCTGGCGCGAAGGCGCGAAGTTCGAGACGTTCCAGGCCGAGGTATTCCATGAGTGATGCGCCTCTTGCCGCCTGCACCGCGTGTCCGCGGCACTGCCGGCTTGCGGAAGGGGCTGTTGGGTTCTGCCGCGCGCGTCGGGCCGAGGGGGGACGCGTCGTGGCCGCGAACTACGGAAGGGTCACGTCGCTTGCGCTCGACCCGATAGAGAAGAAGCCCATAGCCTTCTTCCACCCCGGCGAGAATGTGCTTTCCGCAGGCAGCTACGGGTGCAACCTCAGGTGCCCGTTCTGCCAGAACGACTCCATCTCCCAGTGCGGCGAGGGGGACGTGCAGTTCGATTCGGCGACGCCGGTTGGGCTCGCGGACCTTGCCCTCAGGCTCAGGGGCGAGCGCGGCAACATCGGGCTCGCGTACACATACAACGAGCCGCTCGTGGGGTGGGAGTTCGTGCGCGACTGCGCAAGGGAGGTCCGCGCGCGCGGGATGATGAACGTGCTGGTGTCGAACGGATGTGCGGAGGAGGCGGTCGTCGAGGAGATCGCGCCGCTGATGGACGCGGCGAACATCGACATCAAGGGGCCGTCGCAGGAGTACTACGACTGGGTCGGAGGCGACTTTGCGGCTGTGCGCCGCACGATAGGCATGCTCCATGCGTCCGGCTGCCATGTCGAGGTAACGACCCTGGTCGTTCCCGGGCGCAACGACCGCGAGGAAGACATCGACGCGGTCGCATCGTTCGTGGCGTCGGTTTCGCCGGACATCCCGATGCATGTCACGCGCTTCTTCCCGCGCTTCAGGATGGCGGACGCGCAGCCCACGCCCGTCGCAACTGTCCGCCGCCTTGCGGAAGTAGCCGGGGGAAGGCTCCGCCGCGTCCTCGTGGGGAACTGCTGAAGGCTGCGTCAGTGCCTGCCCGAGATTGCGTGGGAGAGCACGGCCAGCGACTGGGCGAGGTCGACGTTCTGGACGATTACGCCGTCCGGCACGGCGAGCCGGACGGACGTGAAGTTCCAGATGCCGCGTATGCCGGCTGCGACGAGCCTGTCGGCGCATGACTGCCCGGCCGCGTTCGGAACCGTGATGATGCCGAGCCTCGTCTTGAGCCTCTTCACGAGGCGGGGCAGGTCCTCCATGGGGTGCACCCTGACGCCGTGCATCGTCCGCCCGACGATCCTGGGGCTCGCGTCGAACGCCGCCGCGATCGAAAGGTTCTGCTCCTTGAACCCGCTGTATCCGAGAAGGGCGTTCCCGAGGGACCCGACTCCGACAAGCACGGCGTTGGTCGAGTCGTCCCATCCCAGCGCGGCGGTGATGGCGGCCTGGAGCTCCGCGGCTGGGTAGCCGCGGCGCGGCTTGCCCGGAACGCCCGCCATCGCGAGGTCCTTGCGCGCAAGCACAGGGTCGAGGCCGAGCCTCTCGGCTACGACGGCGCTCGAGATGTGCGTCTCCCCTGCCGCGATCATCTCGTTGATGCAGCGCAGGTACACGGGGTACCGGCGGATGGTCGGCACCGGAAGCGCGAAGGGCCGCGCAAGCTGGTTCTTCTCGTTCATGGCGGGAAGTATACCATAAAACCGCGGCGATTAAGATAACTAAATATCGCTATTGACATACCGATATAAAAAGAGCTATAATACGCCGCTCTTGCCCGGAAAGGGTTTCCGGGGCGAATATGAAAGAAAGGCTGGATATGGCGGAGAAGGCAATGGAACCGGTCGCGGCGCCAGCCGCGGACGACGGAATGGAGGAGTTCGAGCGGATGCTCGGGCGCGTGAGGGCTGCGCAGAGGGCGTATTCCACGTACTCCCAGGAGCAGGTGGACGCGATATTCAAGGCGGCCGCGCTTGCGGCGAACCGCGCGCGGATCCCCCTGGCGAAGATGGCCGTCGAGGAGACGGGCATGGGCATCGTCGAGGACAAGGTGATCAAGAACCACTACGCGGCCGAGTACATCTACAACGCGTACAAGGGCGTGAGGACATGCGGCGTCATAGAGCGCGACGAGGCGGCTGGGATCGAGAAGATCGCCGAGCCGATCGGCGTGATCGGCGCGGTCATCCCGACCACCAACCCGACGTCGACCGCGATCTTCAAGACGCTCCTCGCCCTTAAGACCCGCAACGGCATCGTGATAAGCCCGCACCCGAGGGCGAAGAACAGCACGATCGCCGCGGCGAAGGCCGTCCTCGACGCGGCGGTCGAGGCGGGGGCGCCTGAGGGCATCATCGCGTGGATCGAGAAGCCGTCGCTTCCGAAGACGAACCTCCTCATGAAGGAGGCGGACATCATACTCGCCACCGGCGGCCCCGGCATGGTCAAGGCCGCGTACAGCTCAGGCACGCCAGCCATCGGCGTAGGCGCGGGCAACGCGTCGGCGATCCTCGACCCGAGCTGCGACGTCGTAAGCGCCGTCAACTCGATCATCCACTCCAAGACGTTCGACAACGGCATGATCTGCGCAACGGAGCAGACCGTGATCGTCGACCAGCAGATATACGAGTCCGTCAAGGACGAGTTCACGCGGCGCGGCTGCTACTTCCTCAACGAGAGGGAGAAGGACCTCGTCCGCGGCACGATGCTCATCAACGGCGCGCTCAACGCGAAGATCGTGGGGCAGCGCCCCGCGGCAATCGCGAAGATGGCGGGGTTCTCGGTACCTGAGGACACGAAGGTGCTCATCGGCGAGGCGACGTCGACCGACACGAGCGAGGCGTTCGGGCACGAGAAGCTCACCACGATCCTCGGCATGTACAAGTCCGCGGACTTCGACAACGCCCTCGACATCGCCGAGGCGCTTCTGGTCAACAACGGCGGCCTCGGGCACACTTCGGTGATCTGGATCGACGAGCTCAACGAGAAGGCCAAGCTCGACAGGTTCGCGGACCGCATGAAGGCGTGCAGGCTTATCGTGAACAGCCCGTCGTCGCTCGGCGGCATAGGCGACATCTACAACTTCGCGGTTCCGCCGTCCCTCACCCTGGGCTGCGGCAGCTGGGGCGGCAACTCGGTCTCGGAGAACGTCGGCGTAAAACACCTCATAAACATCAAGACAATGGCTATTCGCAGGGAGAACATGCTGTGGTTCCGCGCGCCCGAAAAGGTGTACCAGAAGAAGGGGTGCCTCGCGGTGGCCCTCCGCGAGCTTGGCGAGGTCATGGGGAAGAAGAAGGCGTTCATCGTGACCGACAGCTTCCTCTACGCGAACGGCTACACGAAGCCGATCGAGAGGTCGCTCGAGGCGCAGGGGATCATGTTCACGACGTTCGCGGACGTTGCCCCGGACCCGACGCTCGCCTGCGCCAAGGACGGCGTGAAGCTGATGTCCTCGTTCAGGCCCGACGTGATCATAGCGATCGGCGGAGGCTCCGCGATGGACGCGGCCAAGATCATGTGGGTCCTCTACGAGCACCCCGAGTGCGACTTCATGGATATGGCGATGCGCTTCATGGACATCCGCAAGCGCGTCTACGCCTTCCCGAAGATGGGCGAGAAGGCGTACTTCGTAGCGATCCCGACTTCCGCCGGAACGGGCAGCGAGGTCACGCCGTTCGCCGTGATCACGGACGAGAAGAGCGGCGTGAAGTACCCGCTCGCCGACTACGAGCTCCTGCCGAAGATGGCCATCGTTGACGCCGACGTGCAGATGATGGCGCCTCCCGGGCTGACGAGCGCGTCTGGCATCGACGCCGTGAGCCACGCGCTCGAGGCCTACGCCTCCATGCTCGCCACCGGCTATACCGACGGCCTTGCGATACAGGCCCTGAAGGACATCTTCAGGTACCTGCCGGAATGCTACGACGCCGCCGTAGGCAAGTACGCCGCCCCGAAGGCGCGCGAGAAGATGGCCAACGCCGCCACGATGGCCGGCATGGCGTTCGCGAACGCGTTCCTCGGCGTGATGCACTCGATGGCGCACAAGCTCGGCGCGTTCCACCACATCCCGCACGGCATCGCCAACGCGCTGATGATGGAGGAGGTGCTGAGGTTCAACGCCGACCCCGTCCCGCGCAAGATGGGAACGTTCCCGCAGTACGACCACCCGCACACGCTCGAGCGCTACCTCGAGATCGCCGACGCGCTCGGCATCAAGGGCAAGTCCAAGGGCGAGCAGTTCAACAACTTCGTCAAGGCGATACGCGGGCTGCAGGCGAAGATTGGCATCAAGCCGACGATCCGCGACTACGTCCCGGACGAGAAGGACTTCCTCGCTCGCCTCGACGCGATGACGGAGCAGGCCTTCGACGACCAGTGCACCGGCGCGAACCCGCGCTACCCGCTGATGTCGGAGATCAAGAAGATGTACCTCAACGCCTACTACGGGAAGCACGAGGTGGTCTGAGCTCGAAGTTCAAAGTTCAAAGTTCGAAGTTTGAAGTTCAAAGGTGAAGGTTGAAAAGTTTAGGAGTTTTGAAATGAAGAAGACTTCAGTCAAGAAGGTTCCGGCGAAGCGCGGACGTCCGCGCAGGCAGGACAGCGTCCTTCTGGAACGCACCGACAAGGTCGTGATGAAGGACAAGGGCACGGTGCTCAAGATATTCGGGCCGAGCTACAAGGTTAGCGCGATCCTGAACGAGGCCATGAACGAGGCTCGCGCCGCCGAGACCGGGCTTCCCGTTGCGAAGGTGATCGAGGTGATGAAGCTGCGCGAGCACTGGTGCATACGCCGCGAGTGGGTCGAGGGCGAGACGCTCGCGGACGTGATGGCGAAGGACAAGAAGAACCTCGTGAAGTACCTGAAGGAGTTCGTCGCGATCCAGTGCCAGGTGTTCGCGAAGACCTCCGAGCGCATGGGCAACCTCGCCGACAAGCTCGACAAGCAGATATCGGCGTCGCCGCTTCCGAAGGAGACGCGCTACGACCTGCACATGAAGCTGCAGAGCTTCCCGCGCGGGAAGTCGCTCTGCCACGGCGACTTCAATCCGACGAACGTGATCATCACGCCGAAGGGCGACTGGCGCGTCATCGACTGGAGCCACGTGCGCCTCGGCGACCCGCTCGCGGACGTCGCGCGCACGTACCTGCTGTTCTGGCTCTCCGGACACGTCGCCGCCGCGGAGAAGTACATGGCCCTCGCGTGCGAGACGCTCAAGGTGAAGCTCCCCGACGTGCAGAAGTGGCTTCCGATCGTCGCCGCCGCTGAATCCAGCCGCGACCAGACGCCGAAGAACCACGAGCTCCTGCTCCACTGGGCAAGCGTCGTCGACATCGAGTAGCGCCGCCTGCGGCGGATTCGCTCGCCATTTCCGTCGCGCATTGACTTTCGTCTGCGTTTTGGTATCATTGCGCCCGATGATGCCAGACGAAAGAGAAAGAGTCGTATTCCTTGACTGGATGCGGGTTGCGGCCTGCTTCATGGTGATGGCCATACATTCCGCCGAGCCGTTCTACCTCGGCGGCGCGGAGCCCAACATCACGAGCATCGCCAGCGGCTGGGACATGGTGTGGATCACCGTTACGGAGTGCATCTGCCGCGTGTCCGTGCCGCTGTTCGTGATGGCGTCCGCATACCTGCTCTTCCCCGTGAAGCGGCCTACCGGCGAGTTCTTCCGCCGCCGGCTCGCCCGCGTTGCGGTTCCATGCGCCATCTGGGCGGCCGCCTACGTGTGGCACGCGGGCGGCAGCTGGGGGCGCATGGCGTTCAACTTCCCGGACGAAGGCGGGCACCTCTGGTTCGTGCCAATGCTGATCGGGCTCTACGTCCTCATGCCGCTTCTCTCGCCATGGGCCGAGAAGGTGTCGGAGCGCGAGCTCAAGGGCTGGCTCGCCGTGTGGCTCTTCACGACCACGTTCCCGTTCCTGCGCCGCACATGGAGCGTGCTTTTCGGCGACCCGTCGTTCGGCGCGGTCCCGTATCTCTACGGCGAGTGCCCGTGGAACATGTTCGGCGCGTTCCACTACGTGAGCGGTTTCGTAGGTTACATGCTGCTCGGGTTCTGGTTCCGCAGGTTTGCGCGCGAGCGCAGCTGGGCCGGCACGCTCGCGGCGGCGCTGCCGATGTGGCTCGCCGGAGTTGCGGTAGTCGGAGTCCCGTTCTTCCTGTACCCCGGCAAGTTCCCGTATGCCGAACCGTATTCCGCGGCCGTCAAGATGGAGATGAGCATCGAGTACTGCTCGCTTGGCGTGGCGCTTGCGACGATTGCCGCCTTCATGGTGTTCCGCAAGGTCAATCTCGGCGGCGCGATCTACCGCTGGGCGGTCCGTCCCGTTTCGGAGGCGAGCTACGGCATGTACCTCATGCACATGTTCGTCCTCGCGCCCACGTCGGCCGCGCTCGTCCCGCGCCTCTCGACGCCGCTCGCGATCCTTGCGACCGCGGGCGTTTCCTTCGCCGTCTCTTCCGTCGTGGCAATCGTCCTGCGCAAGATACCCGTCGTCGGCAAGTGGATCTGCGGCTGACGAGCTGGGGCTAGCAGCCTGCTAGTTCGCGCGCGAAGGCGTCGATGGCCTTGTTGGTCCGGTGGCGGATCTGCCGTGCGGCTGCTTCGGTGACGGCGAACCGCCTGGCGACGTCGC
The DNA here is from genome assembly GCA_946623785.1 of uncultured Verrucomicrobiota bacterium. Lineage (GTDB taxonomy): Bacteria > Verrucomicrobiota > Kiritimatiellia > RFP12 > UBA1067 > CAMORM01. The sequence goes on from CAMORM010000071.1 coordinate 10,092, forward strand.
GCGTCGGCTCGCCGCGGTCCAGGGCGAGGAATATCTCGCGGTGCCTGCCGTCGATCGGCGCGACGAACAGGACGTGGCGGCGTGCGGCCTGGTAGCACGCTTCCGCCCACTGCTGGTCTAGGAACCTGAGACTTACCTCCGACGTGCGGTTCCCAGTCCAGTCCAGCGTGTCGAGCGGGATGTTCCTGAAGCGCTCCAGCTTCCGCAGACGGTCGATGGCGACGTTTGTGACGAGGACGCGCAGGAACGTGCGGAAGCGCGCGCGCGACGGCTCGTACTTCCTCCCGCGCAGAATCGAAACGAGCCGCACCATCACGTCCTGCACGATGTCGTCCGACTCGTGCGCGAGCGAGCCAAACCGCTGGACGAGGAACGACTCGACGACGGGGCGGTACAGCGTGTCGAAAGTCCTCCACCTGAACTCGTCGAGCTGTTCGCCCCTGGCGAGGTCGTCGAGAAGCGTCCTAGGTGTGTCTGGTATTGCGCTCATTGCCGCTTAATCTCGATTCTGTGGTTGCCGACTATTATCACGTGCATGCCCGGCTCGCGGTCGACGTGGAACTGGCTGTATAGGCTACCTTCCGCATGGTCCGCGGTGATCAGGGTGCCGGAGAAGTCCTTTGGCGCGCGGACATGGACGAATCCGTTGGTGTCCGGGAGCACAACCGTGCCGAAGTGGACTGCCCCGGTGAGGACAAGCGTGTCGGCGGGAGTCAGGACTGCGCGCGGGACATACCCGCCGCGTATGTCGGAGGCCTTGATTGCCGGCGGTTCCGCTTGAACGCTGCCCGGCCTCTCCCGCAGAAAGACGAAGCCAGCTGCCGCTGCGGCGAAAAGCCCGCATGCCGCGAGCGCAAGCGCAAGCCGTTTTGTGCGCGGCCTTGCGGAGAGCGGGTCTTCCGGAAGGGCGCGCGCGTCCGCCGGACGACGCGCCGGGTCGTCTGCGAGCATGCGCGCGAGCAGCGGCGCCCATTCTGGCGCGAGCTCGCGGACCTGTGCGAGAAGGCGGGGAGAGCCCTCGTACCAGATACCGGTTGCAAGCTTGAAGAGAAGGACGCCGAACGCATAGACGTCCGAAGCTGGCGTAGCAAGTTCGCCGCGGACGCATTCTGGGGCGAGTGCGTAGGGAGTGCCGAGGTTCACAGGAAGAGTAGAGGTCGCAAGGGAGAGTCCGGCGCGAAGCTCTGGATCGAGAACCCTTGAGATGCCGAAGTCGCTGAGGACTGCTTGACCGTCGTGGTCCAGGAGGACGTTCTCCGCCTTCAAGTCGGCATGGACTATGCCGTGTTCGTGGCAGCAGGCGAGCGCGGAGCGGATTTCGCCGTAGAGGCGAAGAACTTCCTCGGGCGACGGTGGGCAGGACGCGAGCCGGTCGGCGAGGGTGCGTCCTTCGCCGACGAAGTCCATGACGAGATAGGGTCGCCCGTCGTCGGCCGTGCCGCTGTCCGTGACGCGGACGATGTTGGGGTGGCGGACTACGGAGGCGAGCTTCGCCTCGGCGAGGAACTTCTTCGCGAGGGCGTCGCGGTTTGCGGCGTTTGCGACGTCGAATACCTTTACGGCGTGTTCGGTCCGGCGCGTGTGGTGGACGGCCCGGAACACCGTTCCCATTCCGCCCCGTCCGACTTCGCCTACGACGTCATACTCTCCGATTCGCTGCATGTCGACATTATAGCAAATATTTCCGTCACAGGCACGGTCGGCGTTCGTATGTGAGAATGGACAGGGCGGCGCGCCTGAGGGCGCGGAATTTCCCATTGCGCCTTTCGCGTGCCGTATGGTATAATGCGGACCGTGGAAAGCGCGGGGAGAAATCCGCGTGATCCAGAAGTCGCTTCTCCACGTCGGAAAACTAGCACTTTAAAGACGGTTGGAAGAAGAAGCGGATGGTCGCTCCTCTGGTGCGTCGTCCTGTCTCCTTTCCAACCGGCCTGTGCTAGGGCCTCCGACAAAGGAACAGAACGACGCACTTTTTTTACAACAAAACAACAAAAGGAAAGGACCATAAAATGGCAATAGACCAAGAAGCTGTAAAAGGGCAGGCAATGGGGATTTGGTCGAAGATCAAGGCCGCCTATGCCTACAATCCGTTTACTGTCCAGCGCGACACTCCTATCACTTGCCCGAAATGTCATACCGAGAATCTGGCGATTGCAGTGTCGTGCAAAGAGTGTGGTGAGCAGTTTGCTTATAAGCCAATGAAGCGGGGCGTCATTCTTGGGGTTGGATTGACGGCTGGCATCTTCCTCCTTATTGTGTCGTGGATAGTCTGGGCTGGCACAGGATCTAGTGCGTTAGCATTTCTTTGGTGGGTTTCTGTAGCGGCTATAGTTGCAGCTGTCGCTTGCTACAAAATGAAGCCATGGGGGTGGAAACTAGAGTCGTTTGTAGCAATGGCATGGGAATGTTTGTTCCTTTCTGGCAAGGATGATCCCTTGACTGCCTTGCTTGGAGGGGCGATCTTCTTGAGTCCGATTATCGTGTCTGCATGGCTTGGCTATAAATCAATGAAAGAGGCGGGCGAATACCTGGACAAACTGCATCAGCCGGCAGATAAGAAGCCAGAAAATGGTGATAAAAAGCCGGAAAATGGCGAAGGTAACGCCTAGCATTGCCACTGTGATAGTGGCCTAGACAGTAGCGTGGACGGCTCGGCGCCTGCCGTGGCTGTCCTAGATTGGTAGGACAAAAAGGGGCCACAATCCCACATTGGGTGTGACAAGGCCGCCTCGGCCTTGCTGCAAGGGCGGGGACGCCCCTGCCACATCTTCCCTCGGCGGAGCTGGAAGCTCCACCTCCTCTTATGGGCGCCCTTGTCACCCAACCACTCAACCACCAAACCACCTAACCACTCATCCCGCTGGGCACCATGCTACTGGAGTTTACCCATTTTTTTGAAGGCAGAATGAGATTTCGCCCAGTGTTTATGCGGGTGAGGTGATTTCGGGAAGTGTATTTTGCGCGACATTAGAGAAATGGGTGAAAGCTTTACCCAGTGGTATTCTCCGATTTGTCTCCATGCCAGTCTTTGAATTCAACTCCGATGGCTCGCAAAGGGGCTCCACGC
>CAMORM010000072.1 GCA_946623785.1 uncultured Verrucomicrobiota bacterium
AGTTCAAAGTTTAATGTTCAAAGTTTAAAGTTTGAAGTCTCGGGTTCTGGAAGGGAGCTTGGGATGGAAGGGAGAGAATGAACAACAAGAATCTGGTTATGCTGGCGGGGGCGGCGGTTGTGCTCGTTGGCGCGGCGTATTTCATGAACGGCGGGCGGAAGCCTTCCGCCCCCGGGCTGATGGGCAAGCCCGTGCTCGCTGATTTCGACATCGCCTCGGTGGCGTCCGTCGAGATCGGCGACAAGGTGAAGCTCGTTGCGGCTGACGACGGATGGAAGATCGAGTCGCTCGGCGGCTATCCTGCGGACAAGGCGAAGATCGTCGAGAACATGCTGAAGCTCAAGGAGCTGAAGGTCGGACAGGTCGCGCGCGGAAGGGCGATTGCCTCCCCGGTGGAGGTGTCGCTCAAGGACGCTTCCGGCAACGCGGTCGTCACGCTTACGCTCGGCGAGAAGCACGTGAAGCAGTCCTCCGGCGAGTCGATGTACGGCGGATATCCGGACGGGCGCTACGTCAAGTGCGGCGACGCGACTGTTCTTGTCGCCGACACGCTTGACGCGTTCGATGGGGACCCGAAGCGCTGGTGCGACACGCACATCGTGGACACGCCGTACGTGAGCTTCACCGGCATAGCCGATTCGGGGCTTTCCGAGGACGAGCTAGGCTTCGCGACCGGCAAGGTGTGCAAGGTCACGGTGAAGGGCGACACGAACCGCGTCGCGACCGTCGGAGCGACGGTGAAGGGCGGTTCGGACCGCTACCTGAAGCTCGATGGCGACAAGTGGGTCTACACTGTCGCCTCCTATACGGCAGATTCCGTCGTGAAGGCTGCGGAGGAGGCCGAGAAGAAGGCCGAGGAGGCGAAGAAGGCGGCGGAGGAGGCCGCGAAGAAGCCCGAGGCAAAGGCAGATGAGGCGAAGCCCGCCGTTGAAGCTGAAGCCAAGCCTGAAGAGCCGAAACCCGCGGAAGCCAAACCTGCTGCGGAAAACAAGCCTGCCGCGGAGACCAAACCTGCTGAATCCAAGTAGCATTGGTAGGGTCACGCGTCCCGCGTGACCTCAACCCTCGCCAATTCACTCACATCCGCACTGGTGGGGGGCGGCTTGCAAGTGGGAAAGCAGGTCAGGGCCTGAATTCCCACTTGCGCTTTGTTTTTTTCATTTTATCGTTGACCTTCGGGCCAAAATATCGCAAAATACGCACAAATCTACCCTCTCTAGGGGAAGCCATGTTTGAAAAACTTACAAGTTTCTTTTCTGCTGACATAGGAATCGACCTTGGAACGGCGAACACGCTAGTGTACGTCAAGGGCAGGGGCATCGTTTTGCGCGAGCCCTCGGTTGTCGCCATACAGGCGAATTCCAAGAAGATCCTTGCCATCGGCGCGGACGCCAAGGAGATGCTTGGCAAGACGCCCGGAACGATTGTCGCCATCAGGCCGATGAAGTCCGGCGTAATTGCCGACTTCGACATAACCGAGGCGATGATCGGCTATTTCATCAAGAAAGTGCATCGTCGCGGGTTTCTTTCGCGCTTCATAAAGCCGCGCGTGGTCGTGGCGGTTCCGAGCGACATAACGGAGGTCGAGAGGCACGCCGTTGAGGAGGCCGCGGAGAACGCGGGGGCGAGGAAGACGCCCGTCCTGGTCGAGGAGCCTATGGCGGCTGCCATAGGCGTGGGCCTGCCGGTCAGCGAGCCTGCTGGCAGCATGATCGTCGACATCGGCGGCGGAACGTGCGAGGTGGCGATCATCTCGCTTGGCGACATAGTGCACAAGCGCAGCGCGCGCGAGGCCGCGGGCGATGCGATGGACGACAGCATCGAGCTGTACATGCGCCGCGTGTACAACCTGCTGATCGGCCCGAGGACTTCAGAGAATATCAAGAAGGAAATAGGCTCCGCCTTCCCCGTGGGAGAGGAATCCACCATGGAGGTCAAGGGGCGGGACATCGTTTCGGGATTGCCGAAGACGGTGACGATCACTTCAGAGGAAATACGCGACGCCCTCCAGGGGCCCGTGTCCAAAATCGTCGACGCCGTGAGGGAGACTCTCGGGGACTGCGCGCCGGAACTGGCGGCTGACCTCGTCGATCGCGGCATCGTGTTGTCGGGCGGCAGTTCCATGCTGCGCGGATTGGACAAGCTCCTGTCGGCCCAGACAAGCCTGCCAGTCACGCTGGCGGACGATCCGTTGAGCGCGGTGGCCGTTGGGACGGGCGTGGTGGTGAGTCAGTACGACAAGCTCGCTGACAACATGAAGTGACACCAGTCTTTGGCGATTCCGCTCCGGTTGGCCTTTGTTTCCGGGAGCTGGGATCCCAGTGAAGAATTCGACGACCTGCATAGTGCTAGCCGGCATCCTCGCAGCGGGGATGGTCTGGTGGCGGCTGGGCGCAAAGAGCGCCGCAGCCGAGGTCGTTTTGCCCGCCGAGAGAGCCAAGGCCGCCGTTTCGCGCGGATTCATGGCCAGGCTCCGCGGCGTGTGGCGACGTGCCGAGACCGGCGCGGAGAACCAGCGGCTCAAGCGCGAGGTCGCGATGCTCGCCATGGTGCGGCAGGACAACGAGCGCACCATGGCCGAGAACTCCAGGCTGAGGAAGCTCCTCGGATACGCCCCTGCCGGCGAGGGGAAGTGGATATTCGCCCCCGTCCTCTCGCATGGAGGCGCGTCAGGCTCGATGCGTGTCATCCGGGCGGGAAGGGGCTCGCTCGACGGCGTCAAAACCAACGCTGCCGTGGCCGTTCCAGAAGGGCTCGTGGGGCGCGTCGCATCGGTTAGCCCCCATACGTGCGAAATACTGCTTTTGACCGACCCGACCTCGAATGTCGCCTGCGAGATAATGCCAGGCGACGGCAGGAAGGGACGCATCTTCGGGATCCTTTCGGGCACCGCGAGAAGTCCGGGCGGAGGAAACGGCATCCTCCCCCTAACCTACGCGGTGGATCCTCTTTTAATCCGCCATCTCGGTGCCGACGCGGAGATTCCGCCTCGCGCCCCCGTGGTAACCAGCGGCCGCGGAGGGATATTCCCGCCGGGGCTGACTGTTGGATACCTCCTTTCTTCGCGCGTGGACTCCACGGGCCTTGAACGGGATGGCGACGTTGCTCCGGCAGTTGACTTTGCCGGTCTGGAGGACGTGCTTATCCGTCATGAGAAGTAACGCCGTCCAGATAACGTTCTTCGTCTTTGCGGTCGTCGTCGCGGCGGCGCTGCAGGACATGTCGCCCGCGGTCGGCGGGGCGAAGGTTGCACTTCTTCAGGCCGTTGCGTTCCGCGTGGCGCTCACGCGCAGGCTCGTTGCGGCGCTCGCGTGCGCGCTAGCCGCAGGCGGCATGTGCGACGCGCTTTCGATGCACCCCGGGTTCTGCACGGCCGGGTTCCTCATGTCGCTCAGCGTCGCAACGGCGCTCATCCGCGGCACGGACCGGGTGGAGCGCAGGCCGTCGCGCCGGGGAGGCGGCGACCTGAAGGTCCGCAGCGCGTTTGCGGCGGCGTGCCTTTTCGCCGTCGTTGCGCCGGCGGGCGAGCTGTGGACGCGAATCTGGCTCTGGCGCATGGACTCCTCGCTTTTCGCGGGGCTCGCGTTTGCGGCGATCTCCGGGTTCGCCGCGGAGCTTGTCGTGTTCGCCCTGATGGACGCGCTTGAGCGCATGTGCGGGATACCGCACGATTTTGCGGAAGGGGGCGAGGCGTGAGCGCGCGCGACAAGACAGAGTGCCGCGTCTCGCCGTGGTTCCTGCTCTCGCTCGGCGTCGTCTTCGCCGCGGGGCTTGCGGTGCTCGCGTTCTCGCTCTACGAAGTGCAGGTCGTCGGGAGCGCGGAGTTCAACAAGCAGTCCGAGAACCAGTCCGTGCGCCGCATGCTGGTGCCCGGCGCGCGCGGGAGGATCCTCGACAGGCGCGGGCGCGTACTCGCCGGGAACCGTCCCAGCTACTGCATCGAGTGCTACATAAACGAGCTCCAGCAGCGCGGCGGGTGGTCCAACACGGTGAACGCTGTTGACGCTGCCCTGGACAGGCTCGCCGCGGTTGTGAAGCTGCCGCGGCAGAAGACGCGCGCCGCCATCGAGCGCCACGTGCGCCAGGAGCTCGCGGTGCCGATGGAGGTGTACCACGACATCGACCTGGACGCGCTTTCGCGCTTCGCCGAGAGTTTCCGCGACTTCCCCGCGTTCTCCGAGTCCGTCAAGTTCGAGCGCACCTATCCGCTCGGCTGCGCCGCGCACCTTGTCGGCAGCGTGAAGTGGGACAGGCCCGAGTTCGCCGTTTCGGCGGAAGGCGACGAGTCGACGCCGCACTTCTACGCGAAGGAGAACAGGGGCCGCTTCGGGCTCGAGCGCAGGTACGACAGCTACCTGGTGGGCGCATCGGGCGAGCGGCTAATCCTTGTCGACGCGCGTGGGTACCGCCACGGCTCGTGGAACGGCCGCAAGGCGGAGCCAGGGCCGGACCTCAGGCTCACCGTTGACGCCGACCTGCAGAAGGTCCTGGAGGGAGAACTTGCCGGGTCCGTCGGAGCAGGCGTCGTTCTCGATCCGCGCGACGGCGCCGTGCTGGCGATGGCGTCCTCCCCTTCGTTCGACGCGAACGAATTCGTCCCGAGCATCACGGCCGAGGCGTACGCCCGGCTCGACGGCGACCCCCTCAAGCCGCTTCTCAACAGGGCCATGTCAGAGTACTACGCGCCGGGCTCGACGTTCAAGCCGATAACCGCGATGGCCGCATTGGCGGCGCACGTGGACCCGACGAGCGAATACGACTGCACCGGCAAGTTCGTGCTGGGCGAGTGGCACCTCAGGTGTTCGTCGCGCTGGGGCCACGGGCCGATATCGATGCGCCGCGCGCTGGAGAAGTCGTGCAACACGTATTTCTGCAACCTCGGCCACGAGATCGGCATAGAGGCCATCGACGAGGCAGCGCGCATGTTCGGGCTCGGGGCGAAGACGGGCATCGACCTCGACGGCGAGAAGCCCGGGACGGTCCCCGACGAGGAGTGGAAGATCAGGAACAAGCGCGGCGAGCGGTGGTATCCCGGCGACACGTGCCAGACGTCCATCGGACAGGGAATGCTCCAGGTGACGCCGCTGCAGATGGCCGTTGTGGCGGCTGCGTTCGCGAACGGCGGCAAGGTGTACCGTCCGTACCTGAAGGCGCGCGACGCATCCGACGGCGCTCCTGCCCCGGTCCGCACGATCGGCTTCTCGAGGGCGGCGTTCGAGCTCGTCCGGATGGGCATGAAGGACGTGGTCGACAAAGGCACCGGCTACAGGATACGCACGCGCCCGGAAGGCGGCAGGTGGTATCCGCTGAACGCGAGCTGCGCCGGCAAGACTGGCACGGCCGAAGTGGGCGTTGGCGCGAACAGGCGCAAGAACACGTGGATCATAGCGTTTGCCCCGTTCGAGAACCCGACTGTCGCCGTGGCGATGGTGATCGAGAACGGGGAGTCCGGCGGGCTTACCACCGCGCCGAAGGTGCACAACCTGCTTGCGAGCGTGTTCGGCGAGGGCCCGCCGCACGAGGGCTCGGCGGTCAACGCGGGGGAGGCGAACGACTGATGGAAGTCTTATTCGCAAAGATCCGCCGCATGAACGCGGTCCTCTTCCTCGCCATGGCGGCGCTCGTCGTCATCGGCGCGATGGCCATCTACTCCGCGGGAAGCGCGCGCAGCGCGGAGATACTGCACCATGCCTACGCGGCCCACCTGAAGACGGCTGCGCTCGGCCTTGCCATATACTTTGCGTTCGCGCTGACCGACTACCGCCGCATGCTGGACATCTTCGCCGTTCCGGCGTACGTGTTGTCGACGCTCCTCCTGTTCGTGGTGCTCGTCGTGGGGTCGGAGGTTTACGGCGGGAAGCGCTGGCTCTGGTTCTTCCAGCCGAGCGAGATATCGAAGCTCGCGCTCATACTGCTCTTCGCGGCGGTGTACGGGCTGCACGGGCGGCTCGACGGGCACTTCGGCAAGCGCGCCGAGACGCCTTCGGGGTGGAAGGGCCTCGCAATGGGGCTGGCCCTCATCGGCATCCCGGCTGCGCTGGTGTTCGCCGAGCCGGACCTTGGGACGACGCTCGTCATCGTGCCGACGGGGATCGCGATGCTCTTCGCCGCGCGCGTGTGCTGGAAGGGGCTTGTCGCCCTGCTGGTGGCGTGTGCGCTGGTGGCTGCGTTCGTTCTCGGAAGCGTGTCCGCGGCGTCCCGCGCCGAGGACCCGGAGGCGCGCGAGCGGTTACTCGCGCGCACCCACCTCAAGAGGCACCAGATCAAGCGGCTCCAGGTGTTCCTCGACCCGGACTCCGACATCCACGGCGCGGGGTACACCCTGCGGCAGGCGCGGATCGCGGTGGGGTCCGGGGGGATGTACGGACGGGGCTGGATGAAGGGCGAGCACTACAGGCTCGGATACCTTCCGCCGACGATTTCGATGAACGACTTCATATTCGCGGTGCTCGCCGAGGAGGCGGGCTTCGCGGGATCGGCTTTGGTGCTCGCACTCTACGGCGGAATACTGTTTTCCGGACTGTGGATCGGGCTTAAGTGCAGGGACGACAGCGGGAGGATACTCGCGGTCGGCATAACCACGCTCGTGTTCTGCCATGTCTACGAGAACATGGCGATGAGCATAGGCCTCATGCCGATCACCGGGCTTCCGCTGCCGTTCATCAGTTCGGGCAAGACGTTCATGGTGGTGCTGGTGTCGGCACTGGGCGTCCTGCAGAGCGTCTCGGTCCACGGCAATGCGGACGAGGCGGATTTCAGAAAGGAGAAATGAAATGTTGAATCTTTTTGGCTGGCTCAAGCGCAGCAAGCTGAAGCGCGAGATCGTCGTGAACGTCGAGAAGCTCGAGACGCGCGTCGCCGTGATGGAGAACGGGCGGCTCGAGGAATTCATGGTGGAGCACCCCGAGGAGGAGCGCCTCGTGGGGTGCATCTTCAAGGGACGCGTCCAGAACCTCGAGAACGACCTCCAGGCCGCGTTCGTCGACATCGGGCTGAAGAAGAACGCGTTCCTCCACTACTGGGACATGACGCCGGACGCCGACGCCTGCCTCGACGAGGACGAGGAGAAGCCCCGCCGCCGCCAGGGCCGCATCTCCAACGAGGAGATCGCGAAGATGTACCCGCCGGGATCGGAGATCATCGTCCAGGTCACCAAGGGTCCGATCTCCACGAAGGGCCCGCGCATCACGGCGAACCTCTCGCTGCCTGGGCGCTACCTCGTGATGATGCCCGGCACGACCACGCGCGGCGTCTCGCGCAAGATCGGCGACGCCAAGGAGCGCCAGCGCCTCAAGAAGATCCTCGACCGCCTGCCGCTTCCCGACAACGTAGGGGTGATCGTGCGCACCGCAGGCAGCGGCGCGAGCGCGAGGGCGTTCGCGCGCGACCTCAGGAACCTGCTCGAGAGCTGGAACGAGATGCAGGGCAACATCCGCAACCTGCGCACGCCGTGCTGCGTCTACCAGGAGCCCGGCCTCGTGGAGCGCGTGGTTCGCGACTGGCTCACCGAGGACATCGACGCCGTTGTGATCGACGACGAGAAGTCGTTCGAGGACACGCGCGACATCGCCGCGCGCATATCGCGGCGCGCCCGCAACAAGATCCGCCGCTACGACGGCTCGTCGAACGTGTTCGACCACTACGGCATCGACCGGCAGCTCTCCGAGGCGTTCAGCCGCAAGGTGCCGCTCAAGGGCGGCGGATATCTCGTGATCGACGAGACCGAGGCCCTCATCGCGGTCGACGTGAACACGGGCCACCACCGCGGGAAGGGCAGCCAGGAGGAGGCGATCCTCGAGGTGAACCTTGAGGCAGTCGACGAAGTCGCGCGCCAGCTCCGCCTCAGGAACATCGGCGGGCTCGTTGTCCTTGACCTCATAGACATGAAGAGCCGCAAGCACCAGAAGCAGGTCGAGAAGGCGCTCAAGGCGGCGCTCAAGCGCGACCGCGCGCGCACGAACGTGCTGTCCATCTCCGAGCTCGGGCTTCTCGAGATGTCGCGCCAGCGCCAGGAGGAGTCGATACTCTCGATGCTCACCTCCACGTGCCCGACCTGCGGGGGACACGGCCTCGTGAAGTCGCCCATGGCCGTGTCGATCGACATCCAGCGCGCGCTCGTCTCGCTCCTCAGGAAGGCCGAGGAGCAGAAGAAGCCGTTCGAGCCGAAGATCGTGGTCTCGCCAACGGTCATGCACCGCCTCCGCACCGAGGACGCCTCGATCCTCGCAGAGCTGCAGAAGCGGTTCGAGACGAAGCTCACGTTCGTGTCGGAGCTCCACCGCCATCCGGAGAGCTTCTGCATCATAGACGCGGCAGACGACCAGGTCAAGTATTCCGAAGGCGGTTCGAAGGGCAAGGCCTGAGGCGCGCCGCAAAACGGAGGAGAGAAGAGATGAATCACGCAAGACTCGCAGTGTCCTTCATGGCCGCGTCGTTCGCGGCCGCGTCGGTGGCGCAGGAATCGGCGGAGTTCGACCCGTCGCAGCGCAAGGCCGGCGAACTCGAGATAAAGAGCGACTACTTCGCCGCCGCGCGGCGGACAGGGGAGGTTTCCGTGACCGGAAACGTCGAGGCCGTGTCCGCGCCGCTGAGGTTCTTCTCCGACGGCGTGAAGCGCGACGCCTCGGGGCGGAACGACTTCGGCCACGCGCAGGTCACGACCTGCACGAACGAGGCGTGCGCATTCCACTGGCGGCTGGACGGCGAGATGGTCTACAGGGACCGCGAGAGCGTCACCGTGAAGAACGCGGTGCTCAACCTCTTCGGCGTGCCCGTGGGCTGGCTGCCGTTCTGGTACTACCCGCTCAACACCGACTACGGATTCCGCGCGATGCCCGGCTACACGTCCCGCTGGGGAGGGTACCTGCTCACCGGCTACGTGTACGACATCTGGAACGAGGGCAAGTCCGAGAGCCTCTACTCGCTCGGCGGCTCGACCTATGCCGACATCCGCACCAAGAACGGGTTCGCTGTCGGCCAGACCGTCCGCTGGAAGCTCGGGGACTTCGGGCGCGGCAAGCTGCGCATGTACCATGCGTGGGACGAGGATTCCGACCGCTACGACCACCACTGGCGCGACAGCAAGCGCCACTACGCGAACTGGGGCTCGCCGGTGCACTACAACCGCTACGGCATCTCGCTTACGCACAGCGCCGACTTCACGGAGCGCGACTCGCTGCGCGTGCGCGCCTCGTACCTCTCCGACTCGCATTTCATCGGAGACTTCTTCCAGCGCAACGAGCGCATGTCGTCGACTCCCGTGAACGAGGCGTCCTACGAGCACCGCGAGAACTCGTTTGTCGGCGGGATCACCGTGTCCGGCCCGATAAACCGCTTCTACGGCGGCACGGCGCGCCTCCCCGAGGCGTGGTTCCAGGTCGAGCCGCAGCCTCTCTTCGGCCTGCCCGTGAACTACGAGTCGCAGACGCACGTTGGCTTCCTCAACCGCCAGTACGCGAAGTACGAGGACGCCGATCCGGCGTTCCGCTACACGCCCGGGAAGTGGGCCGACTACCAGAGCTTCCGCTTCGACTCGCTCCACCGCCTGTCGGCGCCGTTCAAGCTGTGGGACGTGCTTTCCGCCGTGCCGCGCGCGAGCTACCGCGCCACGTGGTACGAGGACGTTGGCAGCACGGTCGACCCCGCGAAGGCCGCCGGCAATTCGCTGTACCGAGGGATATACGAGGCGGGCTTCACGCTCGCTGCCCGCGGCTCGCGCTGGTTCGACGGCGGATGGCGCCACACCGTGGAGCCGTACCTGGACTACTCGTACCAGAACGTCGTCATCGACAGCGAGGGCGACGGCGGGTCGATCTACTACTTCGACAACGCAGACCGCTCGTACGACTGGCTGGACCAGTTCGGCTTCGACGGCCGCGGCCTTCCCGTGCGCTGGCATGGCCTGAGGCCCGGCATCCGCAACTCGTTCGCGCGGCGCGACAACAAGGGCGTGCTCCGCAACGTGCTCGACACGGACGTCTACGCGGCGGTGCCGTTCGGCACCAGCAGCTTCCGCGCCGACGGGCGTCCGCGCGATCCGAAGAACGGGAACTACGGCAAGCACGGCGACCACCAGACCGTCCCCGGCGTGGCGCTCCGCTGGAACCCCTCGAAGGACACGTCCCTCCACATGCGCACCGAGTACGACTGCCAGAACGACGCCGTAGCGTATTCCGGCGTGTCGTTCGAGAACAAGGTCAGCGACAGGCTCTCGTGGCAGCTGGGCTACATTGGCCGCGACCACCGCCTGTGGGACTACGGCGACTCCGCGATATCGTCCTGGAACCGCGAGAAGTCGAACATGGTGCGCCTCGCCTTCACCCACGAGCTCGGCGACCCGGTGGCGTATTCGCCGTTCATCAGCTGGGACGCGCGCCGCAACGAGCTCGACGAGGTCGGCACGTGGATCGAGTTCCGCACCGACTGCCTGGCGTTCCGCTTCACGTTCTCGTTCGAGGACACGTTCAAGCGCGTCGACGGCTCGAAGCGCGAGGCCGACTTCCGCTTCGGGTTCTTCGTGTACCTGCGCGCCTTCGGCTCGTCCTCGATGGTCGACTTCGGCCGCTTCTGACGCGGTCGGGCAAGGAGCCGGATGGTAGTTCTCCCCAGCGAACGGCGGACGCTCAAGGCGAGGTTGTTCCTGGGGACGGTGTATTCGCTGCTGATCCTCGGCGGCGCGACCATGGTGCTGCCGTTCATGGTGATGGTCTCCTCGAGCTTCGCGGGCCCGTGGGACTACCAGCGCCATTCGCCGGCGCTGCGCGCGCTCTGGGACAGGAACGACCGCTTCATGCGGTCCGTGGCGTCGTACCATCCGCGCTATGTGGAGGGCCTTCTCCCCGGAGCCCCCACGACGTGGGGCAGCTGGATCCAGGTCGCGAAGGACCGCGAGACGGTCGACCGCGTCGTTGGGCCGCTTCTCGACGGCCTTTCCGACCCAGCGGCGCTAGCCGCCGCGAAGGCCGGCGCCGAGGCGTTCAGGGAGAGGATCCTCGCCGCCGACATCCGCAGCACCACCTGCAACTACGATGCGCGCGACGTGCCTGCGTTCGTCAAGGCGAAGTACGGCAGCGTGGAGAGGCTCAACGACGAGTGGCCCGTGAAGTACCGCGGGTTCTTCGACGTGTCGTTCTTCGCCGAGTCCAAGGCGGCGTTCTGGTACCGCGGGTGGAAGGAGCCGCAGGACGCGAAGTGGAGGACGTGGCTCGAGTTCAAGGACTCCTACAGGAAGAGGATGGTTTCGGACGGCGACTACCTCTGCCGCACGCTTCCGTACAGCCCCGGCGGCGCAGACCCGGACGAATGGAAGGCGCTTGCGATGCAGTTCCGCGAACACGGCTGGCGGGATTTCTTCCGTAGCGCCTTCGCGAACTACTCGCTCGTGGGGAGCTATCTCTTCGTGCGCGGACGGGCCTTCTTCAACACGATCATCCTCGTTGCCCTCTCGATCCTCGCCGCGCTCACGGTGAACCCTCTCGCCGCGTACGCGCTCAGCAGGTTCAGGCTGCGGCACACGGAGGGCATAATACTCTTCCTGCTCGCGACGATGGCGTTTCCCGCGGCGGTGACCGCGATACCCGGGTTTCTGCTGATCAGGGACCTGGGGCTCCTCAACACGTTCGCCGCCCTCGTGCTTCCGACCGTGGCGAGCGGCATGTCGATCTTCGTGCTGAAGGGCTTCTTCGACGCTCTTCCGCGCGAGCTCTACGAGGCGGCTGCCATAGACGGCGCGGGCGAGCTGCTCATATTCAGGAAGATAACGCTTCCCATGACGACGCCTATCCTCGCCGTCAATGCGCTGACGGCGTTCGTGACGGCGTACAACTCGTGGGCATGGGCGTTTCTGGTGTGCCAGAAGGAGTCGCACTGGACGCTTGCCGTGTGGATGTACCAGATGAGCCAGAACTTCGCGGGCCAGCCATGGTGCGTGATGGCCGGCTTCGTGCTTGTCTCGATCCCGACCGCCGCCGTGTTTCTCCTCTGCCAGAAGGTCATCCTGCGCGGCGTTGTCCTTCCGTCGATGAAATAGCCCGTCTCCCGCCCCCGCCGCCCGAGCCCTCCAGTTCCGTTCGCTATTGCGCAACTCGGAGGGAGTGTGGTAAAATTGAGTCGTCCCGGCGGCATGCCGGTGCGCATGCCTGGCGCAGTTGTGGCTTACTGGAACAAAAGAATCCGATGTAATGCAGAAAAGGGGAAAGACCACGGAGCTGGTGCGGCTTTTCGCCGCAGTGCTCGTTGTGATGCTGGCGGTGCCGCTTGCCTACCATGTGTGTGTCCGCATCTGGCCGCCGGACGAAAAACCGCGTCAGACGCTCACGCAGTCCATGGAGGAAGACATAGTCGCATGCTGCGTGAAGCTGCTCACTAAGCCAGTCGGCGACTGGTCGGAAACCGAGGCCAGGCTGGAGCCGGAGATCCACGCATGGCTTAAGGAGCAGGGCAATGAGATACTTCCCTGGGAATGGACGGAGGAAGCGCGGCGGAAGGACCCGAAAGGGTATGCGAAGTGCTGGCGCCGGATATGGGATGACCTGAAGTCGCGCTGCGAGGACGTCATCGAGGAGCGCCATGATGAGATCGGGCGGCTTGAACGGGAAAGCGAGGCCCTTGCCACGGTCCACGTCCATAGGGCGAACCAGATCGCCCGGCTCCGCGCGCTCGCCTCGACGAATGCATTCCCGTGCCAGGTCGCTGTCGAGCGCCTCGAGAAGGGGCGCTTCTGGGGCTGGAACAAGCGCGTCGAAACGGTGGAGTGCGGCGATGCGTCGGCGGTCGTTGCCGCCACGAACAGCATCTGCAGCAGGGAGGCTGAGGCGGCGCAGGGCGAAAGCAGGAAGGCGGTCGCCATGGCTGCCGCCATGGCGACGGCGAAGGGGCAGCTGTCCCTGTACGAACAGCTGTGCGCGGCCTGCGACAGGAATACTCGCCTGATCGAAAGCGAGCCCCTGCAAGACGAAGCCCTGAAGAAATCGCTTGTCGAGGTCCTGAAAGGTACAAGGCGATGACGCCGCTGAGGCCTTAAGATCCGGGCACTGCGTAACATGTTAATCGGCTCAACCGCGCGAAGCATGA
>CAMORM010000073.1 GCA_946623785.1 uncultured Verrucomicrobiota bacterium
CTGCCTTCAAAAAAAATGGGTAAACTCCAGTACGAACGGAATGGCTACGGCCAATATATTAAAAGCCAATCCTTCCCCTTCGGACCCCCTGGATTGGCTGCCGACCACTGGTTGCTGGCATAAAAAAAACCGCTCTATCCCGCGTCAGCGGGGAGAACGGATTTTTGATTTTTGCTGTGTTGGCCTTACGCTTCAGGCTCCGCGGCAGAGCGAGGACGCGAAGTCCCCGCCGCAGGCCATGCGCACGAGCGCGTCCGCAGCCGCCTTGCCAAGCGATCCCTCCGGCCGCTCGCTTATGCCGTTGGCGCGGAGGTACCTGAGTCCGCGCCTGAGCGGGATCCTGGCGCTCTCCACACCTGCCGCCTCGGCCGCGGCAAGCGCCGCGACGTTGTACGAGCTGAGGCTGTCGCTCCGCCAGCCGCCCTCGCCGGACTGGCTGCGCACAAGCGCGGCCACCGCAGACTCGAGCGCCGCGCGCGCCCGCGCGTCGCGCGAATCCGCAAGCGCCTGCACTGCATACGCCTGCACGTAGGACGCCGCCGAAGAGGCGCTGAAAGTGCCGTCCGCCCGCTGTGATGCGACAAGCATGCCGATGCCGTCCAGGGCATCGGGCTGCGCCTGCACGGACTTCCCGCCGGGGACAAGGCCGTGGATCGCGAAAACGGCCACTAGCGCGGCAGCGGCAGCGCCCCACCACCCATAGCGGCGCATGCGCGCACGCCGTTCCGACGCCGCGACATCCGCCATCACCCGCATGGTGAAGCCTGTGCCCGTGCGCGCGCCGGACGCCCTGCAAAGCGCGGCGCCGAGCCCTGCGAATTCCGGGCCCATCTCCGCAAGCTGCGCTTCAAGATCTGCGTTCATCGAGAATCTCCTTGAGTTTCTTCAATGCGTTGAACATCCGCGACTTGACGGTTCCGACCGGTATTCCCAGTGCCTCCGACACGTCGGCGTACGGCCGGTCAAGGAATAC
The DNA here is from genome assembly GCA_946623785.1 of uncultured Verrucomicrobiota bacterium. Classification (GTDB taxonomy): domain Bacteria; phylum Verrucomicrobiota; class Kiritimatiellia; order RFP12; family UBA1067; genus CAMORM01. Next base: position 974 of record CAMORM010000073.1, read on the forward strand.
CGCAAGCTCAACGACCTCCCTCAGCGCAGGCGACAGCAGCGCCACCGCCTTGCGCACGTCTTCGCCTTCCGCCGGGGCGGACTGCGGCTCTTCCCGCGGGAGCTCCGCCTCGCGCGCCAGCTCGTCCTCGAGCCGGCGCCTGCGGACAGCGCTCCTTGCGGCGTCAAGCCGCACGTTGTTGGCCACTGCGTACAGGAAAGTCGTGAACTTCGCGCTTCGCACGTACCTGCCGCGGCTGTTCCAGAGCTTCAGGAACGTCTTCTGCGCGAGATCCTCGCCGTCACTTTGGTTAACGCCCTTCGCAAGGAAAAAGTTCAAAAGCGGATTGCGGAATTTTTCCACGAGCTCCGCAAACGCGCCGGTGTCGCCGCGCGAGGCCCTTTCCATCAGGGCTGCGTCAGCATCTTCGCCGCCACATGCGGACGGCAGGCTCATTCGGCCCCCTCGGCGCCCGTCTTGTACGAATCGGCCGCTCCCGCAAGGAACCCCACCAGGGCGGAACGCGAGGCGAAGAAGCCGCTGGCGAGCGGGCCGGTCTGGACCAGTCCTACAGCAGTGAGAGCCGCCACGACGACGGCCCCCTTCAGGACGCCCACAAGCCCGCCAAGGATCGCATTCCACGGCTGGGGCAGGAGGAGCGACACGAACTTGCGCACCGCGAAGCGCACCAAGAGCGCCGCGACGAGCGCCACAAACACCGTCATACCTATGGCCGCGAGGCTGGCCCCGCCGCTCTTGCCGCCCGCCGACATGAACGACTCCGCCACAGCGTGCATGGGCGCGTACGAGAAGAACCCCACCGACAGCGCCGTGGCAATCCAGGCCACGGCCGCAATCTCGCCAGCCAGGCCGCGCCACATTCCCCAGGCGCCCAATGCCGCCATTATGGCGACGAGTATGAAGTCTAGCGTGGTGAATTCCATGGCCGGGGAGTCCGGTGAATGCTACTTCGCGAGCGAGCGGCGGTACGCCTTGTATGCGTCCGCGATCTTGCCGTGCCCGCACTTGCGGTATGCGGTCTCGAGGAGGTCGAGCGTGGCTACGTCCGTCGGGTCCTTGGCGAGGGCGCGCGAAAGCAGCGCCGCAGCCTCGCTCCAGTGGCCCACCTTGAGCGCAACCCTGGCCGCGCCGACCAGGGCGGACTTCGAGTTGGGCGAGATGTTGGCGGCCGTCTTCCACGCCGCAAGCGCCTTCAGGTTCGTCTGCGGCGTGGTGGCGTAGCGCTCGAGCGTCTGCGCGAGCGCCACAGCCGCCGGCCCGGAGAGAGGATCCGCCTTGAGGGCCTCCTCGTACTTCTTGATCGCCGCCGAGAGCTTCTTCTGCTGCACGAGCTTGTTGCCCTCGACTATCGCCGTGGCGGCCTTGCCGGCGTCCGGCTTTGCGCCTGGGCCGGCAAGCTCTGCCAGCTCGTTGGCGATCGACGCCTTGAGTTCGGGGATCACGCGGTCCTTCACGCGCTGCTTGTATTCGTCCGTGTCGGGTGCGAGGCGGGTGAAGAACTCGTAGCACTCCAGGGCCTCGCGGTCATAGCGGAACGAGTCGCGGTAGAGCTTGCCGAGGTGGTACCATATCTGCGGGTTCTTCATGTCCAGCCTGAGCCCGCGGAAGAGGTGGAGCCTCGCGTCCTCGCGCCTGTCCTGCACAATCGCAAGCGCGCCGAGGTCGCTGCACGCCTGCGCGCGGACCTCGGCCGGCACGGACGAGTCGGCCGCCACGAGCGTCCAGCTGCTGGACGCCCTTTCGTAGTCCTTGAGCAGGAACGCAACGCGCGCGTCGCACACCAGGATCTCCGGGGAGGTCCCGTCGAGCCCCATCGCCGCCTTTATGGCCTCGTCCGCCCCGGAAGCGTTTCCAAGCTCTATGTCGGCCACAGCGAGGTAGAACCACGCGGCCGTGTTCGTGGGACAGGCCTTCGTGGCCTTCTCAAGCGCGGTGGACGCGGCAGCCCAGTCCTTCGCCTCTATCGCCGCGTGGCCGACCTCGAAATCAGCCGACCCGTCGTCATGTCCGCATCCCGCGAACGCGAGCGCCGCAGCCGCGGCCCCGAAAATAAAACATGCCTTCGCCATTACTTTGTCTCCTCCGTCTTTACGTCCGTTCCCTTGTCGCCAGCCTTTTCAGCAGCAGCCGCAGCCTTCGCAGCCGCGGCCTCTTCGGCCGCGCGCTTCTTCCTGCGCGCATCCGCCGCCTCGACAGCGGCCTTCTGCTCCTTGGTGAGAATCGTTATCCCGCGCTTGTCGTACGGCACCCACTCGTTTGTCCAGCTAGTGTCCTGCCCCGCGCGGAAGAAGCAGTCGGGAAGCGGGTAGATGTCGTCGTCCGTGTCGAACTTCCCGTCCGGTCCGGCGCTCACCAGCGTCGGTATGGGGTCCGTCGGGTCGTCGCCCGGACCTGTGTACCTGTAGGGGTGCTTCCACTTGTCCTTCGGCACCTGCCTGTTCATCAGGTACGGGCCGTTGTACCCCGGTATCTTGCCGGTCTCGATCCACGTGAGGGCCTCGAGTCCCTGCTCGGTCGTGGGATAGACGCCCGTGTGGAAGTGGAAGCGCCCGAGCGCCTCGGCGAGCAGGTTGATGTCGGCGATCGTTCCGGTGCGCCAGCCGTCCTCGAGTCGCGGATTCGTGGAATAGTTTATCGCCACGAAGAGAAGCGCGGAGAAGAGCACCACTATCACGAGGTAGAACTTCGGCCCGTGCGGAATCACAGGCGCGCGCCCCGCGATCTCGAGCTTCTTGCGCTCGGCATCCGACCTGATCGACTCGATGAGCTTGCGCTTCGCCTTGCGGTCCTTCGGGTCGGCCTTCTTCTTGGCAACGGCCATCACGTGGCCGCACTTCGGGCACTTCGCCAGCGCCACCGGTCCTATCTCGGCCTTGCAGTATGGACATCTGAATTGCATTTCAGCTCACCTAAGTTTCAAGTTCAAAGTTTAAAGTTTAATGTTTAAAGTTTGATGCTTGAAGTTCAAAGTTGGATGGGGCCTTTCTACTTTAAACGTTGAACTTTCAACTTTCAACTTCATACGACCTCAACGCACACATCACTGTCTCTTCTCCACACTTGTCGCGGCTGCCGTAGAGACGGCAGAGCACGTCGCCCTTCCTCACTTCGTCGCCCGAGCGCTTCACCAGGACCACTCCGGCCATCGGGTCGATCTCGTCGCCCACAGCCCCACGTCCCGCGCCGAGCCTCAGCGCCGCCTCCGCGATTCCAAGCGCGTCCACGGAGGCAATCCGCCCCGACTTCTCCGCGCGCACATCCGCGGCGAACGCAGCCTCGAAGTCGAGCGCGCGGAACGCCGCCAGGTCTCCGCCCTGGGCAGCGACCATCGCCTCGAACCTGCGGAGGGCCGAACCGTCGGCCAGGCGCGCACTGCACATGGCGAGCGCCTCCTCGGACGGCACTCCCGCCGCGAGCTCTACCATCTTCGCCGCGAGGGCCACCGAGAGCTCCACCACGTCGTTCGGCGAGTCCGGGTCGCCCGCGAGCACATCGAGGGCCTCCTTCACCTCAAGCGCGTTGCCCACGGCGCGGCCCGTAGGCTCGTCCATGGAGTTGACGATCGCCGCGGCCTTCCTCCCGGCCGCCTTCGCGCCGGCGACGAGGTGCGCCGCAAGGTCCTCCGCCTCTGGACGCGTCTTCATGAACGCGCCACGCCCGCACTTGACGTCGAACACGAGCGTGCCCGCGCCCTCCGCGAGCTTCTTGGAAAGTATCGATGCCGTTATGAGCGGGATCGAGGGCACAGTCCCCGTCACGTCCCTGAGCGCGTAGAGCTTCTTGTCCGCAGGCGCGATCTCGGCCGTCTGCACGGTCATCGAAACGCCCACCTCGCCCACGACCTTCTTGAACTCGGCGAGGGAAAGCGATGCGTTGTAGCCGGGAATCGACTCCAGCTTGTCGGCCGTCCCGCCAGTGTGGCCAAGGCCGCGCCCCGTAAGCGACGGGACTGCGAGCCCGCATGCCGCGGCCAGCGGCTGGACGATGAACGAGAGCTTGTCGCCGACTCCGCCGGTGGAGTGCTTGTCGGCGGTCGGGAGCGGGCAGTCGGACCAGTCGACCGTCTCGCCGGAATGCTCCATCGCGTCCGTGAGGGCGGCCGTCTCGGCGTCGGTCATGCCCTTCAGGAGCACGGCCATCGCAAAGGCGGACATCTGGTAGTCCGGCACCTCGCCGCGCGTGTACGCGGCCACGAACTCGCGCAGCTCGGCGGCAGGTATCTCCCTGCCGTCGCGCTTGCGCTCGATTGTCAGCTTCGCTATCATTGGTCCGTTCCGCGGCGCGGCATCAACGCGCGCCATATTTCAAGTCGTAGTATATCAAAACTTCGCCGCCGCGTCTCTATTTTGAGGCCCCAAATCCGAAAAAACGGACGGGGCCTGCGACGCTTCGGCTCAGTCGCACTTCGGGCAGTCCACGGGACGCATCTTGATGAGCTTCGTGGCATGGGCGGGGACGGTCGTGACGTAGAAGCCCGAATGCTTCCCTTCGCACTTCTGCGTCCAGAGGTCCTTGACCCAGCACTGCCCGCTCTGTCCGAGCTCGTCGAACGAGACCTTGATCTCGCGCGCAAATGGGTAGCGGTTCACGAGCGCAACGGCCGTGGAGCCGTTCGCGAGCGGACGGACCCAGACGTTCTCCGCGTCCCACTTGCGGATGCGCTTCGCCGTCTTGCCGAGGCGGTCCTGGCTCACCGCGATGACCTCGTCGTTCATCAGGAGGTTCTTCGTGAAGTCGTCCATCGTCGTCAGGTCGCAGCCGATCAGGAGCGGAGACCCGACCATCGCCCAGAGCGAAACGTGCGTGTACTGCTCGTTCGGCGTGAGGAACGTGGGATGGTCGAAGCCGAAGGAAAGCTGCTGCCCCACTATCATCATGTCAGGATCCGCCCAGCATCCGGGCCCGTTGTACTTCCAGTACTCTCCGCCGAGGTGCCCTTCCACGGCGAGCTCCATCCAGTGCCAGGAGTCCTTGAGGTCGCCCCACGAGCGCCAGCAGTTTGCGCCAGTCTCGCGGGCCCACCGCTCGGCACTGCCCATTCCGTACTGGCAGAACGAAAAGAGGATGTCGCGGCTCTGCTTGCGCAGGCATTCGTTCATCACGCGATAGGGCTTGGCGTACGCCTTGATGCGATCCTCCGCCGAGGCGCCCTCTGTCTCCTTATTGAATATCTCTCCGTAGGAGCACCAGTCGTACTTCACGTAGTCGAAGCCCCATTCGGCCCAGCTCTCGGCGTCCTGGAGCTCGTGGCCGTAGCTGCCCTCGCACTTTCCGCACGTGAGCTTTCCTGGCGAGGAATAGAGGCCGACCTTGAGCCCCAGCGAGTGGATGTAGTCCGTCATGCCCTTCATGTCGGGGAACGAGCGGTTCGGGTTGATCTTGCCGTTCTCGTCGCGCGCCGGGCCTATGACGTCCTCGCGACCGCCATAGTAGTTCTTGCGCATCTCCACGCGCGGGCTCGTCGAGTTGTTCATCTCCCACCAGTCGTCGAGGTTGATGTACGCCCATCCGTGGTCCGCAAGCCCGGACTCGTCCATCGCCTTAGCCGCGGCCATCGCCTTCTCCTGCGTAAGGCGGTAGCAGAGCGTGTTCCAGCTGTTCCAGCCCATCGGCGGCGTGAGCGCGATCGTGTCGCCTACGGAGAGGCGGATCGTGCGCGTGGCCTTGCCCTTCGCGTTCTCGGCCGTCACCTCGATGTCGTAGTCAAGGGGCGCCTTCGGCGCAACGCCCCGCAGAACGCCCTTTTCGTCGAGCGTCACGCCTTCGGGAAGGCCCTTTGCGGAGAACTTGATCGGACGCTCTCCGGACGTCGCGACACGGAAGACCACCGGATGCCCGGGCCGCACGCCCCAGATGTCTGCGCCGTTGATGCGCGGCTCGGGCCTTTCGGCGGGCGTGAGGATGCCGAGCTGGCGCGAAAGGGACGGGTCGTTCACGCACTCTATCTCCGCGCCGTCGTTGCAGGTGAACCTGGCCTCGAGCCAGTCTGCGTAGGCCGCGTCGTAGGCGGTCCATTCGCCGCCGCCGGTCGTCTCAAGGACGATCTCCCTCGCGCCGATGAGGTCGACATGCGTCTCCACCGGCTTCTGCCCGAGCTTTACGTCGCCGGAATTCCAGGCGATCTTGCCGTCGGCCCAGACCCTGAACTGGGCGGTCGGCTTGCCGTAGCTCTTGCCGGAGCCTGCGCCCTTGGCAGCGTCGTCGATCGCGACAAACGCGTCGAAGGTCGAGACCTTCCCGTTCGCGCGGAACATGACGGCGCTTTCGGGACGCGTCCCGAAGCCACGCTCGTAGACCTTGCCCGACACGGTCAGCGGCTTGCCGTCGACCGACGCCTTGGCCCGCATCTTCATCCCCAGTCCGCACGTCGCGCCCGAGAGGTCGAACGTGTCGACGAACTTGTCGTCCATCGCGCAGGCGGCAAATGCAGCCGCGGCAACGGCGGCGCATGCAACAATCTTTTTCGTTTTCATCTTGTCGGATCCTTCGTGGATTGAGGTGTGTCAACTGCTGCGCGAGAAACTCAGCGAAGCGCGGCGGCGTCCCGGGCGAGGCGCGTTATCGCGGCCCAGTCGCCTGCGGCAACGGCGTCCTTCGGCACTATCCACGTGCCTCCGCACGCCACGACCTCCGGCACCGCGAAGTAGTCCTTGATGTTCGAGAGGTTGATTCCGCCCGTGGGCATGAACTTGACGCCCGTGAAGCGGAACGCGCCGAGGAGGTTCTTGATCATCTTCACGCCTCCGGCGGCCTCAGCCGGGAAGAACTTCACCATAGGCGCGCCGGCCGAAAGCGCCTGCGAAAGCTCGCTCGCAGTCGCAATGCCGGGGATGAACGGAAGCCCGACCTCCCTAGCCGCCGCGACCACGACGGGATCGAACCCGGGCGCGACTCCGAACGTCGCGCCAGCCGCTTTCGCCGCCTTCGCCATTTCCGGCGTTATGACCGTGCCCGCGCCGACTATCGCCTCCGGCACCTCGCGGCTGATGGCGGCTATCGACTCTGCGGCGGCCGCGGTGCGGAACGTCACCTCGAGGACATTCAGCCCGCCGTCAACCAGCGCCTTTGCGAGGGGCACGGCCTTCGCGGCATCCTCGATCACGATTACCGGAACCACCCCGACCTTCTTCAGCGTCTCAACTACGTCCATTTCAGTTTCCTCCTTTGTTGTCAAATCGCGTCCCCACCCATGCACCCTGCCAATTGCGGCACATCCAGGTTCCGTGCGCATCATGTCAATCTCCTGCCTGCGAGCTTCGCGAGAAGCGCCAACGCCGCGGCGGCTTCGGCGGCGCGGTGCGAGCCTCCCTCGCCATCAGCCTCGCCGATCCCCTCCACGCTCACCTTCGTCCTCACGTGCGGAGCGTGCGCGGGACCTGTCACGAGGAGCGTCTCGTACACGGGCTTGCGGGGCGGGCGCAGCGCCTGCGCAATCGTCTGCAGCCGGCCCTTCGGGTTGTCGCCCCATTCGTCCAGCTCCGCGCCGCTTTCCGGCCACAGCCTTTCGTACACGGCCTTGACGGCCTTCGCGCCGCCGTCGAGCCAGACAGCCCCGAGAACGGCCTCCATCGCGTCAGCGAGCGTCTTGGACCGCTCGGGCAGAGGCTCGGCGCCCTTGTTGCGGCGCAGAAGCTTCCTCAGCCCAAGTGCCTCGGCGGCCGCTGCCAGCGCAACGCCCGAGGCGAGCTTCGTGCGGCGCACGGTAAGCGCGCCTTCGTCGTCGTCGGGATGCGTGCGGTAGAGCGCGTCGGCGGAATAGAGCCCGAACACGGCGTCGCCAAGGAACTCCAGCCGCTGGTTGTCGCGCGAATGCGGGTGGTCCATCCTGAACGCCGGGGCGGTGAGGGCGAGCTCCAGCAGCCCTTCGTCGCGGAACGTGTATCCGAGTTTTTCCTGGAGTTCCTTCACGGCGCAGCCCCGCTGACTAGAAACTCGAACCGGCCCAGCCCAGCTTGCGGCTGAGCGTCTTGAATGGGTCCGCCGACTCCAGGCGCACAAGGCGCATCGTATGCGCGGAGCGCGTGATCTCCAGCCCCACGCCGGCCTCGAGGCGCCCCACGCGCTCGCCGTCGGCGAACACGGTTGCGGCCTCCGCGCCAGGTCGGGGCTCCAGCCTTACGTTGAACGACGAGGTGTCGGGCAGCACCAGCGGACGCGAGGAAAGCGAGTGCGGGCATATCGGCGTGACCGCGAAGCAGCGCGTCTCGGGGAGGAGTATCGGCCCTCCGGCCGCAAGGGAGTAGGCGGTCGACCCAGTGGGTGTCGAGAACGCAAGGCCGTCCGCAAGGAACCGCGCGGCGAACCTGCCGTCCACCGAAAGCTCCAGCAGCGCGGCGTGCCCGGAAACGCCGCGCGAGATCACGACCTCGTTGAATCCGGTCTTGCCCATGACGCTGAGCGCCAGGCGCTCGGACACGGCATAGCGCCCCGCGGCAACATCCTCGATCGCCTTAGCGAAGTCGCGCTCCTCTACGTCCGCGAGGAACCCAAGCGACCCGAAGTTGAGCCCGAGGAGCGGCACGCCGGGATACGCGTGCGCCGCGCCGAGCATCGTGCCGTCTCCGCCGATGACGAACACAAGCGATGCGCCGGAAGCGTCCTGCCCCTCGACGATCCCGATGCCCGCCTTCTCCGCGCAGACGGCGACCCTCTTCGCCGCCGCTACGGCGTTGGGCTTGGCGCCGTTGACGAATATGACTGCCTTTTCCATCAGAAGATCTTGTTCTCCTCGCCCCTCGCGAGGCGCTTTATGTTCGACCTGTGCTTCCAGACCACGAACACGGCGATTAGCGTAACCAGCACGCAGAGCGGCAAGTCGGCGCGCCCCTCGGGATGGACGTGCGGGATCGGGAACCAGACCGCGACGGCCAGGAACGCCGCCGCGAGGCAGCTCCCGAGGGAGATGTAGTGCGAAAGCGCGACGGCCACGACAAAGAGCGCGAACGCCGAGAGGACGAGCCACGGCATAAGCCCCACCAGCATCCCGAAGGCCGTAGCCACTCCCTTCCCGCCCTTGAACTTCATGAAGATGGTGAGCGTGTGTCCAATTACGCACGCCACGCCAACCGCAAGCGCGAGGTGCGCAAGCTCAGGCCCGCCGTGCGAACCGGCGTACCACTTGGCCGCCAGAGTCGGCAGCAGGCCCTTGAGAAAGTCGCATGCGAACGCAAGGAAGCCCCAAGGCTTACCTACAGTGCGGTAGACGTTCGTAGCTCCGATGTTCTTCGAGCCAACTGTGCGCACGTCCACACCGCGCGCCTTCCCGATCAGGAAGCCGAACGGCACCGAACCGACCAAATAGGCGCAAATGCACGCTACTGCATATACGGCGATTGAATTCATGACCATATTATATCACATCGCCCAGACTGGCGCAAACGCGAGTTCCCTGGAGTTTACCCATTTTTCAGGTTCTGGCGAGGCGAAATGGATTGCCGCTCTCTCCGACTCTTGGCCGCTTCCTTCTCAGCTAACTCCGACTTGCAAAGAAGGCTTCACTACCATTCCGCCTGGCTCCGCACAACACAAGCACGATCGACTAGCTCACGCCGAGGCGATTTTAGCTGGGGCGCTGCCCCAAACCCCGAATGCAAGCAGGTTTCCTGTGGCTTGTCCAGTGTCCGGGGCGTGGGGCGGAGCCCCACACTCAAGATTCGGATACTACGCAACCTGTTAAGCGGCTCAACTGCGCGAAGCATAAGGCGGAGCGGGAATGCACCGAAGCGAAGCGGAGGGGAGATTCGGCGAAGCCGAACCCGAAGGGCGCGCAAGCGTCTGCGCGGAGCCCTCTTTGCGAGCCGTCGGAGTTGGCAAAAACCCACACAGAAGTGCAGAACGGTAAATTATGCGCAGAAGGCCCTGGACACACGGGGAGGGTCAGAGGTCGACTTTGACTGGCACGTCGCCTGGCTGGGCGCCGGGCCAGGAGTCCTTCGGCGCATCGCCTTTCGGCAGGTCGGCCTTCAGCAGCTCGGCCATCTCGACAAGACGGATGAACTCGGCGCGATAGCCCTCCGCGTCCGCGCCCTTCGCGCCGCGCGCCAGCAGCTTCGCCGCACCGCGCGACCGCACACATCGCAAACCATTCCCTCCACGCCGCGTCACCGGCGTAGCTGCCGTTCTGACCAGAATCGTCTTTCATGCTGTCCTCCTGAATGGCAAAGGAACCAGCTCCGCGATTTTTCCACTCGTTTTTTTTCGAAAAACCACGACTGAAACAATACCACATTGTGGCATTTCGCGCAATGGAAAACGGGAATCGGGAAAGGGTTTGAGTGTTTGGGTGTTTGAGTGTTTGAGTGCTGCTCGACGGCGCGCTCGCGCAGCGAGCCAGCTCTAAAGCAACTACATGATCTGCATGTTCTACATGGCCAAGAAGTTAAAAAGATTACATCTCCTCTGTGGCTCACCGCCGCGAAGCCTAGGCGAAGTGGTAACGAAGCCCCTTTGTGAGCCATCGGAGTTGAATCAGAAATTGGCAATGGGGAATTGGAATTGGCAACACCTTCACATTGGCAACATTCGCAGGCGCAATCACGTGTGAAAGCCGATTGGCTCGCGGTTCTCGGGCAATGCAGGCATCAGCGTGTAGATGATCGTGTCGATCGAACGCTCGGCGGCGGACATTCGCTTCTCCAGCTTGCCGATCCTCTGGTCTCTCACAAGTCCACGCAGCAGGTATTCCTTCAGCACCGAAGTGGCCCATCGCCGAAACAGGACCCCTCGACGCGAATTAACCCTGTATCCAACAGAGATTATCATGTCTAGGTTGTAGTAGTCAATCTGACGCGAGACCTGCCGTTTCCCCTCTAATCGAACTACTCGAATTTTTCGAGTAGTTGCTATGCCATCTAACTCGCCAGACTTGATAATCTCCTGTATGTGATATGTAATCGAGTGCTCTTTTACGCCGAACAGCTCTCCCATCTGCTTCTGCGTAAGCCATATCGTCTCGCCCTCAAGCCAGACCTCCAGCTGCGGCATCCCGGACTCGTTGAATCTAACGACTTCGCCAGATTCGCCAGTCGGCGACTCAAGATGCTTCTTGGACGCCGTTTTGCCTGGCACTCCAGCCGATTGAACTGATTTTCCTGTTTTCATGCACACCTCCGCTTGCAATGCGCATTATACAGGAAATTCCGACCGAAGAAGTTACAAGAAGGTAACAAGTGGCAACGTCACGTTACCTCAAACGGGAAACGGCGTTTAGAGTTGGGAACTGGGAATGGAAATTGGGTGCAGTGTTTGGGTGTTTGAGTGTTTGAGTGCTGCTTACCTGCGCGCTCGCGGAGCGAGCCAGCTCTAAAGCAACTACATGATCTGCATGGTTAAATGGTTATGTGGTTTGGTGGTTAGGTGGTTATGTGGTTTGGTGGTTCTGCTCACCGGAGCGCTCGCGGAGCGAGCAAACTTAAAAGCACCCTCTGCTACTCTGCACCTCTGCGTTAAAGTATTGGCAATTGGGAATTGGGATTGGCAACACTTTCACATTGGCAACATTCACAAGGCGCAATCACATGTGAAAGCCGATTGGCTCGCGGTTCTCGGGCAATGCTGGCATCAGCGTGTAGATGATCGTGTCGATCGAACGCTCGGCGGCGGACATTCGCTTCTCCAGCTTGCCTATCCTCTGGTCGCGCACAAGTCCACGCAACAAGTATTCCTTCAGCACCGAAGTGGCCCACTGGCGGAACTTCACGCCGCGAATCGAATTGACACGGTATCCAACGGAAATAACCG
>CAMORM010000074.1 GCA_946623785.1 uncultured Verrucomicrobiota bacterium
GCTGTGCCGCGCGCCGCGTCCCTTCCGCGAGCCGTACTTCTGCGACTGGGCGATGCGCCACGTGCGCAGGATTGGGCGCGGAGGTGATTTCGTGACCACTCTCGACGCCAACATCCAGAAGTGCGCCTCCGACGCCGTCAACAGGGCGGCGGCGGACAACGGCTGGTGTTCCGCGGCAGTGGTGATGCGCGTATCGGACGGAGCCGTGGCCGCACTTGCGTGCAGCGGTGACTACTTCTCTCATGACGCAGGCCAGGTGAACACCGCGCTCGCGCCGCGTCCGGCAGGCTCCACGCTCAAGCCGTTCCTTGCCGCCTTGGCGATGGACCGCGGGAAGCTCTCGCCCGACGAGCGTCTGCGCGACGTCCCGCTTGCGTACAGGGGCTACAACCCTCAGAACTTCGACGCGTCGTTCAGGGGAACGGTTTCGGCGCGGGACGCGCTTGTCCTTTCGCTCAACATGCCGTTCGTGCAGATGCTCGGCAAGGTGGGCCTGCAGGATTTCGGCGACACGCTCCGTGCGCTCGGGTGCGCGAACATGAATGGCGCTGTGGATTCATACGGGCTCGGCATGGCGATAGGGAACGTTGAGGTGACGCTCGTTGAGCTAGTGAGCGCATACGGCGCGCTTGCGCGCGGCGGAGTCTACATGCACCCCGCCGCGCTTATAGGCGAAACAACCAAGGGCAGGGGCCGCGGCACGAGCCGCATCTTCTCGCAGGGTGCGGCCTACATCGTCTCTGACATGCTCTCGGGCGGGGAGAGGTCGCAGTATTCGCTTGGACACGCGGCGGACGTCAAGGTGTCGCGCTTTGCGTGGAAGACGGGAACTTCGGCAGCTTACCGCGACGCGTGGACGGTCGCATGGAATCCAGAGTGGGTCGTTGGCGTGTGGTGCGGGCACAAGAGCGGCGGATTCGGCGACACGGGAATAGTGGGGGCCCAGGCTGCGGCGCCTCTAGCCATGGAGCTTGCGCGCTCGCTCTATCCGCAGAACGACGGCCCATGGTTCGTGTGCCCGCAGAACGAGGTTGAGAGCTGCGAGGTATGCGTCGATTCCGGCATGAAGGCAGGACCGGACTGTCCCGCCAAGACGATGGGCCGTGCGCTAAAGGGGCGCGGCGCGTCGTCCTTCTGCACGATGCACCGCGCGGGAGCAGGCGGAAAGACGGAGACGAAGGCCGATTCGTTCGTGTCGGCCGTGAAGGGAAACGCCAAAAAGGCGGAGAAGCTCGCCATATCCTCGCCGGCGGACGGCGCGACGATCGCGCTCGTGGGAGACGACACGTCCATGCAGAAGGTCGTGTGCAAGGCAATCGGCAATCCGGCGGAGTCGAAGCTTTGGTGGTTCGTTGACGGATCGGCGAAGGGCGAGACGGTTGGCTCGCAGCCGTTCGCATTCGTCCCAACGCCCGGCCGGCACACAATCTCATGTTCAACTGCGGAAGGCGTAAGCGCCTCCGTCCAGATCAGAGTCACTGCCGAAGAGTGACCTTGTTTCTGGAGCAAATAGGCGTTTTTTGCCTGAAAAGTGAGATAAACTTGCTCAAATACATATTGTGCCGCTTGGAAGGATATGATACGATACTAGCATAAGGTTTACCGTAAAGGAGATAATGTGAGAAACAAAAATATCCTGCATGGGGCGGCAGTTTTCGCCCTCACGATTGCTGCGGTTGTCTTTTCTGCTTCCGCCGCTGACTACAACTGGACCGGACTTGGCGACGGCCATTCGTGGTCGGACGCCGACAACTGGACGAACGCGGCGGGTGCCGCTGTTGCGCCCGTGGTAACGGACAATGCGAAGTATTCCTACCACTTCCCCGTCGACGATACGGGCCTTGTCGTCACGCAGGACATGAAAGGCGCTATCATCATCTCGACACTCACCTTCGAGCGCACAAGCACCGCTCCGGTGACGGTCGAAATGGCCTCAAAACTGGACTGCATCCTGTATGTCGGCTCTCAAGGCACAGTCACAGTACCCGAGGGCATGACGCTTCTCTGGAAGGCGGACGCGAACCGCTGGCACAACCAGGATGTCACCAAGAACGGACCGGGCAAGGTCATATTCGAATACCTCCGCAGTCCGGGGACCCAGCGCGGCTTCGTGCTGAACGACGGCACGGTGGAAGTGGCCGCCACGAGCGCCGACACCAGGTTCCACTTGAAGATGGGCGGCAGCGACCTTGCGAACCTGCCGGTATTCATCAACCACAAGGACGGCCAGGTCATCGGCGGGCTCGATACGTTGCGGCTTGGCGGCATGGTCGATCTCGACGGCAAGACGCTGAAGGTCGGTGCTCCAGCGCAGATGACTGGCGGCACCAATGTACTCCCGACCATCGTCGCCGACAGTGGCACGCTCGTCTTCCAGAACGAGCGCGTGGCCAAGCTTTCCGAAATGACATCGTCGTTCGGGCTGGCACTCGACCGAGCCGATGTCGTTGTCCCCGACTTCGGTAGCATGGCCATCCAGTGGTTGTTCGACGATGCTACGAATCCAACAAGGGACGACGTCGGTCAAGGTTCGCGGATGATCGTTTCCGGCAGCCCTGCCGTAGTCGAGGACGCGACGCGCGGGAGCGTCCTCTCTTTCTCGGGCGGTGCCTACCTCAAGGGCCCGGACACGGACAACTGGCTGGACGGGTTCGAGCCTGGGAACGGCTATACCGTCGCGTTCTGGATGAAGCCCTCCGCAGATTGCAATTCCGTCGCGAAGATTTTCTTCCTGGGTGTCGGGGCCGATCCCGGCGGCCAGGCTCTTGCCATCCGCCTCAACAACAGCACGACCCAGGGCCTCATGGCCACGGCCTGGGGAGGGAACCAGACGCCCACGACCGGGAACCTCCGCGACGACAAATGGCACCATGTGGCCGTCACGTACAGCGGCGTACCCAGCGGCAGTGGCAACATGCAGCTCTACATTGACGGTGCGAACATCCACTCCTGGACAGTGTCGGGGTGCAATCCCCAGAAGAAAGACCTCTACATCGGCAACATGGCCGGTACCGCATGGGGGTCCGCCGGCAGTGGCAATCCGTACACGGGCCTGATGGACGACTTCCTTCTCGTCCCGCGCTTCCTCTCCGCCAAGGAAATCAAAAGCCTCGTCGACAACGGCCCTGCGAGCATCATCGGCACACCCGCCCTCGGCGACTTTGCGGCGGAGTCAGGCGGCACCCTCGCCGTGGGGTCGCAGACCGTCTCCCTGAAGACGCTTTCCGGCAGTGCGCTCGCCGGCGGCGTGGAAATGTTGAAGGATGGCTCGACGCTCACAGTCGGCACCGGCGCGGGGGCGACGGCCAGCGGTTTTAGGGGCGTGATCAACGGCGGCAGCACCACGCTTGTGAAGAAGGGCGCCGACTATGCGCTCGCGCTTTCCGGCACGGCCCCGTCGGTCACGAATGTCGTGGTCGACGGCGGCACGCTGACGCTTCGCCGTCCGCACGCGACCCGCGCCGGGCTCGTCGCGTACTACGCATTTGACGACCTGGACGAGCTCGGCCTCGACTCCACCCCCGCTGGCATGACGCTTGGAAAGTACAAGTATAATGCAGATGTGATTACGGAGCAGTTCTCGGCGGTGGACGGCGTTCGCGGCAAGGCGATCCATTTCCCGGGCGGCATCTCGCTCAACGCGAACGGCGGCAGGAAGCCGTCCGACTTCCCTGGCGGCAACGATTCGTATACGGTGTCCGTCTGGATCAAGCCGGCGGCGGCGGCCTGCACGGGCACGGTGCCGATCTGCAGCTGGGGAGACGGCAACGTAGGTCTCCTGTCGTTGCTCCGATTCAACGGCGAGAGCAAGATCATGTTCTCGAACTGGAGTTACGACCACGAAGCCACCGGACTGACGCTCTCCGACGGCGAATGGCACCACCTCGTCGTCACCTACGACGGCGCGACGCGCACGAAGGCGCTCTACTACGACAACGAGCAGAAGTTTTCCTCTGTCATTTCTGACGATCTCAACATCGGCACGAAGAACAACTTCGAAATCGGACACACGGACGTCGTCTCTTCGCGGCTTAACCAGTACTATTCCGGCGACATGGACGAACTCATGGTCTTCAACTACGCCTGGAGCGCCGATGAGGTTGCTGCGGAATACAACGGCACGGCGAACATCGCGTCAGCGACCGCGCCAGCTCTCCCGACGCCCGTCGCGCGCTGGACGTTCGACGGGGCCGATCCGCTCGCGGCCGAGAGCGGCGAGGCGGCGCTCAAGCTCTCCGCGTCAAACGGAGAGGTTGCATTCGAGTCCGGAGACGCCATCTGCGGCAAGGCGGCGCGTTTCTCTTCGACGAGCGGATTCCTCAAGCTCGACACGTTCCCGACGGACATCATCCCGACCGGAAGCGCGACCTTCACGGCCATCGTCCGCTACCGTCCCGATTTCGCGCAACAGAGTGAAAACAATATCTATCCTGCGATCATGGGCTGGGGCGACGACGGCGGATGGTCTGCAGGAACGCTTTTCCGGATTGGCGTGATGCCAGGCCAGTCGTCTTCCGCCCGAGTCCTTCTGCGGAACGTCAACATTGAATCCGACAATACATATCGGTCGACACTTGGCAATGAGCGCACTCGCTGGTACACGGTCGCGCTTGTCTATGCTGTGCCTGGAATGGACAACGTCGTCGGCGGAGGCACGTACGCCGCAGCCGCACGGATGTTCATTGACGGCGAACACTACAAATCCTCCGGTCAATGGCAGGCGCTTGACATTGCCGCGAGGGATTTCTGCATCGGATCCAACGCGGACGGGAAAAAGACGTTCTACGGTCTTGTCGACGATGTGCAGATCTACGACTCCGCACTGACCGACGGACAGATACGCATGATCACGGAGCAGCTTGAGGCCTCGAAGGGCAAGAGCACGACGGAAACGGCGATTCCGGTGGGCGTCCTCACGGCGAGGCCCGACGTGACGGTCGCGCAGGGGGCAAAGCTCAAGGTCGCCTCGACCGAGACGATCGGCACGCTCGCCGGCGCGGGCACGGTCGAGATCGCGCCGCTTGCGCGGCTCAGCGTGAATGGAGTCAGCGGCTTCTCCGGCACAGTGACGGGCGAGGGAACGCTTGCGGTTGCAGACGGCGCGACGCTCGACATCGGCGACGGATCGGCCCCCGCGTTTGATGTGAGCTGCCCGCTCGCGCTTGGCGAGAACGTGACGGTGTGTTCAACGGCGCGGAGCGGGAACCTCCTCGTTGCCCGCGCGCCGTCGTTCATTGGGGCGGAGAATCTGAGCAGCTGGACTGCGTCGCTTCCCGGCGGCCGTGGCGGTTACCGCTTCTTGGTGGTCGACGGCACGAACAGCAAGGAGCTGTACCTCAGGATTTCAACCGGCTTTAGGCTGCTAATCCGCTGACGTCGTTGTGGTAGGGGTGGAGCAGCGGCGGCGGCTTGTCGTCGCTGCAGTGGTGGGGCGCCCTTGCAGCGCCCCCCCCTGTTTTTGGATGATACACAACGCGGGGGTTTTGGTATAATTGGCGCGTCGGAAAAACAAGGAGACCCTGACGTGCTAGAAAGGACGGTAGCTTTCACGGCGGCTTTGGCCGCTCTTGCAGTCGGCGCCGCGCATGCCGACTGCCTCGACGAGCTGATGCCGCGCCCGAGGGTGGTGGAGCGCTGCCGCGCGGACAGAGGGCTACTAAGCAGGGTGTGGTCGCCTCTGAAGCCCCCAAAAGGTTCTGGCTCGTATCTGCTTGTCGTGCGTGGAGGGAAGCCATCAGTCCATGCCCACGACGAGGAAGGCAGGCGATACGCGATGGTGACCTTCAACCAGTTGAAGAAACTGTCAGAGGCCGACGGGACTTCCATCCCCGACTGCGAGATCTACGACTGGCCTGAGTTCAAGTATCGCGGACTGATGCTCGACTGCGGACGCAACTACCAGAGCGTCGAATCCATCAAGGACGTCATCTCGACCCTCGCCGACTACAAATACAACGTGTTCCACTGGCACCTGACCGACAACTACGGCTGGCGGCTTGAATCGAAGAAGCACCCCGAGCTCCAGAAGAAAGAGGCGTTTTCGCGCAACGTCGGGAAGTTCTACACGCAGGCCGAGTTCAAGGATGTCCTCGCATTCGCGAAGGAACGTGGCGTAACGGTAATCCCCGAGCTGGACATGCCCGGCCACACGCTTGCGTTCCGCAAGGCGACCGGCTTGGACGACCTTTCGTGCGAAAAGGCGAAGATCATTCTGGGCGAGCTGATCGACGAACTTTGCTCGCTTGCGCCTGCCGCTGACATGCCGATCGTGCACCTTGGCACGGACGAGGCGCGGGAGCGCGGCGAGAAGGTTCCGCAAAGCCATCTCGACTACTGGGCGAAGAAGGTTACGGACAACGGGCGCACTCTCATGGGCTGGTCGCCTGGGCTGCGTCTCCCCGGCCAGTCGATCAAGCAGCTCTGGATGGGCGCGAAGGATCCGCGCGGAGACAAGACGCCCTACATAGACTCGCAGAACAGCTACTACATCAACCACGTCGATCCCGAGGAGCTCCTTTCCGTCGCAGCCTACCAGCAGCCGTGCCGCTGGGGCGAGAATGACGAGAAGCTCGGCGCGATAATCGGCGTGTGGCACGACGACGCAATTGCCGACTCTGAAGATGTCGTGCGGATGAACGCCGTCTATCCCGCGATTGTGCTGCTGTCGGACAACTTCTGGCATGGACGCTCTGGATGGGCGCCGAACTCCCAAGGCGAGAAACTCGTCGTCATCGACTCGGTGGAAACACTTCGGAAAATGCAGATGCGGGACGAACCAGATCTTTATGCCAGGATTCCAAAGCCGGACGATCCGCGCTTCGCGCTTGCCGCAGATCTCGAGCGCCGCACCATCGCGCAGCGCGACAAGGTCCTGAAGGGTTTGCGCCATTCGTTCCCCTATGTCGCGCAGACCCAGATGCGCTGGCGCATGACGGACGAAAAGGGCGTAGTGCTTGGCGAGGACATTCCGCAGGCCACGGTCTATCCGCGTCATTTCTGGTTCCCGGCAAGCGCGTATGCGCCGGGAAAGGACGGCGTGGTGACGCTTGAGACATGGATAACGAGCGAACGCGAGATCGACTGCGGCGCGTGGATCGGCATGACGGGCTTTTCGCGGTCGGACGGCCGCAGCCGCGACGCGCCGACGCCGAAGCTCGGCGAGTGGAACAAGCACGGCGCCACGATGGAGCTCAACGGCCGCAGGATAGAGCCGCCAAAGTGGGCGCATCCGGGAGTCGGCGGGAATCCGAAGGAGACGCCGCTTGTCGACGAAGACTACTGGTACCGCGAACCGACGCCGATTCACCTGAAGAAGGGCGTGAACTACGTCAAGATGACTTTGCCGAAGAAGGGCGGCTGGAAGTGGATAGGCACTTTCACGCCGGTTATGGGCACGAGCGACCATCCGCGCGAAGTCCCGGGGCTCGTCTATTCGTCGCGCGGCGAAAAGGGGGGTGCGCGGTGAGAAAAGTCATGCTGTTGTCGCCCGTGCTGCTTGCATGCGCTGTGCATGCGGCACCTCCCGTGCTGACGAGACTGGATCATAGCGCCACTCGTTGCGCGCCTCGCCAAACTGCTGGAGCGCTCGATACGCATAATGTAAAACGGCGCGGAACGCACATACACTGGGTGTAACGAATTGCGCCTGGCTGGACACGGATTCGCTCTTTGGCATGATATATGCTAGCAAAGATATTACAGCATCGTCTGTCGGCGGTGCGGACAAAAAAAGGAAAACAGAAAGAAGACAACATGAGCAACAAGTACGTGCAGAAGGTTATGGCGGACGTCCGTGCGAAGAACGCGAACGAGCCGGAGTTCATCCAGGCGGTTGAAGAGGTGCTCCTCACGCTTGATCCGGTCCTCAAGGGCAATCCGCAGTACGAGAAGAACGCGATCCTCGAGCGCATGGTCGAGCCGGAGCGCGTCATAATGTTCCGCGTCCCGTGGGTGGACGACAAGGGCATCGTGCGCGTGAACCGCGGCTACCGCATCCAGATGAATAGCGCGATCGGACCCTACAAAGGCGGTCTCCGCTTCGACCCCACTGTGAACCTCGGCGTCCTCAAGTTCCTCGCCTTCGAGCAGGTCTTCAAGAACTCGCTCACCACGCTCCCGATGGGCGGCGGCAAGGGCGGCAGCGATTTCAACCCGAAAGTCAGCCCGCACACGCCCGGCAAGCGCTGCAGCGACGCCGAAGTGATGCGCTTCTGCCAGAGCTTCATGACGGAGCTCTTCCGCCACATCGGTCCCGACACGGACGTTCCCGCGGGCGACATGAACGTCGGCGGACGCGAGATCGGCTACCTCTTCGGGCAGTACAAGCGCATCGTCAACGAGTGGACGGGCGTCCTCACGGGCAAGGGCCTTCCCTTCGGCGGCTCGCTGATCCGTCCCGAGGCGACAGGATACGGCGACATCTACTTCGCCGAGAACATGCTTGCGGTCAAGGGTGACACGCTCGAGGGCAAGACGTGCGTGATCTCCGGTTCGGGCAACGTGGCCTCGTTCGCGGCCGAGAAGCTGATGCAGCTCGGCGCGAAGGTCGTCACGCTCTCTGACCGCAGCGGCACGCTCTACGTGAAGGACGGCTTCACGACGAAGCTCCTCAAGCAGGTCATGACCCTCAAGAACGTGAAGCGCGGCGAGCTGAGCGAGCTCGCGAAGGCGGGCAAGTTCTTCAAGGGGGCGAATCCGTGGCAGATCGCCGACAAGGTCGACTGCGCGTTCCCGTGCTCGCGCCAGAACGAGCTCAACGGCAAGGACGCGGCCTATCTTCTCAAGCACGGCTGCAAGCTCGTTGGCGAAGGCGCGAACATGCCTTCCACGCCCGATGCCGTCGAGGCGTTCCTCGGCGCGAAGATCCTCTACTCCCCGGGCAAGGCCTCGAACGCCGGCGGCGTTGCGACCTCCGGCCTGGAGATGTCGCAGAACTCCGAGCGCCTCAGCTGGACGCGCGAGGAGGTCGACGCGAAGCTCAAGGGCATCATGAAGGCAATCCACGACAACGCCTACGAGGCCGCGGCGAAGTACGGCCACAAGGGCAACTACGTGATGGGCGCGAACATCGCCGGCTTCACCAAGGTGGCCGACGCGATGGTCGCCCAGGGCATCGTCTGACAGCCCGGCCGGTGACGGCTTTACCGGACGCCCGGCGGCCTTTCGTACTTGTGGCCGCCCGGCGTCCGCTTTGATGATTGTTGCAATCCTGCGGAGGATGGTGTATACTGTCCTCCGTTGTTTTTTTTCTGCATGTTCGCAAGGAGGGAGCATGATGAGAGGTTGCTTCGTCGCGGGGGCTCTGGCGGCTTTCGCCGCCGGCTGCATGACTGGTGACGCCGATGATCCGAACGTCGTACGCCTGCCGTCCGGGGACATTGCCATCTCCGAGACAATGCTGGTCGGGCCGATGAGCTCCGGCAAGGTGTTCAGGGGGGCTTCGGACGGCTCGACCCGCATCATGGGCGGCATTAGGGTCGGCCCGTGGACAAGCCGCGGCGACGGCGTGTGGTCAGCTCCGATCCCGCTTGGCCCGGACGGACGGCTCGTGTACGCGGAATCGCTCTTCGTGAACGGACGGCGCGCTGTGCGCGCTAGGTTCCCGGACAGCGGCTATTTCCACCTCGAGTCAGACGCCGTGGAGTCGAGATCCTCCGATTCCGACACCGGCTGGCGGCAGACCTTGGTCCCGCCTGCCGACCTGGCGGCGAAGCTCGCGGCCATACCTGCCGATGAACTTGCGTTCGCCCAGATGCTGGTCAACGTGAAGTGGGCCAGTGCGCGCTACCCTATCGCCGGTTTCGCCGGCGGGCGGCTCTGCGTGGACGCACACGAGACGGCGAAGTGGTACAAGTGGGAGAAGGACTCGCTGTTCTGCGTCGAGAACCTGCGCTCGGCGTTCGATGCGCCCGGCGAGTGGTTCTACGACGTCAAGGCCGGGAAGATACTGTACCGGCCGCTGAAGGGCGAGAAGATCAAGGAAGCCGTCGTCCCGCTGGAAGGGCTGGAGACGCTCGTTTTCGTGAAGGGCGCTTCGGACGTCGCGTTCGAAAACGTCACGTTTGCGTATTCGTCGCCGGTAGTGACGAAGGGCCCCTCGAGCATCCCGTTCTGCCAGGGCGCTGCGGCTGTCTGCTCGGCTGCTGTTGTCGTTGACCAGTCTTCGAACGTAGTGTTCAGGAACTGCCGGTTCGAGCATACAGGGGAATACGCGCTGTGGTTCCGCAAGCTTGCCAGCGGCGGAGGGGCGTACTCCTGCGAGATGACCGACCTCGGCGCGGGCGGTGTCAGGATAGGGACGCTCGGCTGGAAAAAGGGCGATGGCGTTACAGTCGGCGTTACGATAGACGACTGCCTCATAGCCGACGGCGGCAAGTTCCATCCCGCCGGCGTCGGGGTGCTTCTCACACACGCATCGGACTGCTCGGTCGTGCACAACGAGATTCGCGACCTCTTCTACACCGGCGTGTCGCTGGGCTGGGTCTGGGGATACGCCGGCAGCCCGTCGCAGCGCAACACCGTGGCCTTCAACAGCATACACGACATCGGCAAGTCCGCGCTCTCCGACATGGGGGGAGTGTATACCCTCGGCACGAGCTTCGGCACCTGCATTTCCAACAACGTGATACACTCGGTCCACTCAAGTTCATACGGCGGCTGGGGGCTCTATACCGACGAAGGGAGCGAGGGGATCGTCCTCGAGAACAACATCGTGTACGACACTGACGACGCGTCGTTCCACCAGCACTACGGCCGCGACAACGTCCTGCGCAACAACATCCTCGTGGACTCGGCAAACGGGCAGATAGCCGTTACGCGTCCCGAGGATCATCGTTCGCTCACCTGCGAGCGGAACATCGTGGTGTGGTCCGCGGGCGACGCGTTCGTAAAGTACGGCGGCACGAAGTCGGAGCGTGCTAAGATCGACTGGCGCAGCAACCTGTGGTGGCGGGCCGACGGGGTCGAGGAGTTCAACGGGACGCCGTTCGCGGATTGGTGCGTCCGCGTGAAGGACCAAGGGAGCGTGTTCGCCGACCCGCTCTTCTCCGACTGGAAAGCGCGCAAGTTCTCGCTGAAGTCGAAATCCCCCGCGTTGGCGCTCGGATTCGTCCCATTCGACCCTTCGCTGGCAGGACGCAGGAAGTAAATATCCTGTAGATTCTGCGGCGGGATTGCGTTCTTATATGTGTAAGGAGATGCAATCATGAAGAGAATGACGCTGATATTCGCTGCCGCAGCCATGTTCGCGGCCGCTTTCGCCGCGGAGGAAACCTGCAAGGACGGAATATGCCCGCTTCCCGCCTCTCCCGCAGAGGCCGAGTTCGCCGTGCTTTCGCCTGTTCCGGAGACTGCCGTGGAGACTGTGAAGCAGGGGCCACGCCTCAAGTCGCTCGACGGGAAGACGATTGCGCTTGTCGGAGGAAGCTTCATGGCGGCCGTCACGCACAGCGAACTCAAGAACCTCATTCTGAAGGAATTCCCGACGGCAAAGGTCTATCTCCTGAACGAAATCGGTTCTGCTGGGGCCTATCCGCGCCCAGGCGTCGTTCGTCGCGAGAAGGACGAGTTCCAGCGGAAACTCAGGGAATTAAAGGTGGACGCGGTGGTTGCTGGCAACGGCGGATGCGGGCTCTGCACGCCGAAGGAGACGGGCTCGTGCATCGCCGCCGAAGTCCTCGGGATTCCGTCCGTAATGGTTGCTGGCCCGGGATTCGTCAAGCAGGCGAAGTCAACCGCGCGCGCGTGCGGAATCCGCGCGCTGCGCGTCGCCGAGTACCCAGGCTCGTTTGCGTCGCACACGCGCGAGGAGCTTGTCGCGAACACGCGCAAGGTCCTCTGGCCCGCCGTCAAGAAGGCTCTCGTCGATCCGATAACCGATGCAGAGCTTGCCTCTGGCGAAGCGCCCGCTGCGCCGAACGGCGTCGTGCTGACGGGAACATACGCCGAGATACAGCGCGCGTTCCTCGACTCGGGCTGGACGGACGGACTTCCCGTCGCGCCTCCGACCGAGGACGCGGTCGCGGAGTTCATGCGCTTCACAGACCTTGCGCCTGACCGCGAGATCGGCGTCATTCCGCCGGCGCAGCGCGCGGTGACGGTGCGGCATGTCGCGGTCAACGGAGTGATGGCGGGGTGTCCGCCGGAGTTCATGCCGGTTCTCCTTGCCTTCGCGGAGGCTATGAAGGCGGGTGACTTCCGCCGCACGCTCGTCTCTACGCACGCGTGGACGCCGTACTGCTGGCTGAACGGACCCGTCGCGCGCCAGCTCGGGTTCGACTCGGCGCAGGGCGAGATATCAGAGCCGAAGAACGCGGTGCTCGGTCGTTTCATAAACCTCGCGCTCGTTAACCTCGGCGGATACCGCGTGAAGGAGAACCGCATGGGCACCTTCGGCTACCTGATGCCGTTCACGCTCGTGGAGAACGATGCCGCGGCGATAGAGGTCGGCTGGAAGCCGTTCCACATGCAGCAGGGGTACGGACTCAACGACTCGACGCTTTCGTGCGCGTCGGCGATAAACTGGGGCAACAACCTCGTGCCCGCGTCGTCCGATCCCGAGGTGATCAAGAACATGATCGCGTGGGACGCGGTGGAGAAGCAGCAGATGGCGGTCGGAAGCGGCATGCCGCGCGTCTACCGCACGTTCCTCCT
>CAMORM010000075.1 GCA_946623785.1 uncultured Verrucomicrobiota bacterium
ACCAGTCCCCTGTCCGCGCCATGTTCGCGGAAATCGCCGCGTAGCGCGCCTCGCTCGGCTCGAAGACAGGCGCAACGAGCATCGCGGCGACGCGTACCGCTACAAGAATCAACAGTACCTTCCTCATGTCTGCATATAGTATACAGAATGAGGATTACGGACTCATTACCGAAAGATGACCATTTGGTAATGAGCGGTTCAAGCAATCTCTTCACTGCGCGCCCTTTTCACCGCCCGCCCGAAGACAGCCGTATCCGTCTTGCTATTCACTGTTTTCTCATAAATACTTGTCCGAGACGATACAGTTATTGAAGACGTCATGAACGACGAGACGGAGCTTTCCGCCTTCGACGAGACCTTCCACCACAGTCGGGAACCTGCTGGCGTCGGGCTTGCCGGACGACACACCGAGCTCAGGTCCGCCGCCGACCACCTGCGCCCAGCACCGATCCGGCGCAGGGGGATCAAAGCGGAACTTGTGCTTGTGTCCGCATACGACAAGCTTGACTCCGGCCTTTTTCAGCATCGGCCCCCAAAGCTCGCTGCATTCGCGCGACCAGTAGGCATAGTCGTGCGGATCCACCTTGACGCCGTCGTGCGGGTAGTCGGCCGAGGCGGGGTCGGCAAAGAGTGGAATGTGGCAGAAGACGATCTTGTGCTTCGCCGCCGCGATTTCCGGCCGTGCAAACTGCTCCTCGAGCCACTTCGCCTGCGCCCTTCTGTACGGCTCGAAGTTCGCAAGGCCAAACCATTTCGGATGCGCGTCCGGCTTGTCCTCGCCGGTATCGAGCCCGATGAGCGCCATTTCGCCGAGCCGCACGGCAAAGTTCCACTTGAGATCCCACTGGTCGCCGCGCCTCTCCGATGGATCGCGCGGCAGGACAACCTCCTCCTTCTTCGATATCCAGCTGCCGCGGAAGTCGTGGTTGCCGCTCTCGAAGCATACGGGGATGTCTGCCGACCAATCCCTGTCTTCGACAGGCGGATTCAGGAATATCTCCACGGCGGTTTTCTTTCGCTGCGTGGTGTTGGTCGCGTCGCCATTCCAGATGCAGACGCTCGGCGACAGTTCCTTCACCTTGCGAACAACCATCTGAAACGGCTTGTACTTCGCGTGCGTATCGCTTATCATGCAGAAATGCGCCTTTGCCGCCGCGCCGAGCGTCGTGAAGGAATGCACTTCGGAGACAACCGGCTCGCCGAGCTTGGCGTCGTATATGTTCGCGTAGCCGGTGAACGGCGTCGTGATTGTGCGGTACCAGTACTTCGTGGCGGGCTTTAGGCCCGTAAGCCGAACCTGCAGGGCGCTCACGTCGATTGGAACAAGGCCATAGCCGCCGCTGCGCACAGTCGTCGCTCCGGACATTTCGGGGTTGTCGGCGTATTCGACAACGCCCTTGGCAAGCCCCGACACCGCCCAGCTAACGCCCATCGTAGTCTCGCCCGGCGCCTGCAGGCAAGGAGATCCGACTTCAAGCGGAACACCCTGCGTGCCAAGAAACGGATCCTGCTCACGCGGCGCACTTGCCGTGGAGCCCTGCGGGACGGACTCATCTCCGTGCACCGCACTTGCAGCAAGCGCGCCGCCCGCGGCAATGAAGCCACGCCGCGTCAGCCCGCCTTCCCTATTCAGACTCTCACTTGTTTTCATTTTTCTCCCTCAAGTCCTGACGCTGAACAGACACGCGCCGCCGAGACTCTTTCAACCACCTGCGACGCGATAAGTTCGTAGCCCGCATTCGAATAGTGGCGCGTGTCAACCCAGCCGCGAGAAATTGCTTTGCATGCCGTTTTCATCTATATCGCACTCCTTCCATTATCTCGCCGCAGAAGATTAAGATTTGCGCAGAAATTATTTTCCCGTTTGCGCAATCGGGGAGACGCCTCGCGGAAGCTCGCAGGGCGCTGCTCAGCCGAAGAACAGCCGCGCCCAGGCGCGGGCGCGGGCGAACTGCGCAAGGCTGTAGCTCTCGTTCGGCGCGTGTATGCGGTCTTCGTCGCGCCCGAACCCGACAAGCAGCGGCGCAGCGCCGGAGACGCGGGCGAGTTCCGAGACGACGGGAATCGACGCGCCTTCCCACACGAAGACGGGCCCGCGGGGGTCGAGCTTCGCGAGAAGGTCCTTCGCCAGCGCGAACAGCGGCGACTCGGTCGGGAGCCTGAAGCCCGGCGTGCCGGTGTTGACCTCCTCTATCGACAGCTCCGCGCCCTTCTGCACGCGGGCGCGCAGATGCTCGAACACGAGCCTGCTGCATTCCTCGGGAACTTGCCCAGGCGCGAGGCGCATCGACACCTTCGCTACGGCCTCGCACGGGATGATCGTCTTGGACCCAGGTCCGCCGTAGCCGGAATGGACGCCGTTCACCTCGATGGACGGATGGAACCCGACGCGCTCGGCGCGGTTGAAATCCTCTTCGCTTCCGCCGATGCATTCGGCGAGAATCTTGAGAGTGGCATCGTCGGGAGGCTCCACGGAATCCTCGAACCCCTCAACGGCTATGCCGCCGTCGGGACGGTACAGCGAGGAAAGGAGCTCGCACATCATGCGTGCCGCGTTCGGCGACCACCCGCCGCTCAGGCCGGAATGGAGATCGTGGTCGCCAGTCCTGAGGCGGAGCGTAAAATGGGCGACTCCGCGCATCCCGGCTACGATCGCGGGACGCCCGTCCGGCGACTCACCCGTGTCGCACACGCAAAGGACATCTGCCGCGATCCGCTGCCCGAGCTTCGGAGCGAGGCGCGTGAGCGCCGTGGAGCCGTTTTCCTCCTGGCCTTCGTAGATCACCTTCAGGGGCGGGAGCCGCTTGCCCTCCGCAATGAGCGACTCGATGCCGGAGAGAAGCGCGAACGACTGGCCCTTGTCGTCGTTCGCGCCGCGCGCGCGGACGCGTCCATCGACAAGCACGGGCTCGAAGGGAGGCGTTGTCCAGGCGTCGAGCGGATCCGGCGGCTGGACGTCGTAATGGCCGTACACGAGGACAACGGGGCGGCTTTCGTCGCCGGGACGCTCCGCGAAAACGATGGGCGGATGTGTTCCGTCGCCGACAAGCTCGGCGGAAAAACCGTCGTTCTCAAGGCGCGAGCGCAGCCACTCGGCGCACTTCTTGCAGTCGTCGAGATGCGCGGCTTCCGCGCCTATGGAGGGAATGCGGAGGAGCTCGAACCAGGAGTCGAGCACATCGGACGGAATCTCGGCGGCGTTTTCCATGACTTCTCCTCAGAGCTCGCCGGCGCGGAGCTTCGCCGCTGCGCCGCGAAGGCGCGCAACGGTCTTGCCCTTGCCGAGCAGAAACAGCATCTCGAAAAGGCCCGGTCCCTCCATGCGGCCGGAAACGGCGACGCGGATCGGATGGACCCACGGTCCCATGCCCTGGCCCTGCGAAAGCTCCTTGACCATAGCCTCGCCGGACTCGACGGTGAACGGATCGAGCTTCTCGAAGCGGTTCGCGAGGTCCTCGAGAAGTTCGGGGACGCCGTCCTTCTTCAGGCGCTTCTCGACGGCCTTCGGGTCGAACGCATAGTCGTCGGTGAAGAAGTACGCGCAGTTGCCGGGCATGTCGGAGAGGAACTTGGTGCGGACCTGCAGCTGGTCGGCGAGGAAATCGAGGTCGACCCCCTCCGCCTTGAGGCCGCTCTCCTCCACGCGCTTCACAAGCTCGGACTTGAACGTTTCCCTGGGGAGGCGCTTGATGTACTCGCCGTTCATCCACTGGAGCTTCTTCAGGTCGAACTTCGCCGCGGTGACGTGCACCTGGGTGAGGTCGAAGAGCTTGACCATCTCCTCGCGCGTGAGCACCTCGCGGTCGTCGCCGGGGTTCCATCCGAGTAGCAGCAGATAGTTGAAGAGCGCCTCGGGAAGATAGCCCTGCTCGGCGAACTCGCCCACGAACGCGGCGCCGTCGCGCTTCGAGTAGGGCTTGCCCTGCGCGTTGACGATCATCGAGAGGTGGCCGTACTGCGGAACTGGCGCGCCGAGCGCCCTGAAGATGCAGATGTGCTTGAACGTGTTCTCGACATGGTCGTCGCCGCGGATGATGTGCGTGACTCGCTGGTCTATGTCGTCTACGACGTTGGCGATGTGGAAGATGGGCGAGCCGTCGGAGCGGACGATCGCGAAGTCCTGCACGTCCTCCGCCTTCTTCGCCATGTGGCCCTTCACGATGTCGTCGAACTCGATGACGCCCTCCTTGGGCATCTTGAACATGACGACCGTGCCGGTCTTGCCGTCGCGCGAAGTCTTCTCGCACTTGTAGGCGTGTCCGCTCGCGAGGAGCTGCTCCACGACCTCCATGTGGCGCTTCACGTTCTTCGTCTGGTAGAAAACATCTTCGTCGTAGTCGAGGCCAAGCCACTTCATGCAGTCGAAGAGGACCTGTATCGCCTCGGGCGTGGAGCGCTCGAGGTCCGTGTCCTCCACGCGCAGGAGGAACTTGCCGCCCGTGTGGCGCGCGAACAGCCAGTTGTATATCGCGGCGCGGATGTTGCCGATGTGCACCTTGCCCGTGGGCGATGGCGCGAAGCGAACTCTTGTCTCTGCCATTTTCTCTTCCGGTTTTCTGGGATTCGGCGAAGATGCTCAGCCGATCATTCCGCCGTTGACCGAGATGATCTGTCCGGTGATGTACTCGGCTTCGGGCGACACGAGGAACGCGACGCACTTGGCGATGTCGAGCGCGGTGCCGAAGCGCTTGAGCGGGATGGTGTCCATGTAGGCCTTCTTCACCTCGTCGGAAAGGACGTCCGTCATCTTCGACTGGATGAACCCCGGGGCGACGGCGTTGCAGCGGATGTTGCGCGAGCCGAGCTCCTTGGCGGTGGTCTTCGTTAGCGCGATCACGCCGCCCTTGGAGGCGGTGTAGTTCGCCTGTCCGGCGTTACCCATGATGCCGACCACGGAGGCGAGGTTCACGATCGAGCCGCCGGCAGCAGTGCCGTCCGCGTTCTTGTTCTTCATCATCGGGCGCGCAACGGCGCGCGTGAAGAGGAACGTGCCCTTGAGGTTGACGTCGATCACGGCGTCCCAGTCCTCGTCGCTCATGCGCATGAGCAGGCCGTCCTTGGTGATGCCGGCGTTGTTGACCATGATGTCGACCTTGCCGAACTTCGCGATCACATCCTTAACGCACGCGTCGACCTCCGCGGAAACCGCGACGTTGCACCCGAGCGCAAGGACCTCGGAACCGGCGGCCTCGACGATGCCGACGGTCTCGGCGCACCATTCGGGCTTGAGATCGACCACGGCGACCTTTGCGCCGCGCTCCGCGAGCACCTTGGCAATCTGCTGCCCAATGCCGCGCCCCGCGCCAGTTACAATCGCGACCTTGCCTTCGAGATTTTTCATCGTTCTCTCCTTTTGTTTTTGAAATTTTCGAATATTATACCAAAACCTCCGCCCGCCTGGGGGAAATAAAAGGACATTTTGCATTTAGGGGCGCAAATCGGAAACCGGAACGCGCAACTCCGCAACCGGATCCAATCAGGCGGCAAGCGGGCTACGCCGGACGCGCGAAGCGGGCGCGGATGCGGCCGGCGGCGCGGAGGAAGCGCAGGTGCGAGATGAACGGCGGCAGCGTGGCGACGCATGCAAGCACGTCCGATATCGGCATCGCAAGCCACACTGCGAACGCGCTGTCGTCAAACACAAGCGGCAGCAGCCAGATGCACGGGATGAGGCATATCACCTGGCGGAGAAGCGAGAGCAGGATCGCGGTCTTGGGCTTGCCGATGGACTGGAAGTACGTGGTGGCGACGATGTTGAGCGAGATGCACCAGATCATGCAGTTCGAGAGCCGCATGTCGCGCGTCGCCGCAGCTATGAGCTCGAGCGACCCGGAGTCGACGAAGCACCGCACCAGAAGCCTAGGCGCAAGGACAAGGGCGAGGCACGCCCCGCACGTTAGGACGGTGGTCGTTGCGAGCCCGAGCAGGACGGTGCTCCGCACCCTGTCGTATGCGCGCGCGCCCCAGTTGAACCCGACAATCGGCGCAATCCCCTGCTGCACGCCCATGACAGGCATGACTATCGTCATTACCACGCGGTGGAAAACTCCCGCCGAGGCGACCTCGAGCGTAGCCGCGGCGACTGTGGACATATATGCCTTGAACGCCATGTTCATGGACGCCGCCACGGCGGATCCGGCAAGCATCTGGAGGAACGGGCCGAGCCCTATTCCGAGCGTGCGCCAGACGATGTCCGGGTATATCCTGACGCGGCGAAGGCGAAGTCGCACCACGCTCTTCCTCGCGTAGTAGAACCTGAGCGCCCACGCGCAGGACGCCATCATCGCGACAACCGTGGCCCACGCGGCGCCCTTCACGCCCATTCCGAACCAGAAGATGAATATCGGGTCGAGGACAAGGTTCACCCCGAACCCAACGACCATGCACGACATCGAGTAGTGCGCGCTTCCCTCCGCCCGCATGCACGCGGAAAGCCCGAACGCGAGGTGCGAGAACACGTGGCTCCACACAACGATCCGCATGTAGTCGAGCGCCGCGGAAAAAGCCTCCGGCTCGACGCCGCTTCCGCCGATGAAGCCGATTATGGGCTTGAGGTATGCGAATATAACAGGCGGCAGCAGCAGGAACAGCAGGAGCTTCAGCGCAACGCACTCGCCAAGCGCCTTCTCCGCCCCCACGCGGTCCTTCTGCCCGAGCCTTATCGAGAGGATCGCGCCGTGCCCCAGGCCGATCAGCGGGCCAAAGGCGCCAAGCGCCATCATGAGCGGGAACGTGAGCGTTATGCCGGCGAGCGCGTTGTCGCCGCATCCATGCCCGATGTAGACGCTGTCGACGACGTTGTAGAGCGAGTTCAGCGTCATCGACACGAGCGCAGGCCAGGAAAGCCTCAGCAGAAGCGGCCCGATCCGCCCTTCCGCAAGCTCCTTCAGCTGTGCCTTCGCGTCAGCCACCTGTGCCTCCGGCGGCGTCAGAACAGGATGGACGTCTTCGGCATCGCGGCGCGGAGCCGCGCCATCTCGCTGGCGGGAACCCCGCAGTTAGCAAGCGAGAGCGAGGTGAGCTTCTCCCATCCAGACAGGTCCGCGGGAAGCTTCTTCACCGGGCAGCCGGCGAACGACAGGTTGCGTATGGCGGGGAGCTTCCCTACCCAGTCCGGGATCTCCTCGACCAGGTTCGACTCCATGGTGATGTCCTCAAGGTACATCTTCCCCTTGAGCTCCTCGGGGACGGACTTCAGCCTGTTGCCGTCCAGGTATATGCGCTGAAGCGACTCAAGCTGCGCAACGGACGCGGGGAGCTTATCGAGCTTGTTCACGTTGAGGCGCAGCCAGCGAAGCCCCTTGGCGTTGCCGATGGAGTCGGGCAGCGCGGCAAGCCCGTTGCCGTCCAGGTTCAGGTACGTGAGCGAGGGGAGCGCGAACACGAAGTCCGGCACGGACGAGAGCGAGTTGCGCGAAAGGTAGAGGTGCTCGAGCTTGTCGAGCCCCTGCACGGCCTCCGGAACCTCGGAAA
This sequence comes from uncultured Verrucomicrobiota bacterium, assembly GCA_946623785.1. Lineage (GTDB taxonomy): Bacteria > Verrucomicrobiota > Kiritimatiellia > RFP12 > UBA1067 > CAMORM01. Next base: position 7,474 of record CAMORM010000075.1, read on the forward strand.
GGCCGCGCTCGGCGAGGTCGAGCACCTTGAGCGCAGGCAGCCCGGCGAAGGCGCCCTTCGGTATGTCGCCCTTCCCGCCGCGCAGCAGGACGCGGGCTATCTCCGCCTTGTTCGTCGCAGAGGCAAGCTCCTCGAGCGAGCCGGCCGTAGGGAGCTCGCGCGGAGCGCCCTGGTCCTTGAAGCACCCTGCGGCGAGCGCGAGGGCGGAAACCGTTATCAGTATGTGTTTTTGCATAATTCCTTCCGTTGCGCGGGCTTTCCGCGCCTATTCCTTCGCCGGGCCTTCCGCGGGGGCGTCCGCAGGCTTCACGGCCGGCTTCCCTCCCTGCATCGGTGGATGCTGCCCCCTGGGGAACGGTCCGTGGTGGGGCATGCCGTCGAACTTCGGGCGCCTGCGGTTCATGTTCCCGAAAAACTCGCGGCGCGCCTCGATCCGCTGGCGGCCCTCGGTCCTGACGAACTCGCGCACCTTCTCGTGCTGCTCCTTTGTTAGGTTGTCGCGCACCGCCACAAATATCTTAGTGGCAAGCAGCGACTGCTCCGTGCGCATGTCGCCGATCTCCTTCACCTTGGCGTACACGGCCGACATGTCCGCGCCGGGCGTCTCCATGGCGTCGCGCATCAGCTTTCCCTGCTCAAGGCCGGCTTCGTCGATCTTCTTCTGGATATCCTTCAGCTTGTCGCCGATCTCGCCAAGTTCGGCGAGGAGCTTCTTGCGCTGGTCGCCTGAGATGCCGAGCTTGTCGAGGTTCTCGTCCTGCACGAGAAAGCGGCTCACCCAGTTCCCCGCCATGTCCACGCCGGGACGAAGCGGACGCCTGTTGTCGGCAGGGGCCGGCTTTTCCGCGCCCGCCTTCGGCTGCTCGGCGCCGACGGCCTTCTCGGCTTCCTTGCCCTCATCGGCGGCAAAGGCCGCACCGGCGGCCAGCATCATGCCAGCCGCGACAAATACAGTGAAAACTTTCATGGCAATCGCTCCTTGGGCGGCCCTGAAGGAGGTCGCTCCGGAATCCCTAAACGAGCGGGAACCATGTTTATTGCGCACCATGGCCGCGTCCTACACCATCACATACCACAGGATGCACCAGAAATGGCAGAAAGACCCCGCCAACACGAACAGGTGCCAGATCGGGTGGCTGTACGGCAGCCTCTTCCACATGTAGAAGACCGTTCCCAGCGTGTAAAGCCCGCCGCCGAGCACGAGCCACATGAACCCGAGCCCGCTCAGCGCGGAATAGAGCGGCACAATCGCGATTATGGCCATCCACCCCATCACCACGTACGCCACCGTGGACACGAACCGGAAACGCCCGGTGGTGAACGCCTTGAACACCACCCCTACAATCGTTGCCGCCCATTCCACGCCGAATATCGTCCACGCGACGCCCGGATGCTGCGGACGAAGCGTCACAAGCGCGAAAGGCGTATAGCTCCCCGCTATCAGGAAGTAGATCGCCATGTGGTCCATCACATGCAGCACGCGCTTGGCCGGCGGATGCGACACGGCGTGGTAGGCCGACGATATTGCGTAGAGGAATATCACCATCGCGCCGAATATGGACGCGGTCACGACCTTCCACACGACATCCACTCCGCTCGCCAGAGCCTGCCATATCAGCAATGCAATCATCGCCGACCCCAGGTGGGAGCCGACGATGTGTATTACGGAATTGGCGATTTCCTCGCCAGCCGTGTATGGATGTTCCGCCGCGCGAACCATCTTACTTCGCTTCGGCCGGCGCGGGAGCGGCAGGAGCCGCAGGCGCCTCAGCCGCGGGAGCAGCGGGGGCCGCAGGGGCATCGGCAACGGGAGCCGCAGGCGTCACGGGGACTGCAGCCGACGGAACCGCCACGGGCGCGGGAGCTTCGGCAGCAGGAGCGGGAGCCGCTTCGGGGAGCGTGGGGATGACCGGCGCCTGCACAGGCGCGGGAGCGGACACGCCGCTCATCATCGACTTCTTGTGGACGCGCGCAGTGAAGCTCGCAAGAACTAGCGTGTTCACGATGAAAATCGTCCCGAGAAACGCCGTCGCCTTGATGAGGATGTTTCCGGCGTCTGCACCGAGAACGGCCTCGCCCATGCCTCCGCCGAGCACGCCGCCAAGCCCGCCTTCCTTGGGCTTCTGCAGCATCACCACGCCGGCGAGCAACAGGCACGAAACCACTTCCACGACATAGAGCAGACCGATGAAGAAACTCATTTCCTTTTGACCTTTCTGTGAAAAAACGCGCGCATTATACAGAAAAACGGCGCGGAACGCAAGGGCGGATTTAGGCGCCAAAGCACATTATCTGCTTCTCGAACCCGAATGTCATCGCGATTAGGGCCGAGCGTATCCACATGCCGTTGCGCATCTGCCTCCAGTACATCGCGCGCGGATCGTGGTCGCAGCAGGTGGCGATCTCGTCCCTGCGCGGCAGCGGGTGCATTATGATGCCCTCCGCGGGCAGGAGCTTCAGCTCCTCCGCGCCGAACTTGAAGCGGCTCGTGTCGATCTTCGCCGACTCGCCCTTCGACTCGTCCCACTCGTCCTGGATGCGCGTCATGTACACCGCGTCGGAGAGGGTCACCGCCTCGCGGAGGTTGTCGGACTTCGTGAACTCCACGCCCTTCGCGGCGAGGATCGCCGTCACGTCTTCCGGCACCTGGAGCTGCGGCGGCGCCACGAACACCTGGCGGATGTTCTCGAAGTTGGTGAGCAGGTACGAGAGCGAGCGAACCGTGCGCCCGCGCATGAGGTCGCCGCAGAACGTCACCGTGCGGTTCCTGAGCCCGCCCTTGTTCTCGAAGGACCTCAGGAGCGTGTAGATGTCCAGGAGCGCCTGCGTGGGGTGCTGGTCCTTGCCGGAGCCTGCGTTGAGGATGGGGATCGGACGCGAAGAGTTCGACAGCTCCCACGCCATCTTCTCGGCGAGGCCCTTCTCGGGCGTGCGCATGATGATGAGGTCGAAATACGAGGAGAACGTGCGGATCGAGTCCTCCTTCGACTCGCCCTTGAACTCCGAGGAGATCGCGGTGTCGCGCACGCTTCCGGTTGTGAGCCCGAGTATCTGGCATGCCGCCAGGTGCGAGAGGAACGTGCGCGAGCTCGGCTGCGAGAAGTACAGCATCGCGCGCTTGTGGCAGAGGAGCGACTTCAGGTACATCGCGCCCTCCTTCGACTTCGCCATGAACCTTATGCGGTTCGCGAGCCGCGCCAGGCGCTCCAGCAGTTCGCGGTCGAACTGCTGCGCGAACAGCGTGTGGAACGGCGTGTCCGGTATCTCGCCGTTCTCCAGGTACGGCTTCTTCGCCTCGAGCGGCAGCCGCTCGAACTCCTCCCACCCGATCTCAGTTAGCTTCGCCATTTGCCGCCTCCGTTGTCTTTGCGTTTCGATCCTCGCCGGTGTGCGCGCTCAGAGCGCGGCTCTGTTGCACAGTGCCGAGACGAACAGCGCCTTGATGGTGTGCATGCGGTTCTCGGACTCGTCGAACACCTTCGAGTAGTCGCTTTCGAACACGTCGTCCGTCACCTCCAGCGGGCCGCACTCCTTCGTGACCTCCGTGTTGTAGTCGTGGAACGCCGGCAGGCAGTGGAGGAACATGAGCTTTCCGCCGAGGTTGCCCGTGTCGCGCATGAGCTGCATGTTGATCTGGTAGGGCCGCAGGAGCTTGATGCGCTCGGCCGTCTTCGCCTCCTCGCCCATTGAGACCCATACGTCCGTGTAGAGAACGTTCGCGCCCTTCACGCCCTCATGCGGGTCGGCGAACACCTTCACGTCCACGCCGTTGCGCTGCGCGACCGCGCGCGCCTCCGCGAGCTTCGCGGGGTCGGGCCACAGCGACTCCGGCGAGCAGCAAACGTAGTTGACCCCCGCCTTGGCGCAGCCCATCATGAGCGAGTTCGCAACGTTGTTGCGCCCGTCGCCTACGTACGCCACGGTGCAGTCGTTGAGGTTGCCGAACGTTTCGCGGATCGTCAGGAGGTCTGCGAGTATCTGCGTTGGGTGGTAGTCGTCCGTAAGGCCGTTCCACACAGGCACGCCGGACCACTTCGCGAGCTCCTCGCACGTCTCCTGCGCGAAGCCGCGGAAGAGGATGCCGTCGTATATCCGGCCGAGCACGCGCGCCGTGTCTTTCACGCTCTCCTTCTTGCCGAAGTGTATGTCGGGGCGCGTGAGGTACTCCGCGCCGCCTCCTTCGTCGCGCGCGGCAATGATCGACGAGTTGCGCGTGCGCGTGGAGCTCTTCTCGAAGATGAGCGCGATGTTCTTGCGGTGGAGGAGGTCTCCGCGTATGCCCGCCGCGCGGCGCGCCTTCAGCTGCGCCGCGAGGTCTATGAGGTTCAGCATCTCCTCGTCGGTGAACGAGGTCATCCGCATCAGCGAGCGGTTGTACAGTTCCGGCATCCAATTCAGTTGCATCTTATTCGCCCTTATTTCGCCTTGATGAGGAAATGGTTCTTCTTGCCGCTTCGCAGGACGACTACGCGTCCGTCCACGAAATCGGAGTCCTGGAGGACGCGCTTGTCGTCCGCCTTCTCGCCGTTCACGGAGAACCCGCCCTGCTGCGCCATGCGCCGCGCCTCGCCGGTGGACTTGAACATCCCCGCCGTCGCCGCCACGTAGAACGCCTGCTTGCCTACGCAGTCGGCCTTCGCGACCTCCGCGCTCCTCACGTCCTTGAATATCTCCTCGAGCTCGTCCGCGCTCTTGCCGCTCACGTCGCCGCCGAAGAGCGTCTTCGTGGCGCCGAGCGCCGTCTCGAGCCCGGCCTTGCCGTGCACGAGGAGGGTGAGCTCCTCGGCGAGAGCCTTCTGCGGGATGCGCGCCTCGGGGTTCGCCTTCATCTGCGCCTCGAGCTCGGCGATTTCGTCGAGCGACTTGAGCGAGAACACCTTGAGGTAGCGGATCACGTCCGCATCCGCCGCGCGCAGGAAGTACTGGTACCAGTCGAACACCGGCGTGAGGTTCGCGTCCATGAAGAGCGCGTTGCCCTCGGACTTGCCGAACTTCTTGCCGGAGGAGTCGAGGAGCAGCGGGAACGTGAGGCCGACGGCCGTCTTGCCGCGCATGCGGTGGACAAGGTCCGTGCCCGCGGTGATGTTGCCCCACTGGTCAGCGCCTCCCACCTCCATCGCGCAGCCGTAGTTGTCGAAGAGGTGGAGGAAGTCGTTGCCCTG
>CAMORM010000076.1 GCA_946623785.1 uncultured Verrucomicrobiota bacterium
TGCCGTCGATCGACTGCCTCTTCAGCGCGCCCGCGCCCTTCGTGTTGTCGTAGCCTGTGAGGACATTGAGCCCGATGATGTTGTCCTCGATCTCCGCCTCGACACCCGTGTTGTTCCTCACGCCGAAGCCCATGTCAGCGAGGTCGTTGAGACGAGACCAGGTGAAGAGGACTGTGTTGTTCTTGAACTCCCACTTGACGGCGGGCTTCCAGCCGGCCTTCGGCTTGTTGGGCCCGTCCTGCGGAATCGCCTTGGAGCAGAGGACGTTCGCGCCGATCATGCGGTTGTTGCAGAACACGCAGTTCTCGACATCGACCTCGCCCTCGTACCACGTGACGTTGAACGCGATGTTGCCGGAGTTCACGAACGCGCAGTTCTTGAACGAGAGCTTGCCCGTGGCGCGGTTCGCTGTCGCGGAGTAGACGAGGTAGCGGTTCGCGGACGGGAACTTGTCCCTCGTCTTGTTCATCGCGGGTCCCTCGAGCCACATGCCGGTGTCGAAGCCCTCGGGCTTGCCCTTGGTCTCGTGGTAGGAGTTCGCGAAGCCCTCGTCGAAGATGAGGCCGTCGAACTTCATGTCGACACCCTCGGGATGCTTGGGGAGCTTGGTGAAGTCGATCGTGAATACGCCGAGTCCCGTGCCCTTCTTGTCGTTGTTCTCGTTGAGCGCCTGGAACATCGTCCTGTGCTCAAGGGGCTTCCTCTCGGAGAAGTCCTTGGAGTAGCCGCCGACGATCGACACGGCCTTGTCGATGAGGAACCAGTTCTGCTTCATCTTGCCGGGGTAGATTCCCTCGGCGAGGTGGATCGTGTCGCCGTCCTGCGCGTTCTCGAGCGCCTTCCACAGGTTCTTGAGCGGCGCCTCCTTCGTGCCTTCGTTCTTGTTCTTGCCCGTCTCGAGGGAGACATAGATGTCCGCGGCGCCGGCTGTGGCGCAGAACAGCGACCCGACGACTGCGGCGATGACCGTTGTATTTGCCTTCATATAATCCTCCTTTATTGTAAAGACTACGGCATTTTACCAAAAAGCCGATTCGCTTGGAATAAAAAACGCCGGGCAATGGCGCGGCTACGCGCCAAGGTTCCGGAGGTACTGGCCGTAGGACGACTTGCCGTACGAGTCGGCGAGCCGCCTGAGACCGGCGTCGTCGATCCAGCCCTTGCGCCACGCGATCTCCTCGATGCACGCGATCTGCAGCCCCTGGCGCTCCACGAGCGCACGCACGAAGTTGGTGGCGTCCGCAAGCGACTGGTGCGTGCCCGTGTCGAGCCACGCGAAGCCGCGCCCGAGCGTCTCGACGGCAAGCCGCCCCTCTTCGAGGTACATCCTGTTGAGGTCCGTTATCTCGTACTCGCCGCGCGCCGACGGCTTGAGCGTAGCCGCCTTGTCCACAACGTCTCCGGGATAGAAGTAGAGCCCCACGACCGCGAAGTTGGACTTCGGCTTCGCAGGCTTCTCCTCGAGCGACACGGCCTTCCCCTCCGCGTTGAACTCCACCACGCCGTACCGCTCCGGGTCGCTCACGCGGTAGCCGAACACGGTCGGGTCCCTGCGCGCGGACGCGCCTTCGAGAAGCGCCGGCAGGTTGGCTCCGTAGAATATGTTGTCGCCAAGGACAAGGCACGCGTCGTCGCCGGCCAGGAACTCGCGCCCTAGGACGAACGCCTGCGCGAGGCCGTCCGGGCGCTCCTGCACCTTGTACGAGAACTTCATGCCGATTTCGCCGCCGTCGCCGAGCAGCCGCTCGAAGTTCGGCAGGTCCTGGGGCGTCGAGATGACAAGCACCTCGCGGATGCCTGCGAGCATGAGCGTTGACAGCGGATAGAACACCATCGGCTTGTCGTAGACCGGCAGCAGCTGCTTCGACACCACGCGCGTAAGCGGGTGCAGGCGCGTCCCAGCGCCTCCGGCGAGAATTATCCCCTTGCGAGCCATCACTTCTCCTCCCATGGTTCTATCTCCGCCAGCGGCGGGTGCCTGGTGTCCTTCTCGGAAAGCCTGAGCTCAACTCCGATGTCCGGCCACTCGATGCCGAGAGCAGGGTCGTCGAACCGCATCCCGCGGTCTGCCTCCCTGCAGTAGAAGCTGTCGCACTTGTAGCTGAAGAGCGTGTCGTCCTCAAGCACTATGAACCCGTGAGCGAACCCGCGCGGGATATAGAGCTGCACGCCGCTCTCCGCCGTGAGCGTGGCGCTCACGTGCCGCCCGAACGTGGGCGAGCCCTTCCGTATGTCTACCGCAACGTCCCACACCGCGCCCCTTATGACGCGCACGAGCTTCGCCTGCGTGTGCGGCGCGGCCTGCCAGTGAAGGCCCCGCACCACGCCCTTCGACGAGCAGCTTTCGTTGTCCTGAACGAAGTCGGCCGCTATCCCGGCCGCCTTGTACCGCGCAGCGCTGTACGTCTCCACGAAATACCCGCGTCCGTCGCGGAACACGTCGGGATACACCATCTTCACGCCAGGAATGTCTGTGTCTACGACCTTCATCACTGCCTTTCCCCGCTTCCTGGGAACTCCTCCAGCACGAACTGCGAAAGCGCCTCGCGCCAGTCCGGCGCGCGATGTCCAAGCGACTTCAACACGGCGTTCTCCAGCGACGAGTTGCGCGGACGCGGAGCAGGGCGCGGGAACTCGTCCGTTGTGCATGGCACGATCTCTCGCGGGAACCCGTCTCCGAGAAGCCGCTTCAGCTCGCACGCGAGCCCGTACCACGTGGTCACGCCTTCGCACGTGCCGTGCACCACGCCGCACACGTCCGGCCTTTCGAGAAGGAAGCGGACCTCCTCCGCCACCACCGCAGTCGAAGTCGGGTTGCCGCGCTGATCGTCCACGACCTTGAGCGGCGCGCCTTCCTGCGCGCCCAGCTTCGCCATCGTGTGCACGAAACTGGGGCCGCCGGAGCCGTAGAGCCACGCAATGCGCAGCACGGCGGAAGCGCCGGGGCAGATGGAGAGGACCTGCCTCTCGCCGGCGAGCTTCGACGCCCCGTACACCGTGCGCGGGGCGGGTTCGTCCGTCTCGCGCCACGACCACGGCTCCTCAGGCGCCTCGCCGGAAAACACGTAGTCGGTGGATATCGCGACGAGCCTCGCGCCACATTCCCTGCACGCAAGCGCTACGTTGCGAGACCCCGTTTCGTTGAGCCTGTATGCGAGCTCGCGCTGCGACTCGCAGTCGTCGACCTTCGTCATCGCCGCGCAGTGCACCACCGCGTCCGGGGAAAACCCCTTCATCCTCGCGGCAAAGGCCTCCGCGTCAAGGACGTCCCACTCGGGGAGGTCTGCTATTGCGAGCTCGTGCGACGCGAACGCCTTTGCGAGCGTCCGCCCGAGCATCCCCTTGCCGCCTGTTATCAGTATCTTCATTTCCGGGAAGACGTTGCCTGCCTGATCTGGTGGTTGCGCCTGTTCGGGCCGCGCAGCGAGGGGTCGAGCGAGTCCTGAAGGTTGTACATCTGCGAAGGATGCGCCTTCCCGTCGCCAACGCCCTTCTCCATCAGCGCCTTAAGCTCGTCGAGGTGCTTCGCATAGACGTCGCGCGGGCTGCAGCCGTGCTTCCTGCAGATGCTCGCCGCCATGCCCACGACCTCGCCCATCATCCCGTGCGTGCGCATGAGGCGCGTCGTTCCGAGCGCGATGTGCGTCACGGATATGTCGCGCCCCGCCATGAAGAGGTTGGGCACGTTGCGCGAGTAGAAGCAGCGGTAGGGGATTGGATACGGCCATATCTTCTCGTTCAGCGAGTTGGACTGGAACGGCTCGCCCTCGAACTTCGTCTCCGCGGCTGTTTTGGGCAGGTGCAGGTCGATCGTCCACGTCGTTGCGCATGTGCCGTCCGGCTGGAAGTCCTTCTTACGAAGATGGTTCTGGTCGAGGATGAAGTCTCCGAGCAGACGGCGCGACTCGCGGCGTCCCGCGTTGTACGCGACCCACTTGAGCTCCTTGTCCGCGAACTTCGCCTTCCTAGAGCTGCCGTTCTTGACGAACGACCAGTTCGAGAACGCGACGAGGAGGCCGTAGTCGCGGATGTACTCGCCTTCCGCGATCTGGTCGCGCCCAAGGCCCGCCTCCCACCACCAGTCGCCCCGCAGGTGCGGCGAGCAGTTCGCGTCGTTGAACGACTTGAGCATCCACGGGCGCACGGGGAACGAAGCGTCGCCCTCCGCCTTGCCGGCGTACCACTGGACGGACGCGCCCATCGTGATCATGTCCGCCTTCTCGGGCGCGTCCGGCTCGTTCGTCTCGCACTTCGCCTCGCGCCCCATGCGGAAGTCCGCGCCGGCGAGATAGCCGACCGTCCCGTCGCCAGTGCAGTCCGCAAACCACTTGGCAATATGATGATTCTCTTCGCCGGTTCGCGTGTTTACGGCGCGGACGGAAACGATGCGCCCCTCGCCGTTCGTCGTAACGCCGTTGACGTGCTCGTTCAGGAAGAGGTCGAGGTTCTTCTCCGCCTTGACGATCGCCATTTTCCTGTCGTCTTCGTATACGGACGCCGTCCTGGCATTGCCGCCTTCCTTGGGGCCGAACTCCGCGAGGACATCGCCAAGCCGCGGATACGGCGGCAGATTCTGCCACGCGCCAAGGTGCACGCGCACTTCGGACGAGTTGTTCCCGCCAAGGACCGGCCGGTCGTGCACCAGCGCGACGGAAAGCCCAAGGCGTGCGGCGGAGACGGCAGTGCAGATTCCCGCAATTCCGCCTCCTACAACCACAAGGTCGTAGTCTTTGCTAATCTTGCTGTAAATGGAGAAGGGACGGCGCGGTCCGTCGAGGACTTTCTGCGGATCAGCCTCAGTCGTAAACACAATCGCGTCGGCGCGTCCGTCGAATCCGTCGAGGTCGTGCAGTGCGAGCGTGTTTTTGCCGGCCTTGAGCGTCACGTCGTCCGCCTTGGCCCACAGCCACTCGCCTTTCCCCTGGCAACCTAGAAGATTCGGCAACTTCTCGCCGTTGACAACGACGTTGAACGTGCCGGCGCCGACGTCGGGATGCCAAGGCGCCGTCCAGTTCTTCGTCCGAACCCATACGCCGTACCTGCCGCCTTTTGCCTCGAACGTCGTCTTTGCGTCGGCGACGGGCTTGCCGAGTCCGTGCGCGAGGAGGTACGGCGAGCCCATCTGGTCCATGAACTGGGTGTCGTTCACCCAGCCGCCCCAGTCCGAGAACGACTCCGCCTCGATTACGAGCGTCTCCGCGCGTGCGCACAGCGCGGCAGCCGCGACCGCGGCCGCGAAAACAATGTGTGTGCTTTTCATGACGCTATTTTACCAAAAACGAGACGCGCCGTACATACTATTGGCAAGCGCACGGCGTTCTGATATACTACGCGCAATCGAATCGGGGTGCTGCCGGACATGGGGTCCGGGTGCTGAGATGAGACCCGTGAACTTGACCAGGGTAATGCCTGCGAAGGGAAGAAGGAAGAAAATGACGCAGCTGGAATCGGCCCGCAAGGGCATCGTCACCGAGGCGATGAAGTCTGTCGCCGCAACCGAAAACGTCGACGTTGAGAAAGTGCGCGCGGCCGTTGCGGACGGCACCGCGGTCATCCCGCTCAACATCCACCACAAGAACTGCGACGCCGTTGGAGTGGGCAGGCTCTTCACCACGAAGATCAACGCCAACCTCGGGCGCAGCATGACGCACTCCGGCAAGGGCGACGAACTCGAGAAGCTCGCCATAGCCCTCAAGGCCGGGGCGGACTTCGTGATGGACCTCTCCGTGGGCGAAGGCGTGAAGGCGATTCGCCAGGGAATGCTCGACGCCTCCCCGAAGCCGCTCGGCACGGTTCCGGTGTACGAGACCATCTCCCGCCTCAAGGGCGACATACCGCACATGGATCCCTCGCTCCTCATCGGCGTCATCCGCGAGCAGGCCGAGCAAGGAGTCGACTTCATGACGCTCCACGCAGGACTCCTCCTCAGGCATATCCCCCAGGCGATGAAGCGCAAGATGGGAATCGTCAGCCGCGGCGGATCGATCATGGCCGAGTGGATGATGGAGAACAACACCGAGAACCCGCTCTACACGCACTGGGACGAAGTCATGGACATCCTCGCGGAACACGACGTCACGGTGTCGCTCGGCGACGGCCTTCGCCCCGGATGCCTCGCGGACGCTTCCGACGAAGCGCAGTTCGGCGAGCTGGACGTTCTCGGCGAGCTTGTTGACCGCTGCCGCGCGCGCGGCGTGCAGGTGATGGTGGAAGGCCCCGGACATGTCCCGTTCAACCAGGTCCAGATGAACATGGAGCGCCAGCAGGAAGTCTGCAAGCGCGCGCCCTTCTACGTGCTCGGTCCCGTCGTGACAGACATAGCGCCGGGATACGACCACATCGTGAGCGCGATCGGCGCAACGGCAGCAGCGACATACGGCGCCTCGCTCCTCTGCTACGTCACGCCGGCCGAGCACCTCGGCCTGCCTGACGGCGACGAAGTGCACCGCGGCTGCATCGCGTACAAGATCGCCGCGCACGCGGGCGACGTTGCGCGCGGCCTTCCCGGGGCGCACGACCGCGACGACGCGATGTCGGACGCCCGCGCCGCGTTCGACTGGGACCGCCAGTTCTCGCTCGCGCTCGACCCGGAGCACGCGCGCGAAAGGTGGCTCAGGACGCGCGCGTTCACCGACGAAGCGCATGGCGACGACCACTGCTCGATGTGCGGCAAGGAGTTCTGCGCCGTGCGCACCTCCCGCCGCATCAAGAAGCTCTTCGAAGCCACCTTCCCCTCACACCCCTAGCCAACCTTAAGCTCTAAACTTTGAACTTCAAACTTCAAACTTTAAACTTCCCATGAACGTCCGCATACACGAGTCCTGGCGCGAGGTCCTGCAGCCCGAGTTCGACAGCCCGTACTTCGCGGCGCTTGCCGATTTCGTCCACAGGGAATACGCGAGCGGAACAGTGTATCCGCCAGGGCGGCTCATCTTCCATGCGTTTGACAGAACGCCGTTCGACAAGGTCAAGGTGGTTGTGCTCGGCCAGGACCCGTACCACGAGCCGGGACAGGCGCAGGGACTCGCGTTCTACGTCCCGCCCGGGATTCGCACACCTCCTTCGCTTCTCAACATAGCGAAGGAGATATCGGACGAGTTCCCGCGCCCCGGACAGCCGGCTTCAATCCCCAACCTCCTCTCGTGGGCAGACCAGGGAGTGCTTCTTCTCAACGCCACTCTCACAGTTGCTGCGGGACGCGCCGGCAGCCACCAGGGACATGGATGGGAGACTTTCACGGACGCCGTGGTGCGCGAGCTTGCGTCGCGGCGCGAGCATCTCGTGTTCCTGCTGTGGGGATCGTACGCGCAGAGGAAAGGCGCGTTCATCGACAGAACGCGCCATCTCGTGCTCACATCCGCGCACCCTTCGCCGCTTTCGGCGCACCGCGGGTTCTTCGGCTGCGGCCACTTCCGCAAGGCAAACGACTACCTCGCCAAGAACGGCCTCTCGCCAATCGCCTGGTAGGCGGCGCCCCGCGACCGCCGTGAACGGGCTTGACGCCCGTTCCACGGTGTCGTTCAGTTCTCCGGCACGATCTCGACGCGGAAGAATTTGCAGGTGGATGTGCGCGTCTCTGTTACGACATCCCAGGAGGAGAACGCCGTCGAAAGGTCGGCCGCGCCCTTGATCACAGCCTTGAACCCGGGTGCGATCTGCGAGGCGGCAGGCGTATAGGTCACCACCGGCTTCCCGTCCTCCATCGCAATCGAGACCGTGATCTTCTCGGCGGGATTCGTCGGGCTCGTCCCGCACACGTATTCGGCCCAGTTCGGAAGGCCGTCCGAATCGGCGTCGGCAGTCGCCGAAACGGCCGCCTCGTGCGCGGCAGCGTCGCTTCCCGCGGAGGCAAGCCCGTTGGACTCGATCCACGAGTAGGGGATCGCCACGGAATACGACAGGCCACCCGACGTGCTTGCCGAGACGACCACTTCGGAGACCGCCTGCGAAACCTCGGAGAAGCGCAGCGAAAGGTCCTTGTAGCATTTCGTGCCGTTCGCGTCAGATGCGATCAGAGTGAGGATCATCCGCGAACGCAGGTTGTCCGCATTGACTCCGCTCGGCGTCAGGGAAACCCTGAACGTCCCGTTGCCCGTCTTGGTGACGGTCACGTCGCTGTCTTTCACGAGCTCCAGGTGGCTCGGACGCGCCTGCAGCGAATCAACCGTGCTGGAGCAGGTGACGGCGAACGACGAGGTGTTCGTCCCGCATTCCCCGTAGAACCCTTCCGTGACGGTCGACACCGAAAGTATCTCCGGCGTCCCGAGCGCGGTCAGCGTCTGCGTATCCCACGCGACGGCGGGAACTGACGGCACCTGGACGTTCGTGACTTTCGCATCGGAAAGAGTGCCGCCGTTTCCATTAGACGTATACTGCGACCCGCTGTGCGAATAGGAAATCTCTATCTTTCCGGATTTGCCCGCATAGGTCGCCAGAGAAACGGAAACCGACTGCGCAGAGGTCTTGTTGGCCGTGTTCTGTACCGACCATAGATTATAATCCGTTCCGTCGCTGCACTTGAATACAGCCGCGAACGTATCGTACGCGCCAGAATAGTACCCCTTAGCCATCCACGAGAATGTCAATGCGGAAGATGCTGTGATTTCACCAATAACATTAACAGTGATCGAATTGTTCCAAACATCTCTTATCGATGTGCTGGATATCGCCGTCCCGCTGGACGACCATGTGCCGCTTGTGTCTGTCGTGGAGAACACAAGGTTCTGGGACGAATACGACTGCTCTCCCGGAACCGGCGTGCGCCGCTCCCCCGCAATGCTGGTGAGCACAGGTTCTGAGGCCTCGCCCTGGACAAGCGCACCGGACATAACCGGCGTAACGGTAAACGTGCAGGTGGAGCCGCCGTCAAGCCCGGTGAACTGGTATGAACGAGCCGTAGCCGGCACACTGCGAACAACCGCATCGCCCTGCATTAGGACATCGGACAGCTCTACGTCATCCACAAGGACAAGCCCCCCTGGGTAGTACGAATTACCGACGCGACTGACGCGGAAACGCAGCTGGACGTTCTCCCCGCCGTGCCCTCCGAGATAGACGCGCTCGGTGGACCAGCTGGACGTCGACCTGTCGGCAAGCGCGGGCGTCGCCACAGCCACCCATTCGCCGCCATTGAAGCGAGCCTCCGCGGAGAGCGACGCCCCCAACGAATAGTCGCTCATCACCTTGAACCTTAGAACGGAAGCCGAAGTCAACGTGTATGTTCCGGAGAACGTGAAAGTCCCGGCCTGCGCCGCGTCGTAGCTCAGCAGGTTCCCGTCGTAGCCGAATGTTGCGTCAGTACCAACGACTGGCGAAGCACCGGACGACACGCCTTTGGAATTGGAGAAATCCTCAGTAAAGTTCGATGTCTGAGTCGCAGTCTCCTGGACAGACACGTTAAATCCGGTGACCTTGTTGGCATAGAAGTCCGGGAAACTCCATGAGAGCGTTGGGGTGCTTCCGCTTACCGCGGGCAGCGGGTCGAGCTGCGGCTTGGCGCGCGGGTAGTGGCCAACGTATATCTCCTGAATATCAAGGTCGATCGTCGAATTGTCCATGTTGTAGTAGCCATCGCTGCTGCCGCCCCAGCCGTAGTTGAGGTAGATGTACTTGGATGTTCCGTCGTCCGCCCAACCGTGCCCGACAACCTCGTGGCCGTCAAGGCTGACCTGAAGCGGAACTCCGGCCTGGAGATCGGCCTTGACCTGGGAGTAGTCGGCATTCGCCCCGACTTGGACCCATTGCCCGGGCGTGTACCAGTCCGTCACATTGCCGGCCACCGTGCGGTAGTTGGCGCCTGACCCGTCCCATTCGAAATGCATGTTGGCCAACACATCGCACCACAGAATCAGCCGGGCAATCGGATAGCGAACCACCTCAGCCACGCTCCCGCGCATATCCCCCCATGGGGCGGCATAGCTGTTCGACACCGAACTCCAGTCAATCGGGGCGTGGCCGTCGAAACGTATATTGAAGTTTTTGTCAACGCCCTTCTCGTTCGTGAACACATGATTGCACGAGATTTCGTTGTCGATCCTTGCCGGCCACCTGAAGTGGTGGAATATCTGCGCGGACGCCGTCGCAACGCATCCGCACGGGCAGCGGCCGCGGTACGTGTCCACTTTGGTCGCGTCTGGCTCGTACACAGGCGCATAGTCGTTGTATGGCTGCCACTGGTTGTAGTGCTCGGCGAGGAACGGCTGCACGACAATGGCACCGCTTGACGGGTTGTCCGCCATCGTCGAGAAGCCACGGACGCCTCCGCCGAGGAGCCTTGTCCAGCGCGCATGGCGCGTCCCGCCCTTCACCTCGAGCGAAATCACCGAGGCCTCCGCGCTTTCGAGCACGGCGAACGCGGGAGATTCAGGATCGGGCTCAGTGAAGTCGTTCTTCGAGAACCCGACAATTGGATCGGCAAGGTCGCTGCCACTCAGCACGATGTGGCCGGACGGCGAAAGCGACGCAATCCACAGGCTCCCGCGCTGGGCGATGTTGGCGACGGAACAGCCGTTCAGGACGGCGGATCCGACGGCATCGGACGAAACGAAGGCCGCCGCCGCCTTGGCGGCGTCGTCCCTCGAGACTTCAGCCGCGACTGCTATGTTTGCCGCGATAACCGCAATAGCGGCAGCCGCACATGTGGCCATATTAGATTTCATGGCCACATTTTAGCAGTTATCTGCCGAATGCGCAATGGGCAAAATAATCAGCGGTGCGGAGCCGGCGGTGGCAGCGGCTTTGGATGCGGCTTCACCGGATGCGGTGGCGGAGGAGGGGTCAACGGTTTGGGGGCTGGCTTCACCACATGAGGAGGAGGCAGCGGCTTAGGGGCAGGCTTCGCCACATGAGGAGGCGGGGGTTGATGGTAGTGGCCCCTGTCGTGGCTGTGGTGCGAATTGTGGTGGTGGTGGCGGCATCCTGCAAAAGGCGCTCCAACCGCCAGTACGGCTAGTGCAATGGCGAGTCTTTTCATCTTCATTCCCTCCTTTGTTTTTACACGTCTGGCATTTTATCAAAACACGTCGGCTCATGGAAGCGCGCAACACCGCGTGAAGAAGAAAAGACGCGCCCCGGGAGGGGACGCGTCTTCGTGCATGGCGCGCAGGGCGCCTGCTCCGGCCGTATCACTCGGCGACTTCGGCAGTGCCGTCGTCGGCGATCCAGATCTTGAACGGAACGGCGACGCCGTATCCGAGGTCGATCTTCGCGTCGAACGTGCCGACTTCCTTGAGGGCGTCGGGCATGATGAGCTGGCTGCGCGTGAGCTCCACGCCGCGGTCGGCCTGGACTGCCGCGAGGATGTCGGTGGCGGAGACGGAGCCGTAGAGCTTCGTGCCGTCGACAGTCTTCGCGTTGACCGTGACCTTGAGTCCGCTGAGCTTGGAGGCGAGAGCCTCGGCAGCGGCCTTCAGCTCGGCGCGCTTGGCGGCGCGCTCGGCCTCGAGCTTGGCGAGGCGGCGCTTGGCGGCCTCCGTCGCGAACGCGGCGAGGCCCTGCGGGATGAGCGCGTTGCGCGCATAGCCGGGAGCGACCTTAACAATGTCGCCAGCCTTGCCGAGCTTGGCGACGTCGTCCATGAGCATCACTTCGATATGTGCCATTTCAGGTTCCTCCTCAGGCCATAAGGCCCATGTTGCGCGCGCGGCGGACGCCCTTCTTGATCTGGCGCTGCTGGTGCGAGGTGACGCCCGTGATGCGGGCGGGGATGATCTTGCCGTAGTCGGTCACGTAGTGCTTGAGCACCTCGACGTCGTTGAAGTCGATGAGATCGTTCGGGTCGATCGCCGGGCGGCGCTTCGTCGAGTAGTCGTCGTGCGAGCCGCGGTCGGATTTTTTCTGGTAAGCCATTGTCTTTTTTCCTTGTTTTGTTGAATGTCGGTGAAACGCATCAGAACGGAATGTCGTCCGGGTCCGAGGCAACCGGGTCAATGGGCGCCGCGGGGGCGGCGGGATGAGCCGGTGCGTTGGCGGACACGGGCTGCGCCGGAGCGGAAGCCTGCTGGCCGGGCTGTCCGGCCGACAGGAACTTCACGGTCATGGCGCGGACCTTCAGCTTGGTGCGCTTCTGGCCGTCCTTTTCCCAGGAGTCCATCTGGAGCTTGCCCTCCACGAGGACGGGGCTTCCCTTGCGCAGGTACTGCGCGCAGAGCTCGCCGATCCTGTCCCAAGCCTCGAAGTCTACGAAGCACGGGATTTCGCGGACGGCCCCTGTGGCGTCCTTGCGCTTCTCGCCGACGGCGATGCACATGTCGCAGACCTTGTGGCCTGTCGACCCGGCGTCGCGCAGCTGGGGGTCGCGCGTGAGGTTGCCCATCAGGACTACTCGGTTGAAGGTGGCCATCTTGCCGTCTCCTTACTCCGCAGCGGCTGCTGCCTCGGCGGCTTCCTTCTCGGCCTTGAGCGCGGCGCGCTTGGCGGTAGCCTCGGCCTGCGCGGCGAGCTTCGCCTCGCGGCGCTCGTCCACGGCGAGGATCTGCACGCGGAAGACCTCTTCCACGA
>CAMORM010000077.1 GCA_946623785.1 uncultured Verrucomicrobiota bacterium
GAAGCCCCTTTGTGAAGCATCGGAGTTAGAGACAAAATTGGACTAGGCGTTTGGGGATGGTGCCCGGTGAATTTCGCAGATGCACCCTTGTATGGTTGGCGCCTAGTGTCTAGTGCTTAGTGCCTAGTGCGAAGCGGGCGAGGTCGCGGAGGCATCGCCTCTGGCAGGAGATGCACATGTCGCCGAACGCCGCCCTGCAGCGCTGAAGCTCCTCGAAGGTCTGCGGCCCGAAGTCGAACTCCGTGTTGTGGACGCGCTTGGTGTACTCGACGACCTGCCGCCCGGCCTCGTTGTCCGGGATGACGTCCGGGACCGCCTTCATCACCTCGACCACGCCGTCCTGGAAATCCTTCTCCAGCGCGACGACACGGCCGCAGAACTCGCGGTACTCGGCCTTGTTCATCTCGCCCCCGCGGGCAAAGCGCTCGTTCAGCCATGCGTCATGCGCCGAAAGCGCCTTACCGACCCTGTCGGTGATCGACACGACCACGAATATCTTCTCGTACAGTGACCTCACCCGAGCGCGGTCTTCTTCGCCGCCGATGTGCGAAAGGTACGAGCATGCGTCTGAATCCCTGTCCGCCACAAGCTTCGCGAGGTTCTCGAGATACTGCTTGTGCTCCTCTATCGGGACGGTCTTCCTGGTATACTCCGCGCCGTTGTACAGGAATGATCCCACCTCCTTCTCGCCGGAGGCGATTTGCCCGAGCGTCGCCATGTCGCCCCTTGCCACAAGCAGCTCCCCTACGAGTCTGCGGTATTCGGGGGTAAACGGACTTTCGGCGCACTCCCTCGCAAACGCCTTCTGGAGGTCGAACGGCTCGAGCCTTCTGTCGAACACCGTCTCGAACTCTCGCGGGAACATGTGTTCGTCTAAAAGCCTGAAGACCGTGTCGCGGAAGGCATCGGCGTCAATTCGCCGGGGCTTCTTCTCCATCGATGCAGTGACAACGGAAAACAGCCTGTCGGACACCTTCTTTGCGACTTCCTGCGGGACCAGTGACCAGGCATCGGCAGTCTCGCAGTCGTCCCTCTTCACACCCAGCTTCCGCGCATGGTCGAGGCGGTCAGACAACTCCGGATGCGAACTCCACACGTCGATCGCCTTGATTCGCGACTTCGCAAGCCCCGAGTCGTACGGCGCGGACATCGCCTCGCCTGGCTTGAGCACCGGCAGGCCCCGTTTGGCATTCGCATCCGCCACGGCGTCGTGCGACTTGAAGTAGTCCTCCGGAAGCACCCCTTCCTCAAGGCCCTTCGACAAAAACGGGCGAAGCCCCCCTTCGTCGCACTCTGAAAGCAGCTCGATCTTGCACATCGCGGACACGAAGGCGTCCGACCCGGCACACCTGCATGCAACCTCGTCCGCACCGAACTCCATGAGACGCGACAGCTTCCTCTCGCCGCGCATGACGAAGCGGAACACGCACAGCGTGACGCGCTTTACAAGCAAAGTCAGTCCACTTGCAAGCATTCCGAATATGCGCCACGGCGTCCACCTGGCCCTCCGCCAGGCCTCCAGCGCGCGGTCTATGAAGTCGTCGGTGTACACGAGGTTGTACAGTATCGTGTATGTCACGGAAACCGCCGAGCCGACTTTCATGCTGCTCTGGCCGAAGTGCCCGAACTCGTGGGCGAGAACGGACTTCACCTCCTGCACCGTGGTGGAATTGAAGAGCCCCAGCCCGATCTCGAGGTTCTTCCTCACTGGCAGGAAGATGCTCCAGAACGCCGTGTTGTAGAAGACACATGCGTTGACGTCCGTCGTAAGGTACACGTGGCGCGGCATGGGGAAGCCCGTCTCCTTCGACAGGCGTTCCACGAGGCCGAACAGCGCAGGGCAGTCGGCCCGCGAAACCTCAACTCTCTGTTCGTTGCTGTTTCTCGTGAAGGAGAAGAGCGGCTTGACCAGATACACGCCGAATACAGCGCCGAGCGACAGGAGTCCAGCCGCGGTGACGAGCACCAGCAACGCGGCCCTTCCGTTGCGCACATGCTCAAGGGCGTCGAACGCAAGGAACTTCGCCGCGAAAACGGCCCCGACTATTATGGCGACGCCAAGGCATATCAGCGCCACATAGTAGACGATAAACAGCGCCAGTCGAAACAGCTCGTCTACCACGGCGGCGCGTATGCTGCCCGCCTCCATGGCCACGGACGGCGCATTCCCCGAAACGTCACTCGCATTCGCAGCGGCCATCTGTATTCCTTCTATGCTGTTTCATTTCCTGAATCGCGTTGCCGGTATTTTGCCATACCGTACCGCCCTTGTCAACCGCAGGAGAGATCAGAGGAATTCGAAGACGTTCTGCGGCGTAATCGTGCGGCAAGCTGAATTTTCGGAATACAATCCGAAATTATTATAATATTTTCGTGAGGGCGCGTAGCGCAGGCAAGGGCGTGACGGACGGGCGGGGGTTTGGTATAATCAAGGACATATGGACCGACAGGGTCCGCATGCTAAAGAAGAAAGGCTGACAAGTGGGCAGAGCGGCAGGAATCCCCGAATACGACCTCCATCCCCGAGGGGCGATGGTCGAGGACGCGCTTTCGTCGCTTGAGCGCATAGTCAGCCAGGCAAGGGCCTCCGGCCCGAAGCTCTTCGCCGTGATAACAGGCTACGGTTCCTCCGGCGGCACGGCGATGATCAAGGACGCCGTCCTGAAGCGGTGTAGGCGCTACGTGGCGCAGAACCACATACGCGGATTCCTGGACGGGGAGAAGGCGGGCGACGTGTTCTGCGCGGAGTTCATCGCGTTCCCCGAGACCTGGTCCATTCCCGCCGCCCTGAAGCGCAGCCCCAACCCCGGCATAGTCTTCATCGCAGTCTGAGTCAAGGCTCGCTGCCGTGCATCAATCGTCCACATCGGGCAATGGATACGAAAATGCGAACGGACGGCGGATCGACTTCGACTTCACTTTCGCCTCAAGCGACCAGCTGCTCGCTCCGCCCTTCTTGCCTGGCACCGTAAAGCCGAAGCTTCCTGCGCCCGGAACCATGGACTGGTCGTGGCGGCAGCAGGTCTGCGACGAGACGACTACTGTGCGGCTGAACTTTCCCGAGCCTTCCGTCCGCAAACCTTGAAGGTTGATCTCCAGCGACTCGATTCCGTCGGCATTCTCGACCGACCACTCGACCTGCGCAGGGGAACCAGGCTTCCACATCGCGCACGTAAGCGAGAGCGCAAGGCGCGGCGCGCGCAGTTCGCGGACGATCATGTAGACAAAAACGCCAAGAAGGAGAAGGCCCGCCAGTGGGAATATCGCCAGGGCAAGCAATCCAGGCTCCATCCGCTTAAACTGCTCCTCGCCGACAAACGCAAAGACGAACGACCACGAAAACACGTTCCAGACAAGGGCGAAAACGCCAATAAAGAGCCAGCCGCGCGAACGCCTGAGCCGATGCCTCTCGAAGGAAAGCGCGTCCTTCGCTGATGTCCGGAACAGCGAGAAAACCGTCCAGATCCCGCCGCAGACAAGAACCAGTCCGACCAATCCGAAAAGCCCCATACCGAGCAACAGGCCTATGTTGCCAAGTCCGCCGGACCTCTCGAGGACAGCAACACGCGGATCGACCGGCGAGACGTATGCAGTGACAGTGTCGCCCTCCTTGTATTTTCCCGCAACATACTTGTGGTGGCTGTAGTTGTTGGAATTCACCTGGGATACCGCAAGCCTGTCGCATTCGTACTTCTTCCCGTCGACGGTGTATTCGTATCCCACTCGTACGCCGTACGACGTGTGCGGGTGGCGTCCGCCCGAACGGAAGGAATAAATCCCGGAGTACAGGACCTTCGCCTGAACTGGCGCAAACGACTCCGCCTCGGACCGCTCGGCAAGACAATGAACAACGCCCGACACGCCGATAGTCGCGAACGGGAGGCCAAAAAGCAGGATATACGCTGCCGTAATGGCCTTCTTGACACGCGGCGTCCCAAGGCGGCGCACGGCCGGAAACGCAGTCACCATCATAAACACACCAACGGAGAAAAACAGAAAAAGAGCTATGACGGCAATAATGGGACCGACGCCTCCCAAATCGTCAGGATGATCCACCGGATCCTCAACGTCTAGAACCGCGTCCCAAGGATCATTCGGATTCACAAGGCATTGGTGATTTGTGCCCTGTGCAAACTTCTCGAGAAGCGGCAGCCGGCTCGCAAGGTGGCCGAACCCGAACTCGCGTCTTCCGGGCCGGCAAAGAGAACTGGACTTGAACTTTTTCCCTTGGCGTTCGTATGAAAATTCGGCGGTGAAAACGAACCTGTCGACAGACTCCATCTTGACGGAAGACTTGACAATCAGGCATGGAACCGTTTCATAGCCCTTCAGCGGCGGCGCGAAGACATCCCCCGACATCACCCAGACGAAAACGCACACGAATGCAACGAAGGCGCAGCCGAACAACAGCCTGGGGAACTCAAAACGCTCTTTCTTCTTCATCGTTCAAGAGACAACTGTTTCAAAGATGAGCTCTAGGGTGAAATGGAGCGGGCGATGGGAATCGAACCCACGTAAGAAGCTTGGGAAGCTCCTATTCTGCCATTGAATTACGCCCGCTTGAAGCGTATTGGCGGAGAGAGAGGGATTCGAACCCCCGATACCTTGCGGTATGCATGATTTCGAGTCATGTGCATTCAACCAGGCTCTGCCATCTCTCCGTAGACAGCGGCGAGAAGTTTACCAAAAATGCGCCCCGCCGTCAACAGCGCATATCACTTACATTTCACGGACCTGCTCGCCTGCCCCGCAGCTTGCCGGCACCCGGCATTATGGGTGCCGCTCAGATTCAGCGGATCGACAAAAGACGGCATCAGGTCACAGCCGTACCTGCACCCGCCTCGTCAAGCGGCGAAACGACGCCGCCGCACTTTCCAGGCTCGCCGGCGTATAGTATCATTCCCTCAGAAACGCCGACGCTCATCTTGCGCGGCGCGAGGTTTGCGACAAAGACGACCTCGCGGCCGACAAGTGCAGCAGGGTCGGGATATGCGCCGCGGATTCCGCTGAAGATCGTCCGCTTCCCGAGCGATCCGCAGTCGAGCTCGAACTTGAGGAGCTTCGAGGACTTCGGAACCGTCTCGCAGGAAACGACCTTCCCGACCCTGAGGTCGATCTTCTCGAAGTCGGCGAAGGATATCTCCGCCTTAAGCGCCGCCTGTCCGCCAGCATCCTCCCCCTGGCATCCAGAATTGATGGCCGAACTGCGTTCGGCCTTCGCCTTGTTCTTCGAGGCGCGCGACTCATGCGACACCTCGCCTGTCTCAGCCGGCTTCACCGCGGCGGCCGATGTCATAGCGTCAACCTGCTTTGCGTCGATGCGCGTGGCAAGGTACTCGTACGCTCCGATCTTGGAATCCTCTACGCTTGTGGAAAGCGACTCCCATGTCCATTCCTTCTCGCCGAAGAGCGCGGCCGCTTTCGCCGCGTAGGCCGGAAGCACGGGCTTGAGGTAGATCGCCATCAGGCGGAAGAGGTTGAGTATGTTCGTGAGGACGGTGCGGGTCGCCTCGGCGTCGGTCTTCACGAGCTTCCACGGCGCCTTCTCGTCGAAGTACGCGTTCGCGGCGTCCGCGATCTTGCACACCTCCACCGGCACGAGCGAGAAATGGCGGTCTTCGTACGCCTTGGCGATCGCCTCCGCGCGTTCGCGGGCGAACGCCATCAGCTTCGCGCCTTCCTCGTCGATCCTGCCGAGCCTGCCCTCGAGGTTCTTGTTGAGCATCTGCGCGCCGCGCGAGGCGAGGTTCGTCACCTTGCCCACCATGTCGGCGTTGACGCGCGACACGAAGTCCTGGAGGTTGAGGTCCATGTCGTCAGTGGTGCCGGTGAGCTTGCACGCGTAGTAGTAGCGGAGCGCCTGCGCCGGCAGGTGGTCGAGGTACGTGCGCGCGTTCACGAACGTGCCTTTCGACTTCGACATCTTCTCGCCGTTCACTGTGAGGAAACCGTGCACAAACACCTTGTCGGGCCCGCGGAGCCCTGCGGAATGAAGCATCCCCGGCCAGAAGAGGCAGTGGAAGCGGATGATGTCCTTGCCGATGAAGTGGTATATCTCCGTGCTCTGGTCGTCTTCGCGCCCTTCGGAGCCGTCCGCGCCCGGCCAGTAGTCGCCAAGTTTCTTTCCGTTGCGCTTGCACCAGTCGGAAAGCGACGCGATGTAGCCGATGGGCGCATCGACCCACACATAGAAGAACTTGCCGGGATGCCCAGGTATCTCGAACCCGAAGTAGGGGGCGTCGCGCGAGATGCACCAGCCGCGCAGCGGCTCGGCAAACCACTCGAGGAGCTTGTTCGATACATCCTCCGTTGTGTGGCCGGGAAGCCACTTCTCGAGGTACGCGTGCTGCGGCTCGAGCTCGAAGTAGAGATGCTCGGAGTCCTTCACGACCGGTGCCGCCCCGCAGGTGGTGCACTTGGGGCTGCCGAGCTCATCGGCGGCGTACGTCTGGCCGCAGTGGTCGCAGCTGTCGCCGTACTGTCCCTCCGCGCCGCACTTCGGGCATATGCCCTTCACGTAGCGGTCCGGCAGGAACATGCGGCAGTGTTCGCAGTAGAGCTGCGGCGAAGTCTTCGCCGTGATGCAGCCCGCCTTTTCCGCCGCGAGGAAGATGCGCTCGGAGAGCTCGCGGTTCTCCGGGGAATTGGTGGTGTAGTAGTTGTCAAACGCCACCTCGAAGTCGGTGAAGTCCTTCAGGTGCGCCGCGTGGCTGCGCGCAATGAGCTCCTCGGGCGATATCCCCTCGCCCTTCGCGCGGATCATCACGGGCGTGCCGTGCGTGTCGTCCGCGCAGATGTAGACGCATTCGTTGCCGCGCATCTTCTGGAAGCGGACCCAGAAGTCCGTCTGGAGGTACTCCACGAGATGCCCCAGGTGGATGTCGCCGTTTGCATACGGCAGCGCGGATGTTACGACTATGCGTCTGCTCATGTCTATGCCCCTATATGTAAGGCGGCGGGATTCTCTCCCGCCGCCAGCTGCGTTACCGCGTGGCCGTGCGGTCGTTGTACTCGCCGGTCTCGGTGTTGATGCGGATCGTGTCGCCTTCGTTTATGAACAGCGGCACCGCCAGCTCGTAGCCACCCTCGACCGTCGCGGGCTTGGTGACCTTGCCGGACGCGGTGTTGCCCTTCACGCCGGGCTCGACCTTGATGACCTTGCGCTCGACGAGCTGCGGGAGCTGCACGCCGATCACCTTGTCGTTGAAAAAGAGCGCGGAGACCTCCATCTCGTCCATGAGGAAGTACTTCTTGTCGCCCATCACGTCGTTGGCAACACGGATCTCCTCGAAGTTCTCGTCCGTGAACACGAACGCCGTGCCGTCGTCGTAGGAGTACGTGACGTCGCGCTGCACGAGCTCGGGCTTCTCGAACTTGTCGCCCGAACGGTAGCTGCGGCTCATTCCGCCGCCAGTCACCATGTTGCGCAGCTTGCAGTTGTAGATTGCCTGGCCCTTGCCCGGCTTGGAGAAATCAAACTCCGTGATTTCCCAGGGCTCCCCGTCGATGAGCAGCTTCACGCCCTTGTGCAGTTCGCCAGCTCCGATTACTTCCGCCATTGTCTCGTCTCCTTAGTTTCCGCCGCTTTACGCGGCATTGCTCTGTTTTCGAAATGTTTTGGTATTATACAATAAAACGCCCATGCGGACAAGTCCGCATAGGGCGTTTTGCGCGGCTACATGCGGCCGCTCTTGACGTCCAGGATATCGCAGATGCGCTTGAAGGCGATCTGGAGGTCGTCGTTCACGACCTTGAACATGAACTCGTCCGCCCGCGCCATCTCGCCCTCGGCGTTCTCGAGCCGGCGCTCTATCACCTCGGGCGCGTCCGTGCTGCGCCCTTCGAGGCGGCGCCTGAGCTCCTCGATCGACGGCGGCATGATGAATATGTCCACGAATCCTGCGCGCATAGGGTCGGAGGCGTCGAGCGACTTGACGTGCTCGCGAACCTTCGCCGCACCCTGGACGTCGATGTCCAGGATGATCGAAAGGCCTGCGGCAAGGTCCTCCTCAATCGGCGCCTTGAGCGTGCCGTAGTAGTTGCCGTGGACTTCGGCGTGCTCCAGGAACGCGTTTTCCGACACAAGCTCCTTGAAGCGCTCCACCGTGTGGAAATGGTAGTCCACTCCGTCCTCCTCCATGCCGCGCGGCTCGCGCGTGGTGCATGACACGGAATAGCTCATGTCCTGGTAGTGCTGCAGGAGCATGTCGCACAACGTAGACTTTCCGCAGCCCGAGGGAGCGGACACGACAATGAACAGCGGTTTCGTTTGCATGCGCGGAGTATACCAATTCCCGCCCCCGCCCGCAATCGGGAATTGGACGCCGCGCGGATTATGGTATAATACGCGGCCATGGATCCAATATACCTTGTAGCAGGAATAGACACCGGCATCGGAAAGACCGTCGCCACGGGACTTATGGCGAAGTCCCTCCGCGCCCGCGGCGCGGACGCGATCACCGTCAAGATGGTGCAGACTGGCAACGACGGCTTCTCGGAGGACATCGAGGCGCACCGCCGCATCTGCGGATGCGGCCTGCTCCCAGAGGACGCCGAAGGCATCACCGCCCCGCAGATATTCAAGTTCCCGTCATCGCCGAAACTTGCCGCCGAGCTCGAAGGACGCACCGTAGACCTCAACCGTATCCGCGAATGCGTGGAAGCATGCGCAAAGCGACGCCGCCCAGTTCTCGTGGAAGCCGCCGGAGGTCTGCACGTGCCGCTTGCGGACGGCGTCCTCACCATAGACTTCGCCGCGGAACGAGGCTGGCCCGTCGTTCTAGTCACTTGCGGACGCCTGGGCTCCATCAACCATACGCTTCTTTCGCTGGACGCCTTCCGCGCCCGCGGCATCAAACTCGCGGGAGTCGTCTACAACTGGCACCCGGATGCAGACCCCATGATCGACCGCGACACTCCCGAGACGATCCTCGACTATCTCGGCAAATGGGGATTCCCAAAGCGCATCGTTCGCACACCCCGCGTGCCAGACGGCGGTCCGTATCCAGACATCGACTTCTCGGAGATCTTCCAATGACCACGCTCGAATACGACCGCGCCTTCATCTGGCATCCGTACGCCTCAATCAAGGACCCGCCTCCCGTGCGGCTTGCAGTGTCGGCAAGCGGAACCGAACTGACGCTCGACACAGGCGCGAAACTCGTGGACGCGGTGTCAAGCTGGTGGTGCGTCGCGCACGGACACAACCGTCCCGAGATAGTCGAGGCGATCCGCAGGCAGTCCGAGAAGCTCTGCCACGTGATGTTCGGCGGCTTCACGCACAGCCCAGCCGTGGAGCTGGCGCAGCGCCTCGCCGCGATCGCTCCGAAGGGACTCGACCGCGTGTTCTTCGCCGACTCGGGGTCCATCTCCGTAGAAGTCGCGTGCAAGATGGCCGTGCAGTTCCATGCGTCGTCCGGACACCCTGAGCGCAACAAGATCGTCGCCCTCAAGGGAGGCTACCACGGAGACACCTCGCTTTGCATGGCGATATCGGACCCCGACGGGATGCACACGCTGTTCAGGGGCGTGATGACTAAGCAGTTCTTCGCGGAAAAGCCAGCGTGCGGGTTCGGCGCAGATTGGGACCCTTCCGACGCCTCTTCGCTCGAGCGCGTCGTTTCTGAGCACTCCGGCGAAATCGCCGCCGTGATCTGCGAGCCAGTGTTCCAGGCCGCCAACGCGATGAACTTCTACAGCCCGCATTACCTGCGCGAAATGCGCCGCATCTGCGACGAACACGGCGCGCTCCTCATATTCGACGAAATTGCCGCAGGTTTCTACCGCACAGGCCCGCGCTGGGCCCACGAGCGCTCAGGCGTTTCGCCCGACATCATGACAGTCGGAAAGGCGCTAACGGGCGGACACATCACGCTCGCCGCCGCACTCGCCTCGCGACGCGTCGCTGAGACCATTTCCAACGGGCGCCCCGGCGCGTTCATGCACGGCCCCACATACATGGCGAACCCGCTCGCCTGCGCCGCGGCGATCGCCTCGCTCGACATCTTCGAGAAAACGGACTACTCCGCTAACGTCGCGCGGATCGAGCGCGAGTTCAGGGAAGGCCTCGCGCCGCTTGCCTCTCTGCCGAACGTCAGGGACGTGCGAGTCCTCGGCGCGGCTGGTGTCGTAGAGGTGGAACGCATGCCCTCACGTGCGGACATAGACCGCGCGATAGACGCGCACGGCGTATGGCTGCGCCCGTTCGGCAACTTCATCTACTCGATGCCCCCGCTCGTCTCCGACTCCGCCACCATAAGGCGCATCGTCTCGGCCATCGCCGACCTCGCGCACGCGGAACCTGGCCCCGAGCCCGAAGACTCCGACTTCCACGAATGACCCTTTCGCGGGGTCTCGCTCCCGGGGAAGCGGCGCACCAGCCGCTTCACTTCCCCTTGCCGAGATGATAGCGCCTGCCCTTCTCGACGATCGTCGCCTTGGCGCCGTGGCGCTTCTCGAGCCCCTCCCTGCGCGCCTTGAGCGCGTCAGGGTCGCCGTGGATCAGGTATATGTCCGACTTCATGTTCTCGCCGAGCCACTTGTCGTTCTCGAATGCGTCGCCGTGCCCCGAAAAGCAGTCGAAGCACTCGGCCCTTGCTCCAACCTGGATCTTCCTGCCGTCGGCAAGCACAATCGGGTTCGTCCTTGTCCTCAGTTCGCGACCCGGAGTTCCGGGCGCCTGGTAGCCCACGATGCAGACAACGACGTTCGTGTCTGGCACTAGGTCCTCAAGAAGCCCGTACGAAAACCCCATGTCCATCATGCCCGACGTCGTCAGTAGGACAGCCGACTTCCGCGAGTCCTTCTTCGGGTCGAATCGGCGCTTCACCGGCGGCTCCGGCGATTTGAGCGGCGCGACCGCGCCCTCGGGGAACCAGCCGGGGTTCTCCGCGTAGAGGTCCGTCATCGCGTTTCCGGAGGTGGAGAGCGAGTAGAGCGCGGAGGGGCGGGTCCTGCACCGGAGCACCTCCAGCAGCAGGCGCTGCGTCCTGTCCATCGCGAACGCCGGTATCCACACCATCTTGCCCTGCTCCATCGCGCCGGACACGACGTCCGAGAAGCGCGCGTACTCCCTCTCCGCGTCCTTCGCGTCGCCCTTAGACTTGTCTCCGTACGTGCATTCGACGAACACGGAGTCGACCTTGGTGGACGGGCGTATCGGGTTTGCGAGGCGCGACCTGCTCGTGCCGAGGTCGCCGGAGAACGCAAAGGTCGTCTTGCCGTCGTCGAAGTATATCGCCGCGGAGCCGGGGAGATGCTCCACAGGACGGAACACGACCTTGAAGCCGCTTGCCGACAGCTCCTCGTCGTACTTCACGGTCTTCACGAGCTTCATGACGTCCGCGACGTCCAGCTCGGCGCACGTCCTGCACGCGGTGAACTTCCGGACGCGCTCCTTCAGCCCGGCATACCTGCCATGGTACTCCTTCCTGTTCTTTGCGGACACCTTCTGGCTCCACTTGCAGTCGCTGCGCCAGTGCACCGCGTACCAGCGGTTCGTCCCCTGCTTGTCGCGCACCGACCACCGCCAGTCTCGGTCGTACGAGTCGTCGTACAGGACCTGCGACCTCCACGCGATGTCCGACAGCCTGCGCGTCGGCTCGGTCATGTATATCGTCCCGCGGAACCCGGACCTGACGAGCTGCGGCACGCGCCCCGCGTGGTCGGCGTGCGCATGCGTGACGAACAGCGCGTCGACGTCGGCGGGCTTGAACCCAAAGCCGTCCGGCTCCTTCGCGTCGGATGCGTCGGACTCGTCTCCGTAGACCGTACCGCAGTCAACGAGCACCTTCCCCTTCTCGCCCTCGATGAGCGCGCAGCTTCCGCCCACCTCTCCGGCACCGCCGAAGAAGGTCACGTCCGTCGCCGGCGCGCAAAGCGCAGCCACGCACAGAACGCACAGCATCTCCAACTTCATAGACATAGGCCAGCCTCCTGTTGCATTTCCTCTTCTTCCACAGCCAGTCCGCAGTATACCCAGTCCGCAGTATACCCAGTCCGCAGTATACCACAACACACCTTCCCCGCGCCAGCCCTCCTTTGGCCCATTGACATGTGGAATTATGGAATTGTGGAAACAGCCATCAGCCAATGCGGAATTCTGGAAGTCATCCCAGGAGCAATGAGTAATTCCGCATTGGGTATTTACATAATTCCACAATTCCACAATATACACACATTCCCCGGGCAACCACCAGATGCATGAAATTTCTGGAGATGGGTAGCGATTGCGGCGCTCTCGGCGAGAGCGCCCTGGTTCGCGATGGCATTTCATGGACAGCCGCCATCTTGGCGGCTGAGGGGAACAACA
>CAMORM010000078.1 GCA_946623785.1 uncultured Verrucomicrobiota bacterium
GTACCTTCTTCATCCCTTTCGTTCCTTTCTGGCTCTAAACTTTTACCTTAAAACTTTAAACTTTGAACTCTGAACTTTGAACTTTAAACTTTAAACTTTGAACTTTGAACTTAGAAGTCGAACCCGATGTTGAAAGAAAACGCCTTCTCCTCCACACCGTCGCTCGGCTTCTTGATCGGGGCGGCAAGGTCGAGGCGAATCGGGAAGCTCGGGATGTCGAACCTGAATCCGACGCCTGCAGACCAGCAGAAGTTGTCGTCCATATCGGGGTCCCATGTGTCCTTGCCGACGCTTCCGAGGTCCGTGAACACCGCGAAGCGGAGGACCCAGCATACGGGGATCGTGTATTCGCCGGTCGCGCAGAAGAGCGACTTGCCGCCCCATGCCTCGTGGCGGCGCCTGCCGCGCCAGACGCGCGGGCCGATTTCGCGGTAGTCCACGCCGCGTATGGAGCGCGGGCCGCCGAGGAAGAGCCTGTCGTAGATCGGCACGCCGTCGGAGAAGTCGTCGATTGTCTCGCCGCGGACGCGGAACGAGAGCACGTGGTTCCAGCGCTTGATCACGTTGAAGTAGTGCGCGTAGTTGAAGCCGACCTTCCACCACTCGTTGTCGCCAACGCAGATGTCGCCGAAGATTGTTGCGTGGTAGCCGCGCTTCGGAACGAGGAAGTTGTCGCGCGTGTCGTTGCTCCAGTAGATGCGGAACACGTTCTCGAACGCGTCGCCGTACTTGTCCTCCTCGATCTTGTAGAGGCGGTAGCTCTTGTCGTCGCGGTCGTATTCGGCGCCGCGGCGGAAGGTGTACGGATCGTCGTCGACGTCGTCGAACTGCACGTATTCGAGCGAGTCGCGGAACCCGAGTCTGCCGAACGCCTCCTTCTGGCTCGGCCAGAACTTGACGGGATAGGAGATGCCCACGCCTACTCCGGTGCGTATCGTGTCGTACTGGTCGTACCAGCGCTGGCGCCTGTATGTCTCGACGTCAAGCTCGAGCGGACGGTCCAGGAACCACGGTTCGGTGACGCTCGCCTCGTATGTCTGGATGCGCGGGCCCGCCATCAGGCTTATGCGGCCCTTCTGGCCGCCGCCGGTGAACATCTTTCCGGGGTTGAACAGGTCGAAGTTCGACTCGGAGAGCTCGACCATGCCGTACACGGAGTCGACAGAGCTCGCGCCCACGCCGATGCCGAAGTTGCCGGTGCGGTGCTCCACGAGCTCGTACACGAGGTCGCGCCTTTCGGGACGGCCGTCCTTCGCCTCCCCGCCGGGGACCTTCTCGGTGTAGAAGCGGACCTGCGAGAAGTAGCGGAGGTTCTCCAGGCGGCGCTGCGCCTTCTCCGCGGCGGCCATGTTCATCGGGTCGCCCGGCGAGAGCTGTATCTCGCGGCGGATCACCTTGTCCTTCGTGCGGTCGTTGCCCACGATCCTGATGTCATTGATCTCGACCGGCGCCCCTTCCTTGACGCTGAACACCAGGTTGAATGCGGTCGGGTCGGACAAGTCGACGTCATGCTTCCACGTGACCGACGTGTCGGCGTATCCGCGCGCCCCGTAGAAGAGCTCTATCTCGTGCGCGGCGTCGTCAAGCGCCTTCGCGCCCGCCACCTTGTTCGTGGCCGCGCTCACGTTGTTCGTCGCCACAATCTCCGGAGGGAACAGCGTGGCCCCCTCGACCGACACCGACTTGACGATGTACTGCGGTCCTTCCTTGACCGGGAACACGAGGTCCGTCTTGCCGGTCTTCTCGTCCATCGCGAACTCGGGCTCGCCAACGGAGACGTCGAGGAACCCGCGGTCGCGGTACTCGCGCGCCACGGCCGCGCGCGCATCGGCGATCTGGCCAGGGGTCGCGGGGTCGTCGGCGAACCAACCCATCGGGTTCCACCACGGACGCTGTCCGAACGTGGCCCTGAGCTCCTTGGAAGGAATCGACTTGTTGCCCGTGAACTCGTATCCGCGCAGCTTCGTGCGCTCGCCCTCGTCGATCGTAAAGCGCACGGCAGCGGAACCGGCCCCTCTGGGGACGGGCTCAACCTGCACGTCCACGCGAACGTCGAGGAAGAACTCCTTGCGGTAGGCATCGCGCACGTTCGCAGCGGCCTTCGCAAGGTCTGCGTCGTCAACGTACTGGCCGGACTTCAGCCCGGCTAGATGCTCGATCTTCGACTTGCGCCAGAAGTTGTTTCCCTCCACGATGAGCGGACCGACGAAGCGGAGCTTGCGGCGGACGACGTATGTCACATGGACGTCCTCCCCGTCCTGCCTCGTCTCCACGAACAGCTCGTCGTAGCGGCCTGTCTCGCGCAGGGCGCGGACGTCGCGCGCACACCGCTCCGAGCTGAACTCCGCCCCCTCGCGGGTTTCGCAGCACGACAGCACGTCGGAAACGTCGCCCTCGAAGCCGTCGCTGACCCGAACGGACACAGACTTGACCTTGGCGGCGGACGCGGCGATCGCGGCAGTTGCGCAAAGCATTAAAATGATTTTCTTCATAGTTCTCCAGTTGGATTTGGGAATTATATCAAAAAGAGCGCCCTCCGCCAACATGGAGATTTGACAGGGATGGCTTGCCTCAGAAGCCCGGGAGATTCAGCTGCCCGGCCACAACGACCTTGCGTCCGCGGGACAGAGTGGCGTCGCTCGTGTCGTACACCACGAACTTGATGCCGGGGAAACGGCTTGAGAGCTCGGACGTAACGTAGTCCGCGACGGCCCGCACATTCCCCAGGTCGTCGTCCGAAAAGCCGATTGCAACCGGGCGGACAAAACCACCCGTCCGCTCGAGCATGTGGAAGACGTGCACCACGAAGTCGTGGATCGCGAACTTCTTCGCCATCTCGGGGCGCTGCTCGGACGGCGTTGCGAGGAGGCGCGTCCCGAAATCCGGGTCGGACTCCATCTGGTCCCAGAAGTCGGCGTTCGTCACGGCGTGGAAGCGGCACATCGAAAGGTAGTACTCAAGCTCCTCGTCGTCCGTGCCGAACTCCGTCACCTTGTCGAGCCACACCCTGTACCCACGCAGGTTGCGCATCATTGTCTCGCGCTCCTCGGGCGTGAGCACGGTATCGATGAAAAGCCGCACAGCCCGGCGAAGCGTGGACGAGGCGTGGCCCCTCGCAGTGACTATCGCGAACACGCGGCCCTCCACGAGCGTGCGGCGCATCGTCTCGAAGGACGGCCCAGGCTTCTCGCCCTCCGAAATGCGCCTCAAGGCAGCGGCCGTGTCGAGCAGGAACTGCCGGCCGCGGTCCTGCGGCGTGTCCTGGAACTCGATGAAGGCCTCCTTGCGCCCGCCCTTTTCGGGGAGACGGTAGCGGCCGTCCGTCCGCACGACCGCGAAGAGGGAAGTCGACACCTTCACGGGGCGCCACGTCCCGTCGTCCTCGAGATGCTCGAGGTGTATACGCGTGGGCATGTGGAGGATGTTGTCGTCCCAGTCGAAAATGTAGTACTTGAAGTCGCGTTCCGCGACTCCTGTGTTGTACGGCAATGACGATATGGGCTGCATCCGGCGCGTATTGTACCAAACTATCGGCGCCGCTAGAATCAAAATCGTCTGCAGCGCAGAGGCGCCCCAGAGGCCGGGCGGGGAGCGGCAGGCCGGCAAACGCGGCAAGGCACCCGCCAGGCGCTACCGCGCGACAGGCGGGAGGGAGGACAGCGCGACCGACGCGGCGAACTGCGAAAGCGGCGTCGTGACGATCGCCACCCCTTCGCGCTTCGCGGCCTCGGCCATGTCGGGCGGGATCTCGCGGTTGTGGCACACCACTATGATCTCGGTGCCGACGAGCGTGCACACCGCTATCGTGTTGAGGTGGTTCTGTATCGTTATCAGGACCGCGCCTTCCCCTGAGTGCCCCATCACGTCCGAAAGGAGGTCGGACGCGTACGCGCACGACGCCTGCGCCTCCGGGACATCGACTGCAACGTTTCCGGCAACTGCGTCCTTAACTTCATCGAGAGTCACTGCGCCGCTCCTTCCGCCTGTTTGTTTAGCCTGAACACGCACGTGACGCGCGTGTACTTGCCGACTTCGGACTTGATTTCGAACTCGTCCGAAACGCGCTTCGAGTTGGAAAGCCCCATGCCCGCGCCGAAGCCGAGCGAGCGTATCCAGTCGTTTGCCGTGGAGGTGCCGTCGCGGCAGGCCCACTCGATGTCCGCTATGCCCGGGCCGCGGTCCTTGGCCGTGATCGTCACCGCGTCGTCCTGGATTACGAGCGTGAGGATCCCGCCGTGGGAGTGGATGCAGATGTTGATCTCCAGCTCGTACGCGGCGACCGCGATCCTGCGCGCCACAACCCTGTCCACCTTGTGCTCCTTTAGGAGCTTCTTGATCTCGTTCGCGGCGTGGCCGGCGCTGGAGAGGTCGTTCCGCACGACCGCGTACTCCCGCCTGAAGTAGTTGACGTTGTGCGCAGGTTCGCCCTCGCCTGTGATCGCGGCTGTCTTGCGCTCGAGCTTGCGGATCTCCACGGACAGCTCGTAGAGGAGCGCCCGCATCACGTCGCGCTGCGAAATGACGCCTACTAGCTGGCGGTTCGAGTCGAGCACCGGGAAGCGGCCGTAGCTGTAGTTGTTGAAGTAGCGGAGCGCAAATGAGAGCGGCATCCCGGCCTCGAGCACGACGAGGTTCGTCGCCATGTGGTCCTCGCAGCTCTCCTCGATCCACCCGCCGTCGAGCGCAAGTATGATGTCGTTCACCGACACTATTCCATACAGGCGGCCCTCCTCGGAGATGGGAAGCCCGGATATCCTGCTTTCGCGCATTATGCGCTGCGCCTCGCGGAGGGATGCCTTCCGCGGCACGGACAGCACCTTGCGCTTCATCACGTCGCGCACCTTGAAACGCTGCAGGAGCTCCATTATGATCACGGACGAGTCGCCGCCAAGCGCAGACGCGTCGATGGGCGGGCTCTTCTCGAGGATCTCGTCGTCGTTCGTCTGCTGTCCCTGCAGGATTACGGGCTTGTAGCCTTCCATGGCCTCACCCCCGCTCAGGCGCGCTTCTCGGCCTCTAGGGCGTCGTGCATGCGCACGCACGCGTCGTACTTCGACAGCGGCGAAGACACCAGCGGAATGTGCAGATCGCCGGCGACCTTGAGCATCGTCTCGGAAAGGGGTTTCGCATTGTGCACCACAACCCCCATCGCGCCCACGATGTGCGCCGTGCGGATGGCCTGGTCGGAGGCGAGAGAAGTCAGCAGCAGTATGTCGTCCGCATCGACAAGCAGCACGTCGCTCATCAGGTCGTTGGCAACCACGGCCCCCACGGCACGCGGGGAGGCGCCGTCGCCGGCCATGAGTTTCCCGTTAAGCGCCACAACAACGTCGGCAATAGTCATCGGTATGTCTCCTGAATGTTAACTTGTCGTTTCAGTATACAACAAAACGACCTGGCGCGCAATTCAAAAAGGACGCCCCGCGCAGGCCGGGAATATGATATACTACCAGCCGATGAAATGCGAGATATGCCATAAGAACGACGCCGAAACCGTGTTCCGCCGCGAAGAGGACGGCAAGACGCACGAACTCTACGTCTGCCGCGAATGCGCGGCGAGGGAGTCGCGACCGCGCCCGCAGGCGCAGCGCGGCGCGCGCGCGCGCGGAAAGTCCGGCTCGAGGCCGGACGTGTCGGTGACGATTTCCGGCTCGGGGAATCCCCCGCCCTTCATAGAGGCGCTCCTAAGCGCCACCGCCGACCTCGTGAACCACATAGCCGAGGAGGAGGACTGCGACCTCACCTGCAGGAAGTGCGGCACCAAGTGGAGCGAAGTCGAGGAGAAGGGTCTCCTCGGGTGCCCTGGCTGCTGGGGAGCCTTCGCGAAGAAGCTCGGCCCGCGCCTGCAGGCCGAGCAGCGGCGTGTAGCCCATACTGGCAAGTCGCCATCGGGGGCTTCCCAGAGCCGCAAGCACATCGAGAGGCAGCTTCAGGACGCCATCCGCAAGGAGGACTACAAGGAGGCCGCAAAGCTCCGCGACATGCTCAACGCGCTCGACGCCCCGAAGGAGGAAGGCGGCAAATGAGCCCTTCCCGCAGGCGCCGCGGCTATGCCGACGTGTTCGAGGAGGACGTCAGGATCTCCTCGTTCGCCAGGATTTCGCGCAACATCTCCGGCTACAAGTTCCCGGGCAGGGACTCCTCCAGCGCGGACGCCATAGCGGCTGCCGTAGGGGAGGCCCTCGAACGCGAAATGCCAAGCGCCAAGGAGGGAAGAGCGGACACCGCGTGCCGCAGCCTGTTCTCCGCCCCACCGCCCAAGGGGACAACCGTGTTCACGATGCGCGAGGAGCCGGTCGTTGTCGCGGCGAACGGGACCGACCACGTTGCCGTTTGCGGCATCGCCGACACCCCGCAGAAGGCCTACCGCGCAGCGGAAAAGGTCGAGGAGGCACTTGGAAAGCACCTCTCCTTCGCCTGGCGCCCAGACATCGGATTCCTCACGGCCTCGCCTTCGGACGTTGGCACCGGGCTGAAGGTTGGCACGGTACTCCACCTCGAGGGCCTCAGCCTCATCGGCGAGATGGAACCCTGCATACGTGGGCTCGACGCCATGCGCATGAGGGCCGAAAGCCTCGACCTCGCCGGCATAAGGCAGACGGGGCACATCTTCCGCATCGTCAACGCCGTGACGCTCGGCGAGGACGAGCAGACTCTCGTGGCGCGCTCCGCCCGCGCGGCGGACGCGCTCGTCGAACAGGAAACAAACGCGCGCATCAGGCTCGTGGAGGAACTCCCGCGCGTGTTCTCCGATTCCGTGTGCCGCGCCCTCGCGATCCTCAAGTCTGCGCGACTGCTTTCTGCAGCGGAGCTCCTCGACCTCCTCTCGCCCGTGCGCATGGCGGCCTCGATGGGCTTCCTGTCCGGGATGACCGCCGACGAGGCCGACAGGATGTTCATGTCGCTCCCGATCTTCGCCCCCGACGAGCCTGACGCCGACAAGCGCGACGCTGTCGACGGAAAGCGCGCGGACGAAATCAACAGGCGCTTCGCGCGCGTGGTGCCGAACAACCGCTTCATCGACTTAATGCCATGAGAAACCAGTACACACAGCACGCCGCGGAGGCGCTAGAGGGCGCAGCAGCCTGCGCGCAGCACTACAACCATTCGTCCATCGGATCGGAGCACATCATCCTGTCGATCCTCGCCATACCGGCGTGCGGCGCGCGCTCGCGCCTCATCCGCCTCAAGGTCGACCCGGACGACATAAAGGCCGCGATCGAACAGATGATAGGCGCAGGCGAGGCCCTGCGCACAAGGGGCGAGCTCCAGTACACCGCCCGCGTGAAGAAGATCCTCGAAATCGCCGCCATAGAGGCGCGCAGCGAGAACTCGCCCCTCATAGGCACCTCGCACATCGTACAGGCAATGCTGCGCGACGGCGACTCCGTCGGCGCGCAGGTCCTCTTCGGGCACGGCATAACGCTCGAGAACTTCATCGCCGCGCGCGACTCCGCGAACGCGCCTACCGCCAAGCCCGACATCGGGCCGGAAGATACCGACGAAGGCCAGGAAGAAGGAGACGATCCGGCGCAGGAGGACCAGCGCGGAGCCGCCCACGACGGCGCAAACGGCAAGAAGCAGAAGACCCCGGCGCTCAACGCATTCGGACGCGACCTCACGCAGAGCGCTTCCAAGCGCCTTCTCGACCCGGTCATAGGCCGACGCCGCGAGCTCGAGCGCGTCGTGCAGGTCCTCTGCAGGCGCACCAAGAACAACGCCGTGCTCATCGGCGAGGCTGGCGTCGGAAAGACGGCAGTCGTAGAGGGCCTCGCACAGGCGATCGCCGCTGGCGACGTCCCGGAACGCATGCGCGGCAAGCGCGTGATCTCGCTCGACATGGCGCGCGTGGTTGCGGGCACGCAGTACCGCGGCCAGTTCGAGGAGCGCCTCAAGCAGATCATAGAGGAGACGCGGCGCGTCGGGAACGTTATACTCTTCCTCGACGAGCTCCACACGCTAGTAGGGGCCGGCGGGGCGGAAGGCGCGATGGACGCAGCCAACATCCTGAAGCCCGCCCTCGCGCGCGGGGAGATCCAGTGCGTAGGCGCAACGACCCTCAAGGAATACCACAAGTCCATCGAGAAGGACGCCGCGCTGGAGCGCCGCTTCCAGTCGATCATCGTGGACGAGCCGTCGAAGGACGAGGCCGTGGAGATCCTCAAGGGGATCGCGTCGCGCTACGAAAAGCACCACAACGTGGTCTACACGCCCGAGGCGCTCAAGACCGCCGTCGACCTTACCGCAAGGTACCAGCCCGCGCGCCTGCTGCCAGAC
This sequence comes from uncultured Verrucomicrobiota bacterium, assembly GCA_946623785.1. Lineage (GTDB taxonomy): Bacteria > Verrucomicrobiota > Kiritimatiellia > RFP12 > UBA1067 > CAMORM01. The sequence goes on from CAMORM010000078.1 coordinate 8,278, forward strand.
AAGGCAATCGACGCCATAGACGAGACCGGCTCCCGCGTGCGCATGAAGTGCGCGGTGCGCCCGCCAGAGCTCAAGGCCGCGCAGGACCGCATATTCGAGCTGCGCGCGCGCAAGGACGAGGCGATTGCGAACGAGGACTTCGAAACCGCCGCGGAATGCCGCGACGGCGAGATCGAGGCGCAGGCGGAACTCGACAAGCTCGTGACCTCGTGGCGCGAGGAGCACGCCGAGAAGCTCGTTGAAGTCACGGCGGACGACGTTGCCGCCACGGTCGCGGCGATCTGCGGCGTGCCGGTGGAGCGCATAACCGAGAACACCGCCGAGAAGATGCTGGGCATAGAGAAGGCGCTGAACGCGGCGGTCGTAGGACAGGAGAGCGCCGTGACAGCGATCGCGAAGTCGCTCCGCCGGTCGCGCGCCCGCCTTGGCGACCCGCGCCGCCCGATCGGCAGCTTCCTCTTCCTCGGGCCCACAGGCGTCGGCAAGACGCTTCTCGCGCGCATGCTCGCCGAGAAGGTGTACGGCGACGCAAAGGCCCTCGTTTCGCTCGACATGAGCGAGTTCCAGGACAAGTACACGTCGTCGCGTCTCGTTGGCTCGCCGCCTGGATACGTCGGCTACGACGAGGGCGGACAGCTCACCGAAAAGGTCAGGCGCCGTCCTTATTCGGTCGTGCTGTTCGACGAGTTCGAGAAGTCCGACGCCAGCGTGAGGAATATGCTCCTGCAGATTCTCGACGACGGGCGCCTGACGGACGGACAGGGCCGTCAGGTCGACTTCAGGAACACAATCATCATATGCACCGCCAACCTCGGGTTCGACTTCGCGCGCGAAGGAAGGTCATTCGGATTCGGACAGGCGGCGGCATCGGAGAACGACTATGAGAAACTCAAGTCGAAGCTGATGGACGAGGCGAAGAAGACGTTCCGTCCCGAGCTCCTCAACCGCTTCGACGAGACAGTGGTCTTCGCGAAGCTCGGCAAGGAAGGCGCGGCCAAGGTGCTCGACCTGGAGCTCTCTAAGGTCAGGGACCGCCTTGCGGAGCGCGAAGTCGTGCTGCAGCTCGACCAGAAGGCAACCGACTTCCTCGTGGGGAAAGGCTACGACGACGCCCTAGGGGCGCGTCCGCTCAAGCGCGTCGTCCAACGCTACATCGAGGACCCGCTTGCGGAAATGCTCCTTCGCGGCGGACTCCCGCCGAAAATCAAGATTACCCACAAGAAGGACGCAGAAGAACTTTCATTCTCGTAGCCTTCGCAAATCTCTCCACAGCAGAAACAACACGCCATGCCTCCTCAGAAGGCATGGCGTTGTTGTTTGTCCGGATTCGCAGTCCGTCAGCGCCTGTGGTGGTGATGCCTCGGCGGCGGAGGAGGAGGCGGTGGCGGAGGCGGTGGTGGAGGGGGCGGCGGGCGATGCCAACAATGGTGCATCGGTGCCGGAGGCGCGGATGTCCATGCCGGTCCAATGCGGCTGCTCTGCGACCATGCCGGACCAATCCGAGCCGCAGGTGGCAATGCCATGGCCACGCCTGTAAGCATAACTCCTGCAAACATGGCAAATACTTTCATTTTGTTGTCCATAGCGCACCTTCTCTTTCTGCTTAATGTCGGCACCCCGTGTGACGACAACCCCTTAAACGGGTGTTTAAGGGATTTATTGGAAAATATTCGGGGAAAAGAGATTATGCTGTTGGAACTGTCCAAGTCCGGCCGCACATGTGGCAAGTGACGTCAATCGTCGGAGGAAGCGACTTGCGCTCCTCCACGGGAATGGCGGCGAGCATCGCCTCGGCGCGTTCGCGGCTGCACCTGCACGCAAACGAGAGAGGACTCTCCCCGCGGGGCTCGGCATGTGCAAGTCCGATCTTAGAGAGCAGGTTGCGGTCGGACACGGCAAGCGCCGTCTCGGCCTTGCGCCCGAGAAGCGTGATTTCCGCGGCCACGTTTGCAAAAGACTTCTCGTCGCCGTCCGGCGGGCACTCCGCCATGATGCCCTTCGCAATTGTGGGGACACCGTCGTCTCCTGCGGTTCCGGCGAGCGCCACTGCAACGCGGCGCTGTAGCGACTGCGTGAAGTACGTCTCGAGTCCGGACGCAACCGTGCACTTGTCCACCGCAACGGCACCGGATGCAAGTATCTTCCCAGGCACGGAGCGCACCACCTCGAAGGTGCCGGTGGGCCCAAGAACGGAGGAGTCCTTTGGCGCGCCCATTCCGTCGAAGTCGTTGAGCACCTTGATCTTGGTGTAGCCGCGCAGCGTTCCGGCTCCAGTCGCCTCCACGAGGAATCCGCCAAGCGGCCCTGGGCAGTCGAGCTTGAACGTCACGGCCTCGTCGGACGTAGACGCCTCGGAGCCGAGCAGCGCCACGCCCGCGAGCGCCCGCGCAAGGTAGCACGACGCCGTCGGTCCGGAGAGGTGCGCTCTCGCGAGCTCGCCCGCGGCGGCAGTGCAGTCGGCTATTACCACGGCAATCCTTGTCTCATGGTCCAGGTATCTCGTAAGTTCGTTTTGCATGCGCGAATTATACCACATTCCGCGGTTAATTTGGATGCTAACCGAGAGCCATGCCGCGAACAAAAAAAATTTATCCGCACCATAGTTGCATTTCACGTCCCCCTGTGGTATAATTCGCCCCATGAAGCACCACCCCCAAGAAAAAGCCTTCCATTCCCGCTGCAATACCCCTCCAGCCAGGAAGCGGCAGCCCACCTTCGGCGACCTGTGCGAGGCGACCGACGGCCGCGCCGCGGAATGGCGCAGGTGGGGCTGCACCGACGCTGAGATCGACTCGTTCAAGGACGACTCGCCGTTCATCCTCTTCAACGTAGTGCCGTTCCTGCACGAGCTTGGCTTCTCGGAGAAGGACGTCCTGCGACATGTGCCGCACGACGGCGAGCTCGCCGCTGCGCTCTTCGTGTTCCTGAGGCTCTTCGGGGACCGCACGCTAAATATGGCGCAGCTCGCCAGGGCCGCGTCCGTACCGGCGTGGATGGCCGCCGCTTTCCTGCGCAGGACGGCATCGCGTCGGATAGCGGCAATGCAGAACAAGGCGTCAAGGGGACTGCACTACAAGGCGGAGAAGGCGAAGCGCCGGATCATGGCTGCGGAACGCAGGCGCATTTCGCGCAGGACAACGACAAGTCCATGCCCGTCAAAGGAGGAGGTTCTGGAGGCGTGGAAACATGTCCGCGACTCGAAGGAGGCGCTGGTGAGGTTCGGGAGCCTGATGCAGGACCTGGAGTGCTACGTGGACAACTCGCTCAGGTTCAACGAGGCGGGGCACATCGTCGGGCGCAACGCGGGCGTGAAGGGATGGCTGCGCGAAAACCTGCCGGAGCTGTACTCGCACTACAGCATGGTGATACGATACAAGGCGGCGGCGAAGAAGCTGAGGCAAATAGTGGGCCTTTCGGACCCGACACCCGTGGCGGCGGTGCTGGTGGAAGGCGAGGGGAAAGGCGAAGGCGGAAAAGAGGGGAAACGCAATGGGAATTCTTGCAGCTATGGTGAGGAGAAACTATCGGCAGAGGCCAGGGAAGCGCCGGCGGTTGAGGTCGTGAGGGCGAGGGCGGTCTACCTGGAGGCGATGGAGGGCGTGCCGGACGTGGCGGCGAGGGTGATGGCGAGGATAGACGCGCTGTGCGATCCCGAGAGAACTGACGAGGCGGCGACGCTGCGCAGCTGGAGGGAGAAGTACGAGCGTGCAATCACGGTGCGGAGAAAAGATTCGTGGTGGGAGCGACTCAAGATGAAGAGGTGGAGGAAGCGGACGGCGTGAGGCGCGGGAAGCAGAACGGTAGGGCTTATGGACTAACGGTCTGTTGTCCACATAAGGATGTTTTGTTATAATGTCGGCGCGAGCAGGCAACAAGGACGCAGCAAATGATCTTTACATGCCCATACTGCGGGGCGCAGACAAAAACGATGCTAGGAAACGGCGGCTTCGGCCAGGCGAAGTGCTCTGCGTGCAAACGGAAGTTCCTGT
>CAMORM010000079.1 GCA_946623785.1 uncultured Verrucomicrobiota bacterium
CCGCGCGGGCGTTGCCCGTGCCCTTCTGCTTCCACGGCTTCTTGTTCGAGCCGGCGACTTCGCCCTTGCGGAGCGTCGAGGCCGTTCCGGCGCGCATGGCGTTGCGGATCGCGGTGACCGCGTCCTTGACAGCCTGCTCGCCCCTGTCGGTCGTAAGCGCGGAATCGTCAACCGAAAGATCGGCACCCGCCGCGCCGGCCGAGGTGAATGACTTGATCGTTGCCATAATTACTTCGCCCCTTTCTTGGCCGCCTTGAAGGCCAGGGCCGCGTTCTTGAGCGACTTGCGGATGAGGACCGTCCCGTTGCGTGCGCCGGGGATCGAGCCCTTCACGAGAAGCGCGTTGTCCTCGGGCATCACGCGGACGACTTCGCAGTTCACCGCCGTGCGGTTCACGTCGCCCATGTGCCCAGGCATCTTCTTGCCCTTCTCGATCCAGCCGGGGAGGTCGCGAGCCGCGAGACCGCCCGTGCGGCGCTTCGAGTGTCCGCCGTGCGTCATGTTGCCGCCCGCGAACTTGTAGCGCTTCAGCACGCCCGCGAATCCCTTGCCCTTCGTGCGGCCCGTGATGTCGACGAACTTGACGCCGTCGAAGTTCTTCACCGTCATCACGTCGCCGACCTTCACCTCTTCGCCCTCGTCGAGCGCGAACTCCTTGAGGAGGCGGACCTTCTTGTCCGCGAGGCCGCCGGTCTTCTCCTGGTGGCCAGCAACCGCCTTCGTGAGGCGCTGCTTCTTCTGCTCGCCGAAACCGACCTGGGCGGCCTTGTAGCCGTCCTTCTCCTCGGTCTTCAGCTGGACGACCGGGCAGGGACCGACTTCAATGACCGTCACGCAGATGCGCGTGCCGTTCTCGTCGAATACCTGGGTCATCCCCACTTTCTTGCCAATCAAACCTTCCATCTCACTCCTCCTTACACCCGGATGGTGATGTCCACGCCCGCGGGCAGGTTGAGTTTCTTCAGCTCGTCGATCGTCTTCGCCGTGGGGCTCACGATGTCGAGCAAACGCTTGTGCGTCCGCATCTCGAACTGGTCCATGGACTTCTTGTCCACGTTCACCGAACGGTTCACCGTGAACCGCTCGATGCGCGTCGGCAGCGGGATCGGCCCAACTACCTGCGCCCCCGTCCCGCGGGCCGTGTCGATGATTCCACCGACGGCCTGGTCAAGCACACGGTGATCGTATGCCTGGAGACGGATGCGTACTCTCTGTTTTTGCATCTTTTCTCTCTTTTCTAGTTTCGTTTCACGTTCTGCCCCTCCACGACCACGCCCACCCGGACTCCTTTCGGGTTGCCGGACCGGCTCCATCTTCGGCCGCCGCGCGGTTGAGTATCGGAACAGCTTCGAACCTCAAGCGGAAGATGCGCAAAGCGGAAAAAGGAAAGCGCCCGCGGCACCATCCGGCACCACGAGCGCTGCTCCTGCTGGCCGGACGCGCCATCTGCGCCTTCCGGCGCCGGGATGACCGTATCCACTTCGCGGAAGCGCCTTCAAGGGCCCTTTTCAAGGCCTTTTCCAGCATCCTCCACTCTCGATTCTCAAAGAACTTTCCTTCGTGACGACACTACGCCGCCAAAAAGGAATTTGTATTTTATCATAACTGGGACAGGCGGACAAGGGGGAAAATTAACTTTTTTCGTGAAGTAAGGAAGCAGATGTAAGTTTCCCCTTCCATACCCCCCCTGCCGCATCTAGGACTGGCCGCCGATGATTGAGAGTATCTCGGAAAGAGTGCGGATGGAGTTGAGGCGACGGCGGAGCTCCGCCGCCCCCGGACGGCCCGCGAAGTAGCGGAAGAGGTGCGTGTGCATCTGGATGGAGCACATCCCGTCCACCGACGGAATGTGGTCGTCCGGAAAGTCCCTCGCGAGCGCCTCGCGAAGCTCAATCACACCGGCGAGATGGTCCTTGAGCGTCTCAATCCTGTCGCACTCCGCGTTCTCGCCCTTCAGCGCCGCGAATATCTGCGGATTCGCAAGCGCCGCGCGCCCGACCATTATTCCCGCGACGCCCGTCGCCTCCATCGCACGCGCCGTGGCGGCGTCCTTCACGCCGCCGTTCCCCCACACCGGCATCTTCGCCCTCTCCACAAGCTCCGACAGGAGGTCGAGATGGACTTCCCCGCCGTGGTTCTGCGATGTGAAGCGCGCATGGAGGATGATGGCCGATGCTCCGGCCGTCTCCGCTGCATCGAGAAGCTCCCAGAGCATCACCTTGTCGGGCTTCGGTCCTGGACGCGTCTTCAGCGTCACCGGAAGGTCCGTTCCCCGCTTCATCGCCTTGAGGAGCCCGTGCACCTTCGCCGGGTCCTTCACGAGCGTCGCGCCCGCCCCCTCGCGCGTGACCTTCGGCACCGGACAGCCCGCGTTCAGGTTGAGCTCAACGAACCGGCCTAACGACGAGACCTCGCGCGCCGAGAACTCAAGTTCGTCCGGGTTCGACCCGAAAAGCTGGCAGGCGACCGGCCCCTCGCCGGGAAGCGTCTCCATCAGGTGGCGCGTCGGACGCGAACCGTGCGCAAGCCCCGCCGCTGAGACCATCTCCGTGTACGTGAGGTCCGCGCCGAACCGCGAGCACAGCCTGCGGAACGCGGCGTCCGTGAATCCGGCCAGCGGCGCCAGCGAGTATCGGATTTGTCCTGAAGGCTGCACGGCGTCAGTCCTCGTCGATGTACGTGAGCTCCGGCGGCATGTCGGGAATCCCCGTGTCGCGCGTTACGTAGCGGACGTTCACCTTGCGCTTCGGCGTGCCGTCGGCATTGCGCTCCAGTATCCGCTCGCCGCGCCTCGTGAACTCGCCGCGCTTCTCGCCGTCGGCGGAGTACCGCGTGAATCCGGTGCATTCGCCGTCCTTGTATTCGTAAACATCCTTCCATCTGCGCGGGAGCGCAATCGCCGGGTCGCAGTAGAGGCCGTCGGGGTTGGTGTAGTCGATGGACGCTATCTTGCCGTCATCCCGCCACTCGCGCCTCTCCAGCGCGACGGCCGAAAACGACACGAACGACGGCGCGCCGAACGCGGTTCCGGGGCGCTTCGCGAAGCACGCCACGTCGATGCGCCCGCCCGGCGCGATCCTGCGCCTGTCGACGGTGATCTGCACGACCCCGCGCTGCGGCGCAAACGGCGACTCGCCAAGCGGCGGCTCGACCTTCACTGCATCAGGATCGCCATGCACCACCGCCCACTTGAACTCCGTGCCGCCTTCCTCAACCGGGAACGGAACCGCCTTAACGAGCACGGTCCGCTTCGCCTGCTCGTCGCGCAGCACCATCGCCACGGAGAAAGGCGTGACGGAAAGGAACTCCGCCCCGCCGTCAGGATAGTCGACCTCTGGACGCGGATACTTCACAGGAAACTTCGACGAGTTCACGACCGCAAGGGCGACAGCAGGGGGGATGTCGGCGGGCTTGAGCGAATGCGCCCGCCCGACAAGCGCCTCGACGTCTAGGTCGCCCTTCGCGAAAGCCGTCGGGTGCGCCTTCGAGGTGAGATAGTCGTCGTCCGACTTGACGCCCGGCACCGAACGGCGGAAGAGCCACTGAAGAGTCGGGGCGAAGAGGTGGCGGCGAATTGCGGACTCCTTCGTGTCGGAGCGCATCGCGGCGCTCGCCGCAACGGCCGCGCGGAGGTACTGCTGGTCGCTCCAGCTCCGCCCTTCGGTGAGCAGCTGGAACGGCGACGCTGCCGCAAAGCGGTCGATCCTGTTCGTGGCGACCGTCGAGAAGTCGTCCACGGCGGGGAAAACCCAGAACTGGTTGTTCGAGTACAAGAACTGCATGCGGGCGCAGAGCTGCGGGTCGGTGAGGTGAAGCCGGCCTGCGGAACGCCACATGAACCCCTGCGTCATAGCAAGCGACGCATTCCCGAAGACAGGACGGGGAAAGACGACGTTCGGCGTGAGGCGGTCGATTCCGAGTTCGCGCGCCCTGTCGTCCATCCTCACCGAAACCAGCCCCGGGTAGTTCGTGGCGACAAGTCTCGAGTGTCCGCCGTCGCGGTTGAAGTAGAACTCGTTGGCGTTGCCCGCCGCGGACCCCTCGCGGATCCACGCTGATATCCTCTTCCTGGCGGGCCCGTTGTACCTGTCGGCTGCGTCCTTCGGGACGGCCGACGTTATGGACGCAACGTCGATCTGCGCCACGAAGCAGTTGGCGTCGAAATTCCAGTCGAGGTTCGTCTCTGCGATCGTGAGCTTGAGGTCCGGCGGCACGACGGCCGGCACGAGGGGCGTCTTCCCGGGAGGCAGCGAGTCGCCCAGCTCCCGAGCGAGGTCGATCGCCTTCGCGAAGCGCGGGTCGCCGGATAGGCGCTTGAGGTCGCCGTCCGACTTTATCATCTCGACGTCGCGCACACCGAGCCGCACGGACTTCTCGAGCTCGGCGAACGCCTCCGAGAAGTCGTCGCGGTAGGAAAGCGCGCATGCGAGATTGTAGTGCCAGAGCGCATCGTCCTCCACAAGCTCGATGCCCGCGCGGCAGACTTCCTCCATCCCCTTTGCGTCCGACCGCCGGACGCAGTCGACGAAGCGGGCGCGGAGCTGCTGGTGCTGCGCGGCTACGGCGTAGTAGCCGTATGCGGACGTAGCGTGCGCGGCAGCGGCCGCAAGCGCGGCGGCTGCAAGCACGGCTGTTCTGGCCCAGGCGGACATCGCTTCACTTCCCCATTTCGAACACGAGCTCGCCGCCGGCCATCACCTGGTCGTGCGTGATCTTGAATCCCTCGAGAGGCTTGCCGTTGAGCTTGACCGACTTAACGTACTTGTTCTTCTTGGAAAGGCCGTTCGCGACGATCTTGAACTTCTTGTCGCCGGGGAGCGATATCTCGACCTCCGGAAGCTGCGGCGCGCCTATCACGTATTCGCCGCCGCACGGGTTGAACGGATAGAAGCCCATCGCGCTGAAGACGTACCACGCGCTCATCTGCCCGCAGTCGTCGTTGCCGCAGAGTCCGTCCGGCTTGTTGAGGTAGAACTTGTCGAACACTTCGCGCACGATCTCGGCGGTGCGGCGCGGCTTGCCCGCGTACTGGAAGAAATATGCGGTATGGTGTGAAGGCTCGTTGCCGTGCGCGTACTGTCCGATGAGACCCGACACGTCGGAAACCTCGCCCTGCCCCTCGACCCGCTCGGGGAGCGTAAAGAGCATGTCGAGACGCTCCGCGAACTTCTCCTTCCCGCCGAAGAGGGAGATGAGGCCCTCGGGGTCGTGCATCACATGCCAGGTGTACTGCCACGAGTTGCCCTCCGTGAAGTCGTTGCCCTCGCCGAACCCGAGCTTGAACGCGTTGAACGGCTCGCGCCACTTCCCCTCGGAGTCGCGCGCGCGCATGAGCAGGTTGTCCTTGTCGAAGATGTTGCGGTAGTTCTGCGCGCGCTTCGAGAAGAACTCGTAGTCGTCCTTCTTCCCGAGCGCCTTCGCCATCTGCGCAGCGCACCAGTCGTCGTAGGCGCACTCGAGCGTGCGAGAGGCGGACTCTGCCTTTACGACGTCGAACGGATAGTAGCCGTATTTGTCGAGCAGGTCCCAGTTCTCCTTGCGGCGACCTTCGTGCCTGTCGCGGAGCGACGAGCGGATCGCCTCGTACGCGGCCTCTGCGTCGAATCCGCGGAAGCCCTTCAGGTAAGCGTCGACTATCACAGGCACGGAGTGCGTGCCTATCATGCACTGGTTGTCCTTGCCCCACAGCGTCCATATCGGAGCGAACCCGTTCTGCTTGTAGTCCTCTATCATTGAGTTGACGAACGGGGACACGTTCTCGGGCGTGATGATCGTGTAGAGCGGATGCGCGGCGCGGAATGTGTCCCAGCAGGAGAACGTGGAGAAGCGGGCGGGCTTGCCCGCGTCCGCGATGTTGTTCGGCTGCACGAAGAGGTGGTAGAGCGCGGTGTAGAAGTTTGCGAGCTGCTCGTTGGTCCCCTTCGCCTTCACGCGTCCGAGGATGCGGTTCCATGCCGCGAACGCATCGAACTTGAGCTGCTCGAAGTCGTCGGAGAGGCGAGTCTCCCCAGGGCGAAGCCGCCTTCGCAGAGAAAGCTCCTTCGCGAGGTTCGATTTCGCGCCTTTTACACTCTCGGACGACATGCCGATCCTCACCATTACCGATTCACCAGGCTTCACGTCCGCAAATGTAAGCACGTACTTCGGGGCCTTCTCGCCGTCCGCGGCTGGAAGCTCCACGACATCGGAGCACCAATGGTCGCTATCAAGCGTAAAATACCAGTTGCGGTCCACCCACACGCGCGAGTGCACGCGTCCGTGAATCTCCACACAACCGGAAAATCTTTCGTTCGCACTCCTCTCGCTGAACTTTCGACCCCCGTTCGTGTAAACCTCCACTTCGCTGTCGAGGACGTGCTTGGACAGAACGTCGGCGTTGCAGATTCCGTACTGGCTGTCCACGAGCAGCTGCGCCGGCAGGTCGCCGTTGTATGTGAGCTTGTACACGGCGCAATGAGGCGTCGCCGTGACCTCGACCTTAACCTGCGGCTCGGAGAGGAACACCGAGTAGTAGCCTGGCTTTGCGACCTCGCTCGACTTGTCGTAGGCGTACGCGATGGACGACGAGCGGATGTCGCGCCCTGGAAGGATTCGCAGGTCACCGAGATCGGGGCAGCCCGTCCCGCTCAGGTGCGTCTGCGAGAACCCGAGGATCGACTTGTCGGAGTTCCTGTAGCCGCCCGTGTAGTCCCACGTGCCGTGTCCAGTGTCGGGACTCGCCTGCACGAGGCCCATCGGCCAGCAGGCGCCCGGAAACACGTGTCCGTTGTAGTCCGTCCCCACGAGCGGATTCACGTAGTTGGCCGAAATGTGAATCTTACTCATGTCAAACGTAACAACGTTGCGCTTTGTGGTGCATCCGGCGAAAACCGCCACGCCGACGGAGAAAATAACTGTCGCAAGTTTCATGATGCGCTTATTATACCAAAACGCGCGGAACCCGTGTCAGGAACCAGGACGGGAATTGACAATGGCTCTATTCCACTTGAATCTTGTCGTCCTTTACGTCGGCGACATTGGAGAGCTCGACCTCGTGGGTCTTGGTGCCGGCAGGGAGCTCGACCTTGTTCCCGCGCACGTCGAGGCCCGTGCAACCGACAACGGCAATTCCCGGCGCCGAGCCGGAGATCGTGTTGCCGGTGATTGCGATGTTCCTGTGCGAGTCGGCGGGCATCGGCTTGCGCGCTCCGTTCCGTCCTGCGACCATAATGCCTGCGCCGTTGCCGCGGACGACGTTGTTCCTCACGACGACGTTCCTGCTGCATCCGCCCTCCATCCACTCGTACTCGAGCGCAATCTGGATGCCGTGTCCTTCCGAACCCTCCAGGAGGTTGCCCTCGATCAGGCCGTCGGACGCCTTGATGAGAAGCCCTCGCGCGCGGTTGTGGCCCATCGTGCAGTTGCGGATGGCGAAGCCGCTGCCCATCCTCCGGCTGGAGATGATGACCGAGCCGGGCGGCAGCTCGCGGTCCGCGTCGAGCTCGACCGCAAAGGCGCACACCGCGCCCTTGGCGATCCCCGGCCAGAGGTTGAAGCTCTCGAAGAGCTTCCGTTCGGCGTCAGTCGTCGCGCCAGCGTCGCGCACGGAGACGACCTTCGCGTCGGGCAGGCACCTGCCGTCGAACGTCATGAGCTGGCACGTGTCGCCGGGCTCGATGCGGAGCTTGCCCGCGTACGGCGCGATGCGCAGCGTCCTCCCCCTCTGCTCCGTCACGAACGCGTAGAATCCGCTGATGTTCACGCAGTCGTCGCAGTGGTACTGGAAGGTGCATCTTTCCAGTGCGGGGCCCTTGTAGGACTCGCGGGAGTTGAATGCGTCGTGGTTGCCGCTCCTCAGGCGCTTGAGCGCGCGCGGCGCGAGGTCGTTCTCGGGCGGACGGCGCACGAGCGAGCAGCCGACGTAGCGGTTTCCGTCCGCCGAGAACTCGGCGATCCCGCCCGAGAAGCCCAGGCCCGAAGGCGTCGAATAGATCGTCACGTTCTCGAACGTGCACCCCTTGCAGTCTTGGGCCACGAAGGCTCCTCCTTTGACCGGGCGGGACATCTCCTTGACGCTCCAGACCGCGATGTCCCCCACGTCGCCCTTCGTGTTCACGCCGCCGGTGATGCGGTAGGTGTCATCGCCGGTGCGCGTGATCGCGACGTTCTTCCGGAAGCGCATCGGGTTCTTCAGCTCGAGCGTCGCTGCGTCGTAGACCTGCAGCGGCCAGAAGTCGCCGTCGCGCTTCAGCTCCGCCTCGCCGGGGCGCGGATAGCCGTCGATTACCCTGACGTCCCAGCTGCCGTCCGCATCCGCCTTCTCGATCCTCGCCTGCGTGAACGGAAGGTCCGCGTAGTCGACCGAGACGTTCCTGAGCGTCACGTTCGTGCATCCGGCAAGCGCAAGCATGCGCGTCTTGACCTTGCCGACGAGCTCGCTCCCGGAGAAGTCGATCGTAACGTCGTTGAGGCCCTTGAGCTCCAGGTAGCACGTCTGGCCTTCCTTCGGCGTGAGCGTGTAGCGCGCCTTCGGGACCTTGATCTCGCGGCTCCCCGCGGCGATTTCGCCGTTGATGCGCTCAACGAGCATCGCGGCGTCGTAACCGCCGTCAACTGTGAACTTCTGCATGCCGTCGGGACGCCACCCGTGCGTCGAGCCCTGCACGTAGGTAATCTTCTTCGGCCCCTTCAGGTTGCGGTAGAGGAGCGTAAGCGAGGCTGGCGTGGAGCAGTAGTCGCCGAGTCCGGCGAAGGAGATGTTCACGGGACACGAGATGCGCTTCGCCGCGAACACGGGGTCGAAGTACGCCATGTCGGGATACCAGCACGACGGCCGGTAGACCGAGCGCTGGCGCTTGAACTGCTCCTGGCCCGTCCAGTCGCATCCCCACGAGCCGTTGGCCGCGATGCGCGTGACGCCGGGCACCTTCGAGGCCGCGTGGAGGGCCTGCCAGTCGCCCTGGCTTCCGCCGCCCACGACGAGCTCCTTTCCGTCCCACTCGGGAAGCGTCTTGATCCACTGGAGGTACCGGACTGCCCTCAGGGCGCACCACTTCCAGTAGCTCGTCTCCTTCTTCTCGTTCGACTTCGGGCCCATGCCGTAGCCGTATCCCTTTTCGGAGATTTCCCTGAAGAACTCCTTGATGTACTCTTCTCCCCGCCCGAGCTCGAAGCCGTTCGCGTTGATCAGCATCGAAATGCGGTTGTGGGGCCCGTTCTTCGGAGGCAGCTGGTCACTCTGCCCCGCTCCGCGGAAGTTCGCCGTGATCGGCATGCGGTTCTCCTTCGAAGCCTTCACGGGAATCGTGAGGTAGCCGGTGACTGGCCAAGGTCCCGCGCAGGTGATGCGCACGGCGTAGAGCCTAACCTCCTTGTCCGGGCAATCGACGGGCGTCATCTCGGCCTTCATCGGCACGGCGTCGAGCTCCTTCAGGCACGCGGCCCAGAACTCGTCGTAGTCCTTCGGCTCGTCCGCCATCGGGATGCGATCGGGCTGCACGCCAGCTCCGCCCTGGAAGAACACCCGCTTCTCCCAGCGGTGGTTCTTGGGCACGCGCTTGCCGTCCTTCGTCACCACGTTCGCCTCGATGCAGACGAATCCGGGCTTGTCGGACTTCGTCTTGAGCACAAGCCCTTCTTCGGGGAACGGAAGCGGCGCACGCCCTTTCTCCGTAAGACCGTCGTCGCCTCGCCTCTCCCAGTCAACGAAATACGTGCCGGGCGGGAGCGGCTCCTTCAGCCCCTCCAGTTTGAGAGTGAAGACCATCTCCTCGCCCGGCTCGTAGAAGACCTTTCCGCCGGGCGTGGTTCCGTTTATCTGAGCCCGGTCCCAGTTCACAGCGAACGCGGAACCGCCGCCCGCAAGCAGCGCTGCGGCAAAAGCGGCGTCTCTGGCAATCATCGACCACGTCGTCATAGCACCTCCTGTGTTCACACATTATTATATCACCGGCACACCAAAGCCGCGGCAAATGACATGTCAACTTTTTGCCGTGGCAAAAGCCCATGCCGCCCGGCTCTCAGAGAATCAGCATGCAGTCGCCGTAGGAGAAGAACTTGTACTTCGCGCGTACCGCCATCGCATACGCGCTCAGGACGCGCTCGCGCCCGGCGAGCGCCGAGATCATCATGAGGAGCGTCGACTGCGGCAGGTGGAAATTCGTGAGCATCGCGTCGGTGTAGGCGAACTTGTACGGCGGGTAGATGAAGATCGAGCTCCAGCCGTCCGCCGCCTTGATCTCCCCGCCGTTCGCCGCAGCAACCGTCTCGAGCGTGCGCACGGAAGTGGACCCGACGCATACGACGCGTCCGCCGCGTGCGCGGCAGTCGCGAATGGCCTGCGCCGTCTCCTCTGACACATGGTAGTGCTCGGCGTCCATGTGGTGGTCTTCGATCTCCGTCGTTTTCACGGGGCGGAACGTGCCCGGCCCGACGTGCAGCGTGACGGCCGCGCGCCTGACGCCCTTCGCCTCAAGCGCGGCGAAAATCTCAGGCGTGAAGTGGAGCCCCGCCGTCGGCGCGGCGACGGATCCCGTCTCGCGAGCGTAGATCGTCTGGTAGCGCTCGCGGTCTTCCTTCTCCTCTTCCGCCGTGCCTTCGCGGTGGACATACGGAGGGACGGGCGTGTGGCCGAATTCGTCGAGGAGTTCGCCGAGCGGGCGCGAGGAGTCGAATGAGCAGCGCCACATGCCGGCCTCCAGCCTCTCGAGAAGCGTGACTTTCAGCTCCCTGTTTGGCCCGAACACGGCGACCTGCCCTTCGCGGCTCGGACGTCCAGAGCCAATCAGCACATCCCAAACAACTTGAGATTGCAGTATCCCGCCGTCGGGCAATGGCGAGGACGCCATTGCCACATCGCCTTGCGCTCCACGATGTAGCGGCGGCGTCTCGCCGTCGCGCAATATCGGGGAACCAGCTGCGGGATGCACCATCAGGACTTCCACGGCGCCGGGAGAGTCGCTCCAGGTTCCGAGGAGGCGGGCGGGGAACACCTTGGTGTCGTTGACCACGAGAAGGTCGCCGGGATTCAGGTACTCGACGATGTCTGCAATGTGCCTGTGCTCGAGCACGCAAGTGTCGCGGTGCAGCACGAGCATGCGTTCCGTGCCGCGCTTCTCGGCGGGATGCTGTGCGATTAGCGAAACAGGAAGCGGATACCAGAACTGACGTGTCTTCATGTGGCGGGATCCCATTGTGAAAACGGCGCGGACGGATTTGCCGTCCGCGCCGCTTCGCACCGCAGCGGCCGATCAAGCCTCGTCGCCGGCTTCTATGCCGTCGGCGGCGGAATCGGGGTCTGCCTCGGTTCCGATGCCGGTTGCGGCGGCCTCGAGCGTGGCGTCGCCCTGAACCTCCTGGAACGGCGGCTCGTTGTCGTCACCCTCGTCCGGTCCGGTAGGCAGCGGGAAGAGCTCGTCCATCTGCTTCTTGCGCTCCTTCTCGAGCTCCTCCATCTCCTCGTCGGAGATGGGCTCGCACAGCGGCACGAGCTTGAGGTAGCGGTGCAGCGGGAAGCCGGTTCCGGCGGGGATGAGGTGGCCGAGGATAACGTTCTCCTTGAAGCCGCGCAGCTCGTCCACGCGGCCCATCGTCGCGGACTCGGTGAGGACGCGGGTGGTGTCCTGGAAGGACGCGGCGGAGATGAAGGAGTCCGTCTCGAGGGCCGCCTTGGTGATGCCGAGCAGGGCGGGCTGGGCCTCCGCGGTACGGCGGCCTTCCTGGGTCATCTGCTCGTTCGCGCGGCGGAACGACTGGCGCGAGACCTGCTCGCCCCAGAGGAAGTCCGTATCGCCGGGGTTCGTGATGCGGACCTTGCGGAGCATCTGGCGGACGATGATCTCGATGTGCTTGT
>CAMORM010000080.1 GCA_946623785.1 uncultured Verrucomicrobiota bacterium
CTTTGCGAGCCATCGGAGTTGAATTCAAAGACTGGCATGGAGACGAATCGGTGAATACCATAGATGCGCCACTGGGTAAAGCTTTCACCCATTTCTCTAATGTCGCGCAAAATACACTTCTTAAAATCACCTCACCCGCATAAACATTGGGCGAAGTCTCATTCTGCCTTCAAAAAATGGGTAAACTCCAGGGGCAAGAAGCGAATAAGGTTGGCTTCGCGCGGCGGAATGGCCGGGGGATAGCTGGAGATTGCGGCTCGGCGGGACGCCTCGCCCTACCACACGGCGGCGGGACGCCGCCGCTACATCGGTGCGAAGCGCATTACCTTGCCAGGAGGAAGTCGGCGGAAGAAACGCAGTCGGATGCGCCGGAAAGGAAGCCGGCGAGCGCGGCGAACGAAAGCGGCGCGCGCCCCTCGTGACGGAACTCGACCTTGATTCCGCCGGACAAATCAAGAAGCGCCGCAAGCGCGCATCCCTTCTCCACTGCGGGAAAATCCGCACGGTAGAACTCAGGCGTTGCCTCCTCGGCGAACACGAAGAGCACCTTTCCGCCGTCGGGACGCCCAAACCTCGCGTCAGCGCCTGAAGCATCCAATCCTCCCCCGCTTGCAATCAGCTGCACGAGCGCCTCGAGAAGTCCACACTCGAGAGAGCGCTCCCTGCCAGCTATCGAAGTGTACGGCGCAGTATTCTTCGTGAAGAGCGACCATGCGCCTGGGGCGGCATTGTGCACGGAATTCGAAAAGCCGGCCGGGCTCATCTCGCCCTCTTCCCGGAACTGGCTGATGAGCTTGAATGTGGTCCCGATCTCCCCCCAGCGCGACGCGAACACGACAGGCATCTTCTCGTCGACGGCATTCGCCTGCACCGTCGCCTCGTGCGCCACATGCATCGCCGCCCGCTCCACCGGCGTGAGCCTGCGGCGCGCAAGCGCCGGCACAAACGACACGTCCGGTCTGTCTCCCCCCGACTGCGCCTCCCATCTGGCGAATCCGGCTATTCCGATTTCACGCGGAACGCGGTAGGGTCGCGCGTCCCGCGTGACCGCTGGCGTGCAGAGACGCTCGTCCCTGCCGGCATCAGCAGGGCTGCGCGTCATGAGAACGAAATCCTCCTCGAATCCGGCGAATCTGGCAGATGCTCGAAGCGCACGTGGCGCGCGCCCGGCGGAATCAAGTCGCCTGCCCTGTCCGGCCATTCCACGAACAGGACCGCTCCGCGCGCTAGGTAGTCCTCCCAGCCGATCGTCAAGACGTCGTCTGCATCGTGAAGACGGTAGAGATCCATGTGCACGAGGAGGAAGCGGCTTGTCGGGTGCTCCACAACGAGGCAGAACGTCGGACTCGTCACGGCGCGCTTCGCGCCGAGGTGCGCGGCAAGGCCCTGCGTGAACGTGGTCTTGCCCGCCCCGAGGTCGCCTTCAAGGCACACTATGTCGCCGGGCTTCAGCTCCCCCGCGAACTCCTCCGCGAGCTTCCACGTCTCGTCAACGGAATTGACAATGTACTCACTTTGCATGACGCGCCCCCGTTATCTTGCCGGAGCCCTTATGGCAGGGCGGCTTGTCCCCTAGCCGCCGCTCGGCGCGTTGAGGACAACGCGCCCTACCTCTTTCGCACTTCACCGCAAGCAGTCCGCACTCCTTCAGTTCGTCGAAGAACATCGGAAGGTACTTCGGCGAAAACGCAGATGCGTGCGGAAGGCGGACGAGGTTCGGCAGGTCTGCGGCCATCGGCGACGACTCGTCGAGCGGCTCCTCCTTGAACACGTCTAGAAGCGCGGCCGCTATGCGCCCCCTCTTCAGCGCGGAGAGGAGCGCCTTCTCGTCTATCGCGTTTCCGCGCCCCACGTTCACCACGACCGCACTTTTCTTCATCATGCGCAGGACGCGCGCGTCCACGAGATTGTCGGTGCCCGTGTCGCCGGGGAGCGCAAGCACGAGCCAGTCCGCATCCGGAAGAGCTCCGTCGAGCTCGCCGAAGTTGTGCCGCCCTATGCCCTTCACCGACACCCCGTTCGCCTCGAGGCGCCGCCCTATAGCGCGGCCCACGTTGCCGTATCCGAGTATCACGGCCCTGGTGCCGGACAGCGTGTAGCACCGTTCGGAAAGCGCACGGCGCGGCCACATTGGGGTGTCGCGCCTGGCGGATACGCCCTCAAGGTGCGCCACCTTCGCGCCGGAGGCGCGCGCCGCTCTTCCAGTTGGATGCATCGCGGGCGCGCCGACGATTCCGCGGCACCACGCGTACATGAGCGCGAGGACCGTCTCGGCCATTATCGCGCCGTGGAAACGGCCGTGGTGAAGCGTGACACCTGGCGGAACGTCCTGGGATATGAACTCGCGTCCAGCGGCAGGCGTCGCGAGCACCTTCATCCGCTTCGCGAGCGCGTACCACTCCCGGCGGAACTCCCACGTGAGCACAATGTCCGCCTCCGGCAGGGATGCGAGGAACTCGCGCTCGCTCCTGGCGCGCCTTATTTCGGCGCCCTTAGGGGCGAGCTTCGCGAGATAGGCGAACGACTCGTCGTTGAGGCGGAACGAGGATATGTTCCACTCGAGCCAGACGAGTATCATTCCGTCAGTCCTCTGCCTGAAGCAGTATCCCGTTCGTCGCGATGTCCGCGGCGTTGATCGCGTAGGCGGGGTCGATTTCAAGCGGAAGCGCCGGCGGCACGGGGAACCACTTCGACCACTTGGCCTGGAGGTCCGCCTTGCACGTCGCGGGGCTGTCCTTGCCCTCTGCGTTCTTCACGGGCGAGAACTCCTCGGCGCGGTCGAACGCCATGCACGATACGCCCTTCGCGTCGGGCAGGCAGTCGAAGATGAACTTCTCGAACTTCCAGCCGTTGGGCTCGGAGGCCTTCACGATGTTGCCCTTCTCGTCCACAGTCTGGATCTTCTTGTGGGCGAGGTGGAGCGGCATGTTCTTCGCGGCCTCGCGCTCCATGAACGCGCGGTCGAACACGTGGATTGCAGGGGAGCCGAACTTGAAATAGAGGTCGCCCGTCTTCGTGCGGCGGGTGTTCATCTCCTCGGTCATCTCGGTGTACTCGATCATGTCGAAATGACCGTCGCGCTTCACGACCATGCCGAGGCCCTCGTGCGGGTCGCGCTTGGCGGTGAGCTTGAGCGAGTACTCGCTCTTCTCGAGCGTGTGGATGCCGATGAACGCGGGGTCCGCGACCTCCACGAGCGGGTTGTCGACCTGGAAGAAGAAGAGCGTCTTCACGCCGCGCTTCTTCATGTCGGCGAAGCAGCCGCGGGCCTTGAGCGCCCAGAGGAGCCCGCCGTGGCCGTCGGGGCTCATGAAGATGTGGCCGGGCCTGTCGAGGATGATCTTGCCGTCGTCGGTCATGCCGGGCCACATGCCCTGAGTGAAGAAGACTACGTCCTGCGGGTTGAGGCCGAAGTACCCGTGCTCCTCGAAGCACTGTTCGGTGGCGGCGTTGTTCGCCTCGCTCGTCATGATGTAGAACGGAATCGAGTGGCCGTACTTCACGCTCATCGCGAGGACCTTGCGCGCGTGGAAGTAGAAGAGCGGCGCGTTGGTGATCGGCCCGATGGGGTATGCGCCCTTGGGGCCGTCGAACCCGAGGCGGCTGCCCTGTCCGCCGGCGACGAGGATCACGCCCACGCGTCCCGCGGAAAGCTCTTTCTCGCCTGCGGCCACGGCTTCCTTGAGGAGCTTGCCCTTGAGCTCGTGGACCTTTGGCGCGGTCGGCTTGCCCTTCTTCGCCGGCGGCTCGTTGCGAGAGGCAAGCACGCTCTGGCAGTACTTGATCGCCTTGAAGTCGAGCGTCTCGATCTGGGCCAGGAGACCCTTCCTCTCCGCGGCGGAGAGCTTCTTCCAGTAGCGGAGCACCTGCTCCTGTCCGTTCTTCTTCAGCAGCGCGAGCGCCTGATCGTAGTTCATTTCGCTTGTTCCTTGAGTTTGCCGGACGGGCCTTCCCGTCCCGTTTCCATGATTATACCATATTTCGCCTTCTGCAGCATGGAGAAGGCGACACGCCTCACAGCATCTCGTCGGCAAGGGCCGCGAGCTGCGACTCGTTCTCGGACGTCATCGTGCCGCGGATCGTCACGGTGGAGGCGAACTCCAGGCCCTTGGACTTCTCGAAGAGGCCCTTCATGACCTTGGCGGCCGCAGGCGCCCAGCTGCCGTTCTCCACGAAGCCGACCTTGCGGTTCTGGTAGTTGCGCTCAACGAGGTGCTCTATGAACGTGCGCATGAACGGGAAGACGTCCATGTTGTACGTCGTGGAGGCGAGGATCAGCTTGCCGTAGCGGAACGCGTCCTCCACAGTCTCCGGCATGTCGTCGCGCGCAAGGTCGGCAACCGCCACCTTGGGGCAGCCCTTCGCAAGCAGCAGCTCCTTGAGCTTCATCACGGCCTCCTTCGTGTGGCCGTAGACCGAGGTGTATGCGATGCAGACGCCAGGCGACTCGACGCCGTACGAGCTCCAGGTGGAGTACTGCTTGAGGACGTGCGCGATCTCCTCGGGCGTGGAAAGGACGGGCCCGTGCAGCGGACAGATCGTCCTGATGTCGAGTCCAGCGGCCTTCTTGAGGAGCGCCTGGACCTGCATGCCGTACTTGCCCACGATTCCGAAGTAGTAGCGGCGAGCCTCGCAGTCCCAGCCCTCGGGATCCTCGACGTCGTTAGCGCCGAACTTTCCGAAGCCGTCGGCCGAGAAGAGCACCTTGTCGGTCGAGTCGTATGTCACGATCACCTCGGGCCAGTGCACCATCGGGGCGGCCACGAAGTGCAGTTTGTGCTTGCCAAGGTCGAGCGTGTCGCCTTCCTTCACCACGATCCTGCGGTCCTCGTACGCCGAGCCGAAGAACTGCTTCATCATCGTGAACGCCTGAGCGGACGCCACGACTTTCGTGTCGGGGCAGAGCTCGAGCGCCTTCGCGATGCAGGAGGAGTGGTCGGGCTCCATGTGCTGGACTATGAGATACGCGGGCTGCCTGTTGCCGAGGACCATCCCGACGTTCTTCATCCACTCGTCGCAGAAGCGAGCGTCGACAGTGTCGAACACCGCGGTCTTCTCGTCCTTGATAACATACGAGTTGTACGCCATTCCGCGCGGGACTACGTACTGGCCTTCAAAGAGGTCGATGTCATGGTCGTTGACTCCAACGTATTTTATGTCTTCTGAGATTTTCATTTTTCGGCTCCAGACGGATTTGTTTGATGTTTGATGTTTGAAGTTTGATGTTCGATGTCAGGGGATGTGCCGCGTCACACGCCCGAGTAGCAGAGGAATCCGCCGTCGACCGGGAGCGTGACGCCGGTGATGAACGACGCCTCGTCGGAAATCAGGAAGCGCGCTGCGCCGTGCAGGTCGCTCGGCTGGCCGAACTTGCGCATCGGGGTCTTGGCGATGACCTTGTTTCCGCGCGGAGTGAGCGTCTTGCCGTCCTTCTCTAGCATGAGGAAGCGGTTCTGGTTGGTGATGAAGAAGCCTGGCGCGATTCCGTTAACGCGGATGCCCATGGGCGCGAGGTGCGTTGCGAGGAAGCTCGTGAAGTTCATGATGGCGGCCTTCGCCGCGCCGTAGGCGCCGACTTTCGTGAGCGGCTGGTAGCCCGCCATTGAGCAGAAGTTCAGCACCGCTCCGCCGTTCTTGAGCATCGCCTTGCAGAACACCTGGCAGGGAAGCACGGTTCCGATGAGGTTGAGCTTGTTGACGAACTCGAAGCCGTCCGTCGTGAGGCCGAAGAACGTGTCCTCGAGCTTGACGCCCTTCGTCATCTGCTCGGCCGGCGTGGTGCCCTTTGGATGGTTTCCGCCGGCGCCGTTGATGAGAACGTCGACGCGCTTCCACTTCTTGAGAACGGCGGCGCACGCCTCCTCAAGCGCAGGCTTGTCGAGCACATCGGCCTTGAGGGCGATGATCTGCTTGAGGCCCTTCTTGGCGAGCTTCTTGATGAAATCCTCGGCCGCGTCCATCCGCCGCACGAGTATGGCGACTTTTGCGCCGTGGCGGAGCAGATCCTCGGTGATCGAGCTGCAGAGCACACCCGTAGCGCCCGTGACAACGCAGACCTTGCCCTCGACTCCCTTGTCCTTGACGACCTTCATTTCCATGTCTCCTTTGATGGGTTACGTTTCATGCCTGTGAAAATCAGAAGCGCTCGCGGTTGATCCACAGCCCGAGCGCGGGGTTGGGGATGTAGAACACCTCCTCGCCGCCGACGGTGTTGTAGCCGTACCTGAGCTTCGACGGGTCGTACTTCGCGGCCATCTCGTCGTAGTCGGCCGACTTGAAGCCAACCCCCTCAATCTCCTCGCGCGTGATGTTCTTCACGCAGTATGTGATCGAGAACCGGCCGTCCGAGGATCCGTGTATGAGGTGAGCCGCGGCCCCCATGTTCGCGCGGAGGTCTTCGGCCCCTTCGCTGCGGAACACCTCCAGCGTATGCTGGCGGCCGCGGTAGCCGTACTTGCGGATGAG
This sequence comes from uncultured Verrucomicrobiota bacterium, assembly GCA_946623785.1. Classification (GTDB taxonomy): domain Bacteria; phylum Verrucomicrobiota; class Kiritimatiellia; order RFP12; family UBA1067; genus CAMORM01. The sequence goes on from CAMORM010000080.1 coordinate 6,466, forward strand.
CGCGTCCACCGCCGGATCCTCGCCGAACTGGTGCACGCCCGGGGCGAGGACAACGAGCTCTCCGCCGTCCGCCATCGCCATGCGCGTGCGGTAGACCGCCTTGTTGCCAAGCCACGTGGAGGTGAACTCCGACGGGTCGAGGTAGACTACGCACTTCCTCAGTCCGTGCTCCACGTAGTCGATGTTCTTCTCCTGGGCGAGCTTCACCGCGGCCTCTAGGCAGGAGCGCCCCTCGCCGACGAAAAGCCCGTGGGTGCGTATTTCGCCGCCCGGTGCGGTGCAGACGGTGAGGCAGAAGAGGATCGGACGCCGTCCGTACAGGAAATGCTCCATGCCGTAGTCGAAGAGGCGGCGCACAGGAGTGTGGTCGCGGCCCATCGCCTTCTCCATGCCGCACACCGCGCCGATCATGTGGCTGGCGTTGATCATGCCCGACCCGCCGACGCCGACGAAGAGGTTCTTCGCGTGGTTGGCCATGCCTATGACCTCGTGCGGCACGACCTGCCCGGGCGAGATCACCAAGTCGTACTTCGGGTCCATCACGAGGCGGTTGACCTCAACCGGCACAGGGTCCTTCCAGAGGCCTTCGGTGATTTCCGACACTGCCTCGGACGGCACCTCGCCGAGCTTCACGACGTCCGTGCGCCAGTGGTGCACGATCATCTTGGAGTACGGGATGCCGGTGAACATCGCGTTCCACTGCGTCTCCGACACCGCGAAGTGCGTGCCGAGCGCGGGCAGTATGTCCACGTTTGCGCCGAGCGAGGTGAAATGCTCGTAGTATATGCGAGTTATGAGGCCGGCGTTGGAGTGGAAGCGCGTGAAGTCCGGCGGTACGATCAGCACGTTGCGCACGTTGCGCCCAGCGACCGCGGCAAGGAGGGTCTCTCGGATCTCCCCTTCGGAAAGCCCGTTATCGCCGGAGGCGGTCTTGAAGTGGTCGTTCATCGTTTCCATCGGAATTCAGAAACTGCGTCGCTCTCCATGCCGGAAAGAAAAGCGAGCGGCCGTAAAAGGCCGCTCGCCGTCATACCGCGGCGGACGAGCCGCCGCTCACCATGCCCTTGCGGACGGCCGTTACTTGGCTTCTGCCGCGGGGGCCGCTCCCTCTGCGGCACCCTCTTCCTTCTTGGCGGCATCTGCCACGAACACCCACTGCAGGAGGCAGGTAGGCGCGCCGTCGCCCTTGCGGGTGCCGAGCTTGAGGATGCGGGTGTATCCGCCCTTGCGTCCCTCGAGCGCCGGAACGACCTCGGAGAACAGCTTCTGGACGGCCTTCGGGTCGTTGAGGCGGGAAGCGGCGAGGCGACGGGCCGCAAGTCCGCCCTTGCGGGCGATCGTGACCATCTTCTCGGCGTCCTTGCGGGCCTCCTTGGCCTTGGGGAGCGTGGTGGTTATGGACTTCTGCAGAATCAGGTTTGTGACCATGTTCTCCATGAGCGCCTTGCGGTGCTCGGTGGAGCGGCCAAACTTCTTCATTACTCTCTGGTGACGCATTTTCTTTGATCCTTAAACGGTGCTTACTTCTTCGATTCGAGCAGGTCGGCGTCGAACTTGTATCCGAGGCAGAGGCCGAGCTGGGTGAGCTTGTCCTTGATCTCGTTGAGCGACTTGCGGCCGAAGTTGCGGTACTTGAGCATGTCCGCCTCGGTCTTCTGCGCGAGCTCGCCGACGGTGGTGATGTTCGCGTTGTTGAGGCAGTTCGCCGCACGGACCGAGAGCTCGATCTCGTTGACGGACATGTTCACGAGCTTGCGGAGCTTCTCGCGCTCGTCGTCGCCCTTCTTCTCCGAGTCCTCGAACTCGATCGCGGCCTCGCTGGAGTAGTCGACGAACACGTCGAGGTGGTGGCGTAGAATGGCCGAAGCGGTCCTGAGGGCCTCCTCGGGGTTCACGCGGCCGTCCGTCCAGACGTCGAGAACGAGCTTCTCGTAGTCGGTGCGCTGGCCCACGCGGGTGTTCTCCACGAGGAAGTTCACGCGCGTGACCGGCGAGAAGATCGAGTCGATCGGTATGCGGCCAATTTCCTGCTCGGGGCCCTTGTTGCCCTCTGCAAGGCAGAAGCCGCGGCCCGTGCGGACCTCGCACTCCATGTCGAGAACTCCGTCCACGTCGAGCGTGCAGATCTCCTGGCGCGGGTTGAGGACCTCGATCGAGTTGTCCTCGGCGAAGTCTCCGGCGTAGACCGTGCAAGGCCCCTTCTTCTTGAGGCGGAGCCACACGTTGTCGCGCGAGAAGCTCTTGAGCAGGACGCGCTTGAGGTTCAGTATGATGTCCGTGACATCCTCGGCGACGCCCGGAAGCGTCGCGAACTCGTGCTGCACCCCGGCGATCTTGACGGAGCAGATCGCGCAGCCCTCTATCGACGACAGGAGCACGCGGCGCAGCGAGTTGCCGATCGTACGGGCGTACCCGATCTCGAAAGGCTCCGCCGTGAAGCGCGTGTAGGTGCCGGTTGCCGTTGCCTCGTCCTTCTTGACGGCATTCGGCATTTCAAAACGACTCAGACGAATCGGCATGCAAACCTCCTGAAAATAGGAACAGATACATGACCCGCAGCAAAGCGGATCAACGCGAGTAGAGTTCGACGATGAGCTGCATGTCGATGTTCTCGGGGATCTCGGAGCGCTCCGGGACGCTCACGAGCGTGCCCGTCATGTTCGCGGTGTCCCACTGGACCCAGCCGACGGTCTGGCGGCTGTTCTTGAGAGCATCGGCAACTGCCATCAGCCCACGCGACTTCTCGCGCAGCCCGATCTTCTGGCCGGGCTTGATGATGGCCGAGGGGATGTTGCAGACCTTGTCGTCGACAGTCACGTGGCGGTGCGACACGAGCTGGCGGGCCGCCGGGCGCGTGGGGGCGAGCCCCATGCGGTAGACGATGTTGTCGAGACGCGTCTCGCAAAGCTGGATCAGGATGTCGCCCGTCACGCCGTTGCGTGCCTTCGCGCGCTCGAAGAACGTGCGGAACTGCGCCTCGCGCATGCCGTAGGTGAAGCGCGCCTTCTGCTTCTCGCGGAGCTGCTCGCCGTATTCGGAGAGGTTCTTCCTCTTCCTGCGGCCGCCATGCTGCCCTGGAGGCGTGGGGCGCTTGTCAAGCGTCTTGTCCGGCCCGTAGATGGGCTCGCCGAAACGACGCGAAACCTTGGTGTAGGGACCTGTGTAACGACCCATTTTTTAGACCCTCCGACGCTTGCGGGGACGGCAGCCGTTGTGTGGAATCGGCGTGCAGTCGGTGATGGATGTGACGCGAATGCCTGCGGACTGGATGGCGCGGACAGCGCTCTCGCGGCCCGCTCCGGCTCCCTGCATGCGCACTTCGCACTCGTGCATGCCCTTGGCAACGGCCGTCTTGGCCGCGTCCTGCGCGACCATCGTGGCCGCGAACGCAGTGGACTTGCGCGAACCCTTGAAGCCCGCCTTGCCGGAGGAGCTCCACGCGATCACGCCGCCTCTGGCGTCGGCAATCGACACCTGCGTGTTGTTGAACGTCGAACGGATGAAGGCGATTCCGGCGGGAATCGACTTGCCCGGACGGGCCTTCTTAGCAACGGCTTCGCCTTCGGCGGCGGGCGCTGCTGCATCGGCGGCTGCGGGAGCCGCTTCTGGAGTCTTGATTTCTTCGCTCATTTATTCTTGTCCTTGAAAAAAGGATTTTACCTGCCGGGCGCCTTCGGGAAGGCGATCGAGCCCTTCTTCGCCCCCTTGCGGGTGCGGGCGTTCGTCTTCGTGCGCTGGCCGCGGACAGGCAGGTTGCGCTTGTGGCGGAGGCCGCGGTACGAGCCAATCGATATGAGGCGGCGGATGTTCGCGCTCACCTCGCGCTTCAGATCGCCCTCGACGCGGAAGTGGTCCTGCACGTAGGTCGTGATCGCGTGGATCTGGTCCTGCGTGAGGTCGTCCGCCTTCGTCATTGGATCGACGGCGCACGCCGCCAGTATCTCGTCGGAGCGCTTAGGCCCTATACCATGGATATAGCGGAGCGCGTAGCGAACGTGCTTCTTGCCCGGAATATCCACACCCATCAGTCTCGGCATGGTTGCTTTTTCCTCTCTTCTCGGGATTAACCCTGACGCTGCTTGTGACGCGGATTCGTGCAGATTACACGAACTACGCCTTTACGACGAATGATGCGGCAGTTTTCGCACATGCGCCTTACGGAACTACGAACTTTCATGATACAAACCTCTAGTCTGTCCAAAGTGAGTTGTTATTATCTCATAATTTGGGCGCGTTGACAAGTGGGAAAAATTTTTATTTTTTTCTCAGCCGCTAATACGCCAAAAAAGCGGCCCTCCGCTGTCCGATTGCAGGAAATCGAGGCGCAGACGCATCGGCGGGCAGCTAGCCGGCCATCACGGCGAAGTAGTCGCACACGCGCGACACTGAGTCCGGCACGGGGACTGTCGAAAGCCACGCGGCGCAGGAGTCCTTGTCCGACGGATCGAACCCGTGCATGCCGTTGAGGGGCTTCACGCCCATGTCGCTGGGACAGAACTGCACTCCTGCGTCCGCCAGGAATATGTCGTCGCCGAACTTCCTGTCCTCGCGCCAGATGCCGTGGTACTGCATCTCCTCGCGCGTGAGCCAGTGCCCCGGGAAACCGGCGAACGCCTCCTTGACCTTCTCCTTCACATCAGCCTTCGACTTCCCGCCTTCCCCAAGCCACCAGAACCGCGCCATCGTGGAATCGATCGCGCTCGCATAGTCCTTGCCCCATACGAGACCAGTCTTAGCAAGCGCCGCCGGCGCGTCCACGGTTCCGCGCAGTGGCGTCATGCCGTGGTCGGAAAAGACAGTGAGCTCGAAAGGACGCCCGCCCTCCACAAGCGCCGCGTGCAGCGAGCGGATGGTGTCGGCGTACTTCTCGACCTTCGGGCGAAGCACCTCGTCGCGCCCTACGTTGTCGTGCTGAAGCGCGTCGAACGCGGCCGAATAGACGAACGCGCGGTCCACTTCGCCCTTCCGGAACGCCTCAGCGGCAATGCGGAAGTTCTCCGCCTCGGGAAGCCTCCAGTTGGAGATGAGATAGCGGTGTCCCTGCTCGCTCCATACGTCCGCGAGGTTCTTCACCGGCGCAAGCCCGCCCTTCACGAAGAGGTCGGTCTTCTCGCAGTAGTCGAGCTTCGGGAGCCGCTCCACCGGAACGCCGTAGAGCTGGAAGTATCCCGTGAAGCCGTAGAGCCTCTTGATGAGCTTCGAAAGCTGGTTCCGGACGCGGCCGCGGCGCCAGAAGGACTTCGGGCGCAGCAGCGGGGCGAGGAAGCGCATCTTGGCGAACGGGCTCCTCGACGGCGCGTAGTCGTAGAACGCGAGGTGTCCGTGGACCGAGGGCCGCTCCCC
>CAMORM010000081.1 GCA_946623785.1 uncultured Verrucomicrobiota bacterium
TCGCGATGACGGCGGCGATCCGCAAGCACTTCGCGGAGCATCCCGAGCACTTCGACCCGCGCCAGTACCTCACTCCGGCGCGCGACGCGATGAAGGAGCTTTACATCCACAAGATCGTCAAGGTCCTCGGCTCGAACAACAAGCTCTGAGCTTTGAGGCATATCCGCTTCGGCGGATCGCGGCGCCGTCCCGGAAGGGGCGGCGCCTGTCTTTTCCGCGTCCCATTTTATTTGCTTCGGCCACTTGCGGGAGGGGTGCTGTTTTAGTATAATTGTAGTCTGGAAAACATAGGGACTGCTTTATGTCAAAAAAACACCTTGCGATAAGCTTGCTGGCGCTGGTTTTGGCGTCGGGCTCCAGCCTTTACGGCGACATCCTGGACACGAGGGTCTTTTCCAAGAGGATTACGGTTACCTTTACCGGCGTACAGTCTGGAGTGACGCTCGCCGACTTCCCGGCGCTCGTCAAGCTCTCGACGGCCATCGAGGGATTCAGCTACGATGACTTCAAGGGTACCAACGGAGCCGACCTCAGGTTTGCCGACTCGGCGGGCAACCTCATCCCGCACGAAATAGACACTTGGAACCCTTCGGGCGTCTCGACGGTGTGGGTCAAGGTGCCGTCGCTTGCGCAAGGCGCGACAGTCACCGCATACTACGGCAGCACCGCCACGCTCCCGGAGGTCTCGTCGAAGGACGTCTGGGACGAGAACTACGTCGGAGTGTGGCACCTCGGCGAAAGCTCTCTGCCTATGAAGGACTCCAGCGCGACCGGCCTCAACGTTACGCAGTCAAGCGGCACCGTCGGATTCGGCGCGGCTGGTGCGGCCGGCGCTTCGGTCGACTTCGGGGAGTACAACAAGAAGAACCTCATCTACGCGCCGGACCACGCCGCGCTTGATGGATTCTCGCAATGCACGTTTGAGGCGTGGACGTACCAGACCACCCACGCCCAGAACTCCGGCGTCTTCGCCAAGCGCGCCGGATACAACAACAACGTCTCCTACCAGATATACGACAGCGGCGACGCGTCGGCGACCATCTCCTTGACACTGGGCACCACCACTGCAAACAGCGTTCCCACGGGAGCAGGAGTAGCGGCGGCCCTCAACGTGTGGAACTATGTGTCGTTCACATTCAACAGCGGCGCGATTAACGCGTACAAGAACGGCGTGGCTTCCGGCGACACGAGGACGTTCTCCGCCCAGACGGTCCTTGCCGGAACAGGCCCGCTCTGCATAGGAAGCTTCGACTCCGGCGATGCCCGCAACTTCCCCGGCAAGGTCGACGAAGTCCGCATCTCCAAGATCGCGCGCTCCGCCGCGTGGCTGAAGGCCACTTACGACACGATCTCCTCTGCGGACTTCGCCACCTACGCGGCCGGCAGCGTTTCGGCCTACGGGCAGATTGACGCGTCCGCCTTTTCGAAGAAGGTGGACGTGACCTTCTCCGGCTACACCGGCGCGGAACTTACGAACTTCCCCGTGCTGGTGAAGCTTTCGACGGCAATCGATGGCTTCAGGTACGCGGACTTCAAGGTCGCCAACGGAGGCGACCTCAGGTTCGCCGACGCGTATGGCAACCTGCTTCCGTACGAGATCGACACATGGGACCCGGAAGGCGTGTCCACGGTGTGGGTCAGGATGCCGGTGCTGGCGCAGAACGCCACGGTTACCGCCTACTACGGCAGCTCCGCGACGCTTCCCGATGTCCCGTCGCAGGATGTGTGGGACGATGGCTACGTGGGCGTCTGGCACCTCGGCGAGAGCGCAGTGCCGATGAACGACTCCACTGGCGTGAGCACCGCGTTCACGACGAAGACGGGGACGCTGGGCTACCAGTCGTCTGGCGCTGTCGGCGGTTCCGTCGACTTTTCGTCCGGGACGACCAAGAACTACCTTCAGGCGCCTGACAACGACAAACTAGAGGGGTTTGGCGACTTCACCTTGGAGGTGTGGACGTTCCAGGACTCGTTCCGTACGGACGGCAATTACGCCGGGATATTCTCCAAGAGGACGGGCGCGGTCTCGCATGAGACGTTCCTCGTATACCAACAGAACGCCTCGCCCAGGAATCCCGTTTTTTGCTTTAACACAAATGGCGTCAACTCCGGCCGCATTTCGCTTTCCTCCTCGGTGGTGCCGACAACTGGACAGTGGACGCACCAGGCGTTTACCCGCAGTGCGACGATCGGCAGGGCGAACCTGTACTTGAACGGGGCGAGCGGCGGTATCGCTGGGGGTGGTTCCTTGCCGCTGTTTTCCGGCACAGGCCCGATCTACCTCGGATGCGACATCAGCCAGCAGTCCTTCCCCGGCAGAATCGACGAGGTCCGCATTTCCAAGGTTGCCCGCTCAGAGGCCTGGATAAAGGCGACGCACGACACCGTGACGGCCTCCGGTTTCGCGACATACGAGGCAGGAAGCGCGCCCGGCGCCTTGATGATCGACGAGAACGACTTTGCGAAGCAGATGGAAATAACCTTCCACGGCTACGCAGGCGCCGAGCTTGAGAACTTCCCCGTGCTGGTAAGGCTGTCGACCGACATCGCCGGATTCAAGTACACTGACTTCTCCCTCCAGAACGGAGGCGACCTCCGCTTCGCCGACTCGACAGGCGTAATCCTCCCCCACGAGATCGACACCTGGGACGAAAGCGGCGTCTCGACCGTGTGGGTGAAGGTCCCGTCGCTTGCGTTCTTGTCCAAGATCAGGGCGTACTACGGCTGCATAAACCCGCCGCACGTAGACCCCAAGGACGTCTGGGACAGCAACTACGTTGGCGTGTGGCACCTCGGCGAGAGCGCGCTGCCGATGAAGGAGTCGACGGGCGTAGGCTCAGACTTCTCGTCGAAGACGGGAACCGTCAACTACGCGGTTTCCGGCGTGGTCGGGCGTTCCGTGGACTTCTCGTCCTCCTACGCAACCAAGACCAACGCCCTCTTTGCGGACGATGACGACGAACTTGACGGATTCGAGGACTTCACGCTCGAGGTGTGGACCTGCCAGAACGCGTTCTACACCGACAGCTCGAAGGATATGTGGGCCGGAATACTCGGGAAGCGCGCCGCCGCGAAGACCGACGAGTCGTTCTTCGTCTACCAGAACAGCTTGAAGTCCGCGGGCAACACGTTCCCGAAGGCCTGCTTCAACGTCGACGGCACCGAGGCGGGCCGCGAGATGCTTACCGCGGTGTCGCTGCCCAGGCTCGGGCAGTGGATGCACAGTGCGTACACGCGCAATGCCAGCACCGGCGCGTTCGACATTTTCTTCGACGGCACGAACAACGTTTCCGCCGTCACCACGCACCAGGGACCGGTGCATGCAAGCTCCGCACCGCTTCAGCTCGGATGGGTCGCGACGACGTACAATACCTTCCCCGGCAAGATCGACGAGGTGCGAATCTCCAGGTCGGCGCGTTCGGCGGCGTGGATAAAGGCGACGCATGACACGATCGCCCTTGCCGACTTCGCCTACTACGAGGTGCTGAGCTACCAGCCCGACGACACGCAGTGGTACACGAACGGCGTAATCGCGTGCTCGACGCCCGACTATACGCGCGAGTCCGGCGATTCCTACGTGTACGTGTTCACCACAAACTGCGTTGTCATGGCCCTCACGAACCTCCACCTTACTGCCATATCGCAGTCTTCGGCGAGCGAGACGGACTACGGGTATTTCCAGCCCGGCGAGACCAGGGAAATAGTTGCTTCCGTCGGGACGATGCTTGGTCTTACGGCGGAGCCTGTCGACCTGGACAGCATCTCGTCGGCGGAGGTAACGCCAGCCGGCGGGTACACAGAGACCCGCGAGGGCGCGTACACCGTCTACACCTTCACCGGCTCCGGTTCCATCGCGGTCGACAAGCCGGGCGTCGCGGATGTCGTGATCGTCGGTCCAGGGGGCGGCGAGACTGTAACGCTGCGGCGGCTCATCCTAAACGAAGGGACCTCCGTCGTGATCAGCGACACCATTGCCGGAATCGGACGCTATATGGTGGGCGCGGGGACCGAAGAGGGGACCGCTGGATACGTGATTGTCCGCGTGTGGGATGACTATGTCCTCTCCGCGAATTCGGTCGGACCATCCAAGGCCACGTTCGAGTGGGGCGTGACCGCCATCTCCGGCACGGCGAACATCAGGCTCCGGTACGGAACTTCGAAGACTGCCCTCACGAACACCGTGATGCTGGCTGCCGGGGCTTCGGCTGGTGCCGGCGGCCTCGCAGACGTCACCGGACTCGATCCCGACACGACGTACTACGCGCAGCTGCAGGTGGACGGCGGATCAGGCTACGCGCCTGTAGGCGAGGTTGTTTCCTTCACGACTACGGCACTCCTTCCAAGGTCGACGGGCGGCAAGGAGGTGTTCGTCGGCGAGCCGGTCACGCCAGGCCTCAAGGCTGGATTCGCGAACACGAACTACATTGACATTGCCACGACTGACAGCAAGTTCAGATGGCTGGACAATCTCGAATTGGGCATCATAGCCGCCACGAACGCGACAAGTGGCCTCTCCGATACGGGATGTCCGCCAATCTGGGCGAACAACCGCGTCTGGGTGTTCTCTGGCAGTATGTACTTCGATGGCGAGCACTACTACCAGTTCGGAGAGGCGATAGATGATGCCGTCAAGGTGTACATCGACGGCTCGTCTGTTCTCAGTGACGGCAGTTGGAACACTTGGGGCAGCTGCAGCGTCAAGCCGCCTACCGAGGGATGGCACTCCGTGGAGTTCAGGTTCTCTAACGGAACCGGCGGCGCAGGCATATCTGGAAACTGGAAGGCCGGCACAGTGCAGAGGACCGACAAGAACGGCCTGGACTGCGGATTCGGATGGGGCAAGTCGACGACAAACGCCAAGCCGGCAAACATGTCGACGCTGGAGTGGCTCTGCGATCCCGGCGACGGTTCGTTGCTGCGGCCCGAAATACCCAAGGAGTTCTATCTGAGCGTCAACGGCTTCGAGGTCGATGACACGCAGTACAACGTGACGATTTCCAATACTACCAGGACGGCATGCTCCGGAATCATCTATTACGGCGAGGGCACGGACGTCGACTCGATCACCAACTCCCCGATGCAGCTGAGGCGGAGGCTGGATATCGACGCCTTTGGGTCCGTAACCCTCGAGCTCGACTGGGAGGGCGACCAGCCGCCGAACTACGTGGTGGTGATCCCAGATGTCGGCGCGTCCGAGGTGATGAGCTTCACGGCAAGCTCGATCGTTGCCGCTTCAGTGAAGTCCGTGGGCTCCGATTCCGCCGTGGTCACTGTCGCGCTTGGATTCGACCTCGAAGTGGATGGCGATGTCCCGACGTCGGCGCTTGAGGCCTATTTCGGCCCAACGGACGCCGGGGCGGGCGAGTCGGGCTGGGCGCATTCCCAGTCGCTCGGGTCGGTTGAGGCGGGCACGTATGACTTCACGGTGAACGGACTTCAGGTCGGCGGGTCCTACGTGCTGCGCATAAAGGCGACCGATGCAGGCGGCAACGCCGTCTGGAGCGCGCCAGTCTCGTTCAGCGTGTCCGGCGTCTACCTTGGCGGAAGCGTCGATGTCTACGAGAACGACCCGCGCCAGCAGAAGGTGGCGCTCAACCGCGCCGGCGCGGACCTGTCCGGTTCCATGACCGTCTTCCTGGAGTATTCCGGCAGCGGCACCAGCTCCGTCTCCGCGCTTCCCGGGTCGCTTACGTTCGGGCCCGGAGAGAGCGTGGCCTACATCACGTTCACTGCTTCGGACAACGCGCGCAAGGACGGCAACCGCTCGTTCGACGTCTCCATCATGGAAGGCTCCTCGTATGTTGCGATCGCGCCGCTCGCTGCGACGGTGACGATTCTTGACGACGAGAGCGCGGATGGCGAAGTCGTCACCTGGACCGGCGCCAACGGCAACGACTGGGCGGACGACGGAAACTGGGACAAGGGCCATGCGCCGCGTTCCGTCGACACCGCGTGCTTCGCCGACACGGGCGTTAGCGCAGACATGACGGTGAACGTCGCGTCGGCGGAGGGCATACGCCAGCTCGTGATCGAGACTCCCCTCGCGTTTACGTTATCCGGCACCGGCTCGCTTGCCGTGAACCGCGTCGTGCGCACTGACACCGACAACGTCGAAGAGGGGAAGATAACCATGGCGCTGCCGGTTGTCGTCGGCAACTGGGAGGAGGGCTTCAGCCGCTGGACCGTCGAAGGTTCGGCCGGCATAGAGCTCGGCGCGGGGCTTTCGGCGCCGGAGGGCGTCAAGTTCCTGAAGGAAGGCTCGGGATCGCTTTGGCTCTCGGCGGCAAACACGACATACTCCGGACCGTGGAAGATCTACGAGGGCGCAGTGTACGCCAGCGCGGTAAGTGCGGTCAAGGGCGAGATTTCGCTTGGCGGCAGCAGCATCCCCGCCAGGCTTGAGGCGCTTGTGGACAATGCGATATCCCCGGCATCGTCGCCGTCGGTCTACGGCAACGGCACGCTTGTCGCAAAGGAGCCTGCCGATGCGTCGATACAGCCGATGCGCGTCAATGTGCACGAAGGCGGCGTGGCAGACCTCGGCGACAGCTTCTCTGGGCACCAGGTTTACCTAACCGGCGGAACCGTGAACGGAAACATCGTCTGCTACGGCGCTTCCGACCAGCGGATTGTTTCGTATGCCTCCTCCGAGACTGCGACATTAGGCGGCTACTGCGTCGGCGCGGCCGCAAATGACCTCAGTGTGACGGTTGAAGACGGCGAAGCTCCTGTCGACCTCGTCCTGGGCGGGCGCATATACTACGGCGAGGACGCAATTTCTGGAGGCTACCTGACCAAGAAGGGCTTTGGGACGGTGCGCACTACCGCGGACTGGACCGGCATGTCGCTCGGCGTGGAGATCGCGGAGGGACGCGTTCTCGTCGACAACCCGTCGGCCGACGGCCTCGGAAACCAGGCGGTCAAGGTTGACGCCGGGGCCACGCTTGGCGGCACAGGCTTCATCGGAGGAACGACTGCGTCCTACGCCACCAGCTCTGCAGTGACAGTTGAAGGCAAGGGCAACAACGAAGGCACGATTGCCCCTGGAACCCTGGATGCCGCCGGGAATCACGTGATCGGAACCCTGACGGTCGGAAGCCCGTCCAAGGGCGGCAGCGTGAGCTTCGGCGACTATACGCGCTTCACCGTGCACATCGGCCCCAACGGGACATGCGACAGGCTCCTCGTCAACGGAACGGTTTCGATTGCCGCTGGCGCAGGGACGAAGATTGAAATAGTCTGCGATACGCCGGCGGCGGTCGGCGGGAAGTACAGGGTCCTCAAGGCGACCGGCGGGGTGACAGGTGCGTTCTTCAACGTGACGGCGCCGCTTCCGGGCTGGAAAGTGACGTACACCGCGGACGAGATTTTCGTCGAGGCCCCGCAGCCTGGACGCAGGCTCATAATCAGGTAGGCGGCTTGTGCGTGTCGGGAGCTCTGATAAATGCTGCTGGAGATAGACAACCTTAGCATCGCATACGAGAACGAGGAAGGCGCCTCCGTGTACGCGGCGAAGAACGTGTCGCTTACAGTAGACCGCGGACAGGTCCTCGGGCTTGTCGGCGAGTCTGGAAGCGGCAAGTCGACGGTCTCGCTTTGCGTGCCGCGCCTCCTTCCGTCGCCCCCTGCGAAGATCGTCTCGGGAAGCATCCGCCTCGATGGACAGGAGCTTCTCGGGCTGACTCCGCTCCAGATGGCGGAGATACGCGGCAAGCGCATAGGCGTCATCTTCCAGGAGCCGATGACGGCCCTCTCGCCTCTCCACCGCGTGGGCGACCAGATCGCCGAGACCGTGCTGCTCCACGGCGCAGTCTCCAAGGCCGCGGCGCGCCAGCTCGCGCTTGAATGGCTCGCCAAGGTTGGAATCCCCGATCCGGCCGAGCGCGCGCGCGCATACCCGCACGAGCTTTCCGGCGGAATGCAGCAGCGCGTGATGATTGCGTGCGCGCTCGTCAACGAGCCTGACCTCGTAATTGCCGACGAGCCCACCACCGCGCTCGACGTCACCGTTCAGGCCCAGATACTGAAGCTCCTCGGTGGCCTCATAGGACGAAGCTCCGGCGCAATCTTCATAACGCACGACCTCGGCGTCGTGTCGGAGGTCGCCACGAAGATCGCCGTGATGAAGAACGGCGAGGTCGTTGAGAAGGCCGAGGACGTGAAGACGTTCTTCGCGAACCCGAAGCACCCGTATTCGCAGTCGCTCGTCGGGCTCTCAAAGAAGTACGCGATTTCATGACGGACGCACACTGCCATGTCGCGCGCGGCGAGGAGTGCTCGTTCGTCTGCCTGCCGCCAGATGCCGAGGTGCCGTCCGAATCGGCCAATGCCTTTTTCTTCGGCGTCCACCCATGGGAATGCCTTGAATGCGACGTCATGAACGGGCGAGACGCCCGTTCTCCCAGTGTTGCCTCCCCGTTGGCCAGCGGTGGGTTTGCCGCCGCGCTTTCCGCACTGCGAGCTCGCCTCGAATCCAATCCCCTCGCCGGCGTTGGCGAAATCGGGCTCGACCGCATAAAGTCAAAGACCATCCCCGAGCTTATGCGCGGCATGTTCGCGGCGCAGCTCGAGCTCGCCGCGGAGTTCGGGCGCCCCGTGGTGCTCCATGGTGCGAAGTGCTGGGGCGAGGTCGTGAAGGCGTGCGAGTCGCACGCCGGGAAAATACCGGCGTTTCTCTTCCATGGCTTCTCGCGCTCGGAGGGGCTCCTTCCGGACATCTTCAGGCTCAACGGCTTCATCTCGATTGGACCCGCGCTCCTGAACGACCACGCGGTCAACTACCGCGACCTTGCGAAGCGGATACCCGCCGACCGCATCCTCGTCGAAAGTGACGCAACCGCCGAAAACGCCGCCGAGGTCCCGTCCGCCGAGTCGGTGGCGGAGTTCCTTGCGGACCTCCGCGGCGTTCCCCGCGCCGAATTCTTCGCGCTCCTCGACGCCAACGCCTCTCGCTTTCTCCACTTCGCTTCCGGGATTGCTTCCCTCAGACAATACTCTCAGTCGACAGATAGTGCGCCTGGGGCCGTGAACGCGCAACGACACAAGATATCGTGAAATGAACGAAGAACAAGAGAAACTGATCGGCCGCGAGTTCCGCCACTTCAAGGGAAACCTCTATCGCCTTGAGGGGTTCGCGAAGGACTCCGAGACGCTTGAGCCGATGGCCGTGTATCGTGCGCTGTACGGCGATGGCGGACTTTGGGTGCGCCCCGCAAAAATGTTCTTCGAGACGATTGAGCGGGATGGCAGGAAGATTAAAAGGTTTGAACTTAAGGAGGACGGCAAATGAAGAAGAACCTTGGAGTGAAGAACTGGATGTTCCCGATGCCCGTGCTGATGATCGGCACATACAACGAGGACGGAACGCCGAACATGATGAACGCCGCGTGGGGCGGGGTGACGCTGGAGGACCAGATTACCATCTGCATCGACACCTCGCACAGGACTTGGGGCAACATCGCCGCGCGCAAGGCGTTCACCGTCGCCTTCGGCACGGCGGACACCGTGAAGGCTTGCGACTATCTCGGAATCGTGAGCGGCAACAAGACGCAGGACAAGCTGGCGAAGAGCGGCCTTACTGCCACAAAGAGCGAGTTTGTGGACGCGCCGGTCGTCAATGAGCTTCCTCTCGTCCTCGAATGCGAACTCGTCTCCATGAACGAGGAGAACTGCAATGTCGTCGGGAAGATCGTCAACTGCGCGGTGGAGGAGGCCTCCATGACGGACGGCAAGCCGGACGCCGCGAAGATGAAGCCGATCTGCTTCGACACCTGCCAGCACGTCTACCGCCTCATGGGCGAGACTGTCGCAAAGGCGTTCTCCTGCGGCAAGGAACTGATGTAGCGTGGAATTCAAAGACACAGTGGTGCAGCATGATATGCTTTGCCGTCGGGCTTTTTGGCGGCCGGGCGTCGCACTCGGCATCGCCGCCACGGCGCTTTGGTTTGGTTGGTAAAATGAACGGAAACAAAAGGATGTCAGTATGATCGACAGCAAGCCATTCGCAATGTTCTTCAACGCCGGGCCGCGCAAGGGCTGGAACACGCACAAGATGCTTGAGGCGGCGAAGCGCGCCCACCGCGACGCGCAGTTCCCCATCGACCTCGCCAACGCCCGCGCCCTCGGCAAGCGACTCGTCGAAAAGGCCGTGGCGCGCATGTGAGTCGACGCATCCGGCCGGCCTGTGTCCTGCCGGGTGGAACGTCGAATGGGAATCCTGTCCTGTGCCGGCTCGTACGGTAATCTGTTTTGAATTCGATAGGAGGCGCGATGAGGCGATGTTCGATAATTGTGACGGCTGCCATGTCGTTGCTCGCCGGTTGCCGTCTGCTGGAAACTGGATATGGGGACGACAATGTCGTTGTGGGGGCATCGGCGAAAGTCGTTTCCGATTCGACAGACGCGGCAAAGGCAATGGTTGCATGGACTGGAGCAAAGGTCCTCTCGTTTGCTGACGACCTTGATCCTGGTCAGCACATGCGTTTTATCGAGATCGGGGAGCTTGCGGCGTCGGCCTATCGGGCGAGCCTGGAGCTTCCGAAGGGATTCCGCCCCCTGTCGAAGGACGAGTTTGAGAGATTGAGCATTCCGCCTGACCGGTACATCTACGATCCGGAGAGCGGTTTTCTCGAAGATGCCGGGGGCGTTGGGTTCGGGGCGCGCCTATCGCGTCAAGAAAATGGAGCTGGTATAGTTGTGGCGTTTCGGGGCTCCAACGCTCCCGGGGAGGATGAGCATTGGATGCATGATTGGGTTGTGGACGCCCATCAGGGCGGAGGAGGCATCCCTCGTCAGTACATTTATGGAGCAGAGCTCTTGTCGTCTGTAAGAGACGCATTCCCGGACAATGGGCTGATCGTGACGGGACATTCGCTTGGCGGCGGCATAGCGGCGTATTCGACTATTAAACTTGTCGATCCGGGGCGCCTTGTCTGCGCAACGTACAACGCGGCGGGCATTTCGTCCATAACGCTTCTTTCGCTTCCAAAGGACGCCGTAAGTGGAGCGGCCGGCCGCATTTCAAATATTCGCAGCAAGGGCGATCCCGTATCGGCCATCCCGGGCACCCAGCTTGTCGGCGAGATATACGAAGTGGACAATCTCCGTTTTGCAAACCATTCGATAACTGGTCTCCTCATCGACATGCGCCGGCGGGCCGAAGGCCGCAAGGCCGGCTGGCTCCGCGACTTCTTCGACGACTAAGCCCGGATAGACGGAAAGAACTTCGGCGAAATAGAAATAATGCTCCATTAATTCTTATTTTCTGGGCGCTATTGACACAATTATGATAATTGAGTACAATATACGGCGTTGATTGTCATAAAAGTGTAGGTTATGAGAGATGATGTAGTAGCCAGAATGAT
>CAMORM010000082.1 GCA_946623785.1 uncultured Verrucomicrobiota bacterium
AGAGCGGTTGTTTGACGAGGGGCTGGTTCCGATCGTCGGCATAAACGCAGACTACTTCATGACGGACCGGACGGCTTCCGCGCCAGGCGGCTTCACGATCGAGGACTGTCGCATGACGTACGGCGGATACATAAACGCGACGTACAGGCACAACTACATCATGGAGCTTCCCGACCATACCATAGTCCACGGCAAGCCGAAGAAGATTTCCCCTGGAACCGAGAATCCGTCGGAGAGCTGGGAGATGCGCACGGCGGACGGACACCGGATCCGCAACGCCGTAAGGACCTGCAAGTGGAACTATCCGGTGAAGGACGGGGAGATCTACGACATCGGACACGAGCAGCCGCGCGAGACGTATCCGCGCTCGTTGATCGGCATCGGCACGAACGCGCTTGGACACGCGCAGCTTGTGCTCTTCCTGAACGACGGCCGGCAGAGCAGCTGGTCTTCAGGCGTTAGCGACGTTGATTCCGCGCAGATGATGATCGACGAGGGGTGCGTCGAAGTAGGCGAGTTCGACGGAGGTGGAAGCGCCACGATGTGGTCCATCGCCGGTGCGGACAGCGTCTATCCAGGGTCCAGGACAACGGCGCACGGAGGCTACCTCAACAAGCCGAGCGACGGCTCGCCGCGCGAAGTGGCCAACGCGGTCTTCGTGACGGCGCCGCGTAACATCGTGCCAGAGGCGTTTATCGACGATGATGTATTCGACACCTTCGGCGAGGCGATGCTTGCGCGTTCGCCGGGTGAGATGGTCTCGCTGTGCGCCAAAGACGACAAGCCACAAGGCAGGATGCTGTTCCTCGCTGATTACGAGGAGGACTGCGTGACGAACGCCGAATGGAGGGTTGCGCCGGCGGATTCCGGCATCGGCTATACTGCGGACTACAGCTCCTGGGCCAACCTAGAGGCGACGCGGCCGCAGCGTTTTCCCGCTAAGGTCGAACAGGATGTGACTGTGGCGGAAGGATGCACGGACGCCGACCTCGCGCAGTTTCTGCTCGGCTGGGCGGAGCTTCCGAAGGCCTCGCTCGCGGTCGTCGAAAACGAGCCGGGTGCCTTTGGGTGGCGCGGTTTGGCGAAGCAGAATGGCGCAGCTGCATGGATTGAGCTCTTCGGCGTCAAGATCGGGCTCGGGGATTCCTATCGGCTGACAGAGGAGCTGAAGATAGTCAATGGCGTGCTGCGCGTGAGCTATCTCGTGAAGCGGCCGGATGGAACGGTAAGGCTTCGTTCCGCAGACGGCGCGGAATGGTTCGATTCCTCTGTGTCCGACGGATCTTCTTTCCGCAATGTGGAATTTGTGTCACGCGGGGCGATGACCGAGATACTCGCACTCGGGATGGATGCGGGTTTAGCAGTCAAAGTGAGATAAGTCCATGAGGTGCCTATTTATTGCTTGTGCGCTGCTGGCGCAGTCGCTTATTGCGGAGCCTCTTGCCAACGGGAAGGTCAAGGTGGCGCTCTACCTTGACGTCGGATGCAGGGGGGGAGGAGTGATTCACTTGGCGCAGCTGCTGAAGTCGTCGCCGGAGGTGGCATGCGACTTCCTCAATGCGGCGGACGTGCAGGCCGACAAGCTAGTCGGCTACGATGTGCTGGTGATGCCCGGCGGCAGTGGGTACGACAGGTACCCTCGGCTCGGCGAGGAAGGGTTCGAGAAGATCAGGAAGTACATCCGCGAGGGCGGGAGCTACTACGGCATCTGCGCTGGAATCGCGATGGCGCTAAACGACCCGAAGCGCCTTCGGCTCATCCCCTACACCCGGGAGAAGAATCCGGTGCGCGGCGGTTTTTCCGCGGCGGTGAAATTCAATGCGCGCGCGGAGGATCTTCTCGGAGTGAAGGAGGGGGTTCGCTACTTCCGCTACCACGATGGTCCAATCCCCGTTAAGGGCGACCCAGTCCCGGACTCGGAGTACGAAGTGCTGGCGACGTTCGAAAGCCATGTGATGCAGAAGGGGAAGTCGGTGACACCCATGTACGGGATGCCGGCCGTCATCTACGGGCGCTACGGGAAGGGAAAGGTCCTTGTGTCGGTGATGCATCCCGAATACTTCCCGTCCACGCACGACGTGCTGGGCGCTGGGTTCAAGCCGCTTGTCGGACGGCCCATTACGTTCACGTATTCAAAGAAGTCGCCGCGCCCCCTGCGGGTTGCCTACTATGCGAGCGAAATCGACAAGACGGGCGATACGCGCGCCACGGTGGAGGACGCGGTGGCGCTCGCGGAGCGTCCGGATGTCGACGTGACGTTTGTTTCCGGCGAGCAGATCGCCGAAGGCGCGCTTGACCATGCGGACGTGCTGCTCGTCCCCGGCGGACAGCGCGAGAAGATGTGGAAGGCGGCACGTCCGCTGATCGACGCCTTCAAGTCTGGCGGCCGCCGAATCGTGGCATCCGGCAGCGAGCTATAAAGTGATTTGCGAAGGAGGACGCCTTTGGATATGAAGAAAATATGCCTTGGAGCATGCCTGGCGGCAGCCGTGGCGGGGTGCGTGGGGACAGACCCAGCGTTGACGGGGCCGAAGTGGAAGCCCATCGGCAACCGCAAGGCGCGGGTCGTCCACTGGGGGATCATCCACAACCACTCGCACGGCAAGTGGGACGCGGTGCGGCTGCTGAAGGACGACTACGAGATGGTCGGATGGGTGGACGACCGCTCGTCGAAGGCGATGCGCATGGCGGAGCCGAAGGTCGGAACCTACACTAACTACCCGTGCTTCACGCCGCAGCAGGTGTTCGACGAGGTGAAGCCCGACCTGATAGTCGTGGAAACGGCGAACTCCGATCTCGTCGAGGTGTCCACCGAAATCGCGAAGCACGGAATACCGATGCACATGGACAAGCCGCTCGGCATTGACCAGGAGGGATTCATGAGGATGTCCGCTATCTGCGAGGCGCGCGGCGTCCCCCTGCAGATCGGGTACATGTTCCGCTCCAACGAGGCGATCAACAAGATGGTGGAGCTGGCGAAGGACGGAGTCCTCGGCGAGATATACTCCATCGACGCCGACCTTGACCACAGCTACGGCTATCCGAAGTACCCCGAGTACGCCTCGCACTATCCGGGCGGCACGGCGTATCTGCTAGCCTGCCACGCGATCGAGTGGGCGATGCCGATATTCAACGACGAGATGCCGCTGCGCACCTACTCCATAATCAAGCCCGCGCCCGGCGACCCCGAGTGGGCGAAGACGCATTCGCTCACGATCATGGAGTATCCGCGCGCGAACGCGACGTTCCGCGTGTGCTCGCGCGGGACCCAGCCCTGCCGGCACATAAGGATCGACGGCACGAACGGCTCGATGGAGCTTGAGCCGATCGAGGACTTCCGAACGGTGAAGCACACGACGGGCCTCAACGAGGACGGGCTTTCGCGGGTCGACAAGCTGGAGATCAAGCTCTTCCTCAAGAATGTCAACGAGAAGGCGAAGGAGCTCGGCTACCGCGAAGGGATCAACCGCATTTCCTTCAAACCGCCGAAAGACCGCTACGCCGGGCAGCTCAGGGAGCTTGCGCGCATACTGCGCGGCGAAATCCCCAACCCGCCGGGGCTCTACCTCCACGACCTCAAGGTCCACAAGGTGTCATTGGACGCCTGCAACCTGAAGACCAGGGACTTGAAGTGATAGCGATTCTTGCAGCAAGCGTTCTTTCGCCGTTTTTCTTCGAGACCACCCCCGAGGTGCGGTCCACGTACGTCTCGCTAGGCAAGCTGGTGGAGGACCGTCCGATGCAGATCACGAACGTCCGCGTCGGATACGACGCCGGCGATTTCGGGCGCTTCGGCATTCGCAACTGGGACGTAAGCTCACTCACCGACCGCCGGTCGGACGCACACCGGCATGCGCTATACCACTTCGAGTTCGGCCCGACATGGCAGTACGACATCAAGTTCTCCGAGGGCTGGACGCTTAAGTCGGACCTTACGCGCTCGTGGACAATGTACCGCGGATTCAAAAGCGGCTATGGGGCGTCGAACAGGACGTATTCGTGGTGGCAGATCGACCAGTCGCTCGAAAACCCGTACGTCGTGCCGTTCTACCGCCTGCGCAGGTGCTTCCGCGGAAACGACTACCTGTACTTCAAGGTCGGGGCGCGGAAGAAGTTGACGTTCCTCGAGGACTTCTACCTGACGCCGAGCGTGTATGCGGAGGGCGGAAGCAGCCGAAACTACCGCCGTGTGGTCGGCGCGCGCCCAAACGGGGAGAGGTGGCACAGCGGGGTGTCTTCCGTGACGTTCCGCATTGAGCTTGGATGGGAGGCCGGCAAGAACTTCTCCATGTTCGCGTTCGTGGAGCAGTACGGAATCGTGGGGCAGGCCGCGCGGCACGCGGCGGGATCGAGCACGTACCGCTGCGCGCACAGCGACTGGACGCTCGGCGGCATAGGCTGCCGCATTCGGTTCTGAACGCAAAGTCGTGTGTTTCCCTTTAAAGCGTCTGGCCTCGGCCCTGCGGCTGTCATGCCTTGCGGAAGGTCGACGGTGTTACGCCTGTGACTGATTTGAAAGTCCGAATGAAATGGGAGAGGTCGTAGAATCCGGTCCTCATGGCGATTTCGGTGATCGAGGCGTCCGTTGTCCTCAGCAGTGCCTTCGCCAGGTTGATTCTTGTCTTTGCGATGTATTCCGATGGCGACATCTTTGCCAGCTTGTAGAAAAGCCGTCTGTACTGGTTTTCGGAATAGTGGGATATTTTCGCAAGCGCGCTGACGGAAATGTTTTCCGCGATGTGCTTGTTGAGGTAGGCGATGGAACTGCTGATGGGCTTGTACCAGTTGCTCGCAAGCATCGTCTCGGCGGCGCGGTAATATGTAGTGGCGGTCCCGATGCGCGATCCGTCCGTTCCGGTTATCGGCCTGACTGTTACGCGGTTGAGCGCCGGTGAACGGTCGGCCACGAATCCGTATATGCGTTCGACGATTGGCACCCCGGTCTCGAAAACCTCCTTGTCTCGTCCTCCGTAGACAGCGGCGAGGTCTGGCGCGTACAATTCCCACGACGTGTAGCCGATCAGGTCAGCTGGCGAGCTCCACCCCGAGAGCCTGGCATTGTATGGATTGGTGTACATTATGCGACCTGCGGCGTCCTTGATGGTCACCGCTATCGAAGGGAATGTCTCGGCGAGGTCGCAGAAAAGCCTGAGTGACGGACCTGCCTTGTCGAAGAATGACTTCTGCCACCTTCTGATCTTCTCCGGGGCAATTTCCCGCTTTGTGTATCTTTTTCTTTCGCTCATGGTTGAATTATACACTTTCTTAGTTGAAAGATGCAAGCGCTTTGGGTTAGTTTGTGAGATAATCAGCGCGAAACTGCGGAATAAAAAAGGACAAGACAATGAGAAGATTGCTTTTTCTGATTGCTGCGCTTCCTGCTGTTGCGCTTGCGGAGCCGCAGCCCGGACGCCATGCGGACGATGGACGCGACGTCGCGGCGGGCGAGGAGAGGGCGCTTGCAGGGCCTTTCCCGCTTCTCCTCACGCCATGGACCGAAGACGCGCGTGTCGACATCCCGACGCTGCTGAAGGAGGCGGAGTATGTCGAGGCGGCAGGAGTCGGCGGAATGATCTGGCCGTCCGCCGGAGAGCGGAAGGAGATTCTCGACGCCGGAGACTACGAGGCGGCACTCGATGCGCTCGTCGCCAGGTCCGTGGAAAAAGGCAGGGAGTTCAAGGCTCGGGTCACTGCGGTCGTCAGCGGAACGAACACCGCGCAGGGGGTGGAGCAGGCCGCGGCCGTCGAGCGGCTGGCAAGGAAGCACGACGCCCGGCTCGTCATCCTTGCGCGCCCGGCCGACGACTGCACCAACCAGGTGATGATACTCGACTACTACAATGCGCTTGCGAAGGCAACAAGCCAGACGGTGATCATCCAGACCTTCAACGGGAAGAGCCCGCAGCCGTCCGTCGAGACGATCGTCAGCCTTGCGCGGGAGCACGGGATCTACGGGTACGTCAAGGAGGAGTCGCCCGGCCTCCAGGTGAACGGGCGCATGGAGCAGCTCCTTCGCCACCGCGAGATCAAGGGCGTCTTCAGCGGGTGGGGCGGAAAGGGCTGGGTCTTCCAGGGGACACGCATCGGCACGTGCGGCGTCATCTCGCAGCGCGCGGCGTATGCGCCGCTGTTCGTGAAGATATGGAACCGCATCAAGGCCGGGGCGGATGCGTCCGATCCTGAGCTTGCTCGCGCCTATTCCTCGTATCTCTACATGGCGAACCTCGGCGAGATATTCTCCACATGGGGGGACGACGAGATGCGCGGGCCACACCTTTATGTCCTCCAGCGGCTTGGCATCTTCAAGAACCGGCTCTCCCGCCAGGGCGGCAAGGCGGTTGAGTTCAAGATGTCCGACAAGGAGAAGGCGGAGGTGGACGCCAGGCTCAAGTACATAGGCCAGGACCTCGTCGTAGACGGATGGCCTTGTGCGGCCGGCGCGGACGGGCTGGAAGTCGTGTGCGTGTACTATCCGCACTGGCACCGTTATCCGAAGGGCGACGAGTGGTTCGGGGCGGAGAACTGGAAGGAAGGGGAATGGACGTTTGTAAAGACGGCCAAGCCGCGCTTCCCCGGACACAGGCAGCCGCTCGTTCCAAGCGCCGGATATCTAGATGGCGCGAATCCCGAGGACGTAGCAAAGGAAATCGATCTTGCCTCCGACGCGGGCATAGACGTCTTCCTGTACGACTACTACTGGTATGACGGAAAGGTTACGCAGGAGGAGTCGCTGGAGAAGGGCTTCCTCCGGGCGCGGAACCGCGCCAGGATGAAGTTCGCTCTCATGTGGTGCTACCACGAAAGGCGAGACCAGTTCCGTCCGAAGCTTGGCGAGCCGCGCCGTGTGCTCATGTCCCTTGCCCACACGAAGGATGAGTTCCTCGGGCTCATCCGCTATTCCGTGGACCACTACTTCAACAAGCCGGAGTACTGGCGGAAGGACGGCAGGCTGTTCTTCTCGATCTATGACGCCCATTATTTCTGCTCCAAGCGCGGCAACGACGCCGGGCGGATTAAGGCGGAGCTGGAAGAAGCGCGCGAAATCGTGCGGGCCGCGGGACTCGGCGAGCTGCACCTCAATGCGCAGTGCGCCGGCCCGAAGCTTGCTGACTTCATGGCGGATTGCGGTTTCGACTCGCTTACGGACTACAATACATCCCCCTACCACATGCCCAGCGAGGTTACCTCGGCAATGCGCGCGAAAGGCGAGTGGGAGATCGACTACAGGGCGTCTTTTCCGATTGTGCGCAAGCGCTGGAAGGAGATGTCCTCAAAGAGGCTGCCGTACATACCCAACGTGACGACAGGGTGGGATTCCACCCCGCGTTGCCGCCTAGACGAACCGTATCCGTGGAAGACCCTCGACTATCCCTACACGATGACCTTCACGAACAACACGCCGGAGGCCTTCCGCGAGATCCTCGCCGAGGCCAAGGCGCATGCTGAGAATGATCCGAAAAAGCCTGGTGCCGTATACATCAACGGGTGGAACGAATACACGGAGGGAACATATCTGATTCCGAACAATTTCGACTCCGACGGCGCATTGCGCGCAATCGAGTCGGTGTTCGGCCGCAGTCGGGACAAGGGGCGCGATTGCGTCAATTCCCCATGCGGGAATCATTGCGCCGACGCCGCGCCGGCATCTGAAACATTAACATCAAAGGAGTGAAACAATGAACAAGACAAGTAAAAGCGCATTCCTCGCCATCGCTCTTGCTGCCTGTGCTGCGACGGGTTCAGCCCTGGCTGCGACCACAATCGCAATAGACAGCGTAGTGCAGCGCTGGCCGTGGAACAACAAGGTGGACATCACCTACACCATAGCCGGCGGACAGGACGTTTCGTCCGGGAATTACCAGAAGATCGTTTTCACAACCGTCATCGCTGGCGTTACGTATGCCATTGACGGCATAAAGGACGTTGGAGCGAGCGCGAACACGGGCACTCACACGGTCACATGGACTCTCCCTGTCGGCGTGAAGTCGACGGCACCACGTTCGACGCCGAGTTGTCCGTGATTGGTGGAATTGTACTTGTCGTTCGATAAACTGAATACATGGCTATGTTGGCATGAAAACCAAGCTGATTTTCTTCTGGGCCGCAATAATCGCGGCGACTGGGTTGTGGGCCGCACAGCCGCAAGTGCGCTATGTCTCGTCGGAAGGAGATGATGCCAACGACGGCCTTACCGAAAGCACGCCGTGGCGGACATTGCGCAAGCTCGGCGAGGGCCTTCCTGCCGGCGGGACGGGACTGCTGCGGCGCGGCGACGTGTTTTTCGGCCAGATGAAGGTTCCGGCCGGACTTTCGTCCGATTCGCCAACGGCGATCGACGCGTATGGAACGGGTCCAGCTCCCGAGGTGTGCGGCTACAAGATTCCAAAGCGCGACGCGGGCACATGGAAGCCGGTCGGCGACAAGCTCTGGCAAATAGACTTGTCCGACCATTCGCTGTTCGACGGAAACCACGAGACGGAAGACGGCAATGTCGGATTCCTCCTGATCGACGGGCGTTTCTTCGGGCAGAAGAGCTCGTACAAGAAGAAGCAGACGCCATCGAAACAGTGGGGTTTTGTCGACGATTACAAGTGCTTGACCGTCTGGAGCGAGGAAAACCCCGCGGCTGCCGCAAAGGACATCAGGATCGCCGTCAAGATGCACCTGATGGCTTCCGGGTCCAACACTGAAGTCAGGAACGTGGTTTTCAGGGGCACCGGCTCGCATGGGCTGAGTGTGGCGGATCCATCTCATGTCCGCATCTCGGGGTGCGGTTTCCTTGAGATCGGAGGCTCTTACCTGGAGCCAAAGCCGGAATGGGGCGGGACGCGCTATGGCAACGGCGTGCAGCTCTGGCGAGGAGGGTCGGACGTGGTCGTGACCAACTGCGTCTTCGCCGACATATACGACGTGGCCTTCACCATGCAGGGGCCGAATCCGTTGCGGAGCTGGGAAAACGTCCATGTCGTGGACTGCGTTGTCACGAACTGCACGCAGTGCTTTGAGGTCTGGGCGAGGGACTGCAAGCCGGGAGTAGGCTACAGGAACTGCACTTTTAACCGCAACCGGTGCATCGGAACTGGATTTGGATGGGGCTACGACGTCCGCCCCAACCCGAACACATCCTCGCCGATACTCGCGTTCTCGCTTGACACCGATGTGTGCGACATACAGATTGCGGACAATTATTTCGCAGGGTCGCGCGGCACCTTGGTGTACAAGAACCCGGGCGGGATCCTGCTTCTGCCCGAGACTTTCGAAATCAAGGGCAACACCATAGTCGGTCCGGTTGACCGTCCTCTCGCCAATCGCGTTGGCGGCAAGAAGTTCGAGGCCTGCAAAGCCCGCGAGGCGGAGATCCGCAGCGCAAACACATTCAGGGAAAATTAGGGGACGACGAGCGAGGTGGCCAATGCCCATGCGTCGATGAAGTATAGAAAGGGCTGGGAAGTCTCGTGACAGGCTGTGGCCTGGGCGCGCTTCCGGGCGTCCGGGCGTGGTTTTCACGCCATCCGTCCCGCCGCGGCTGATGATAGTCGTGGCGGTGCCGTTCCGTTTATGGTATGATACCGCCATCTAAAACGAGGAGGTTCGAGATGGCTGGTTTTTCCTGCGGACGTCAGGTTTTCTCATCCGCACTGCTCGCGGCGGGGGTTTCTCTCGCCATGGCGGCGCAGGCGGGTTCGCTCACCGTGAAGATGCTTCCGGGGGAGAAGTGGTGGGGGCTGTGCAACGCCTTTGGCCGCGAGATGCCGTTCACGGAGAAGAGCGGCTTCAAGTGCGACCTGAGGAAGGACAACTACGGGCATCAGTCGCTGTCGTTCCTCTGCTCCGACAGGGGGCGCGCGATATGGTGCGCCGAGCCGGTCGGGGTGAAGATGTCGGGCGGCGAGATCGCGCTCGAATCCGACAATGGCGAAGTGGTGCTCAAGGAGGACGCGGGGCGCAGCCTGGGCGAGGCGTATCGCTATGCGTCGAAGACATGGTTCCCGCCGACGGGCGAGGAGCCGGAGCTTCTGTACTTCTCTGCGCCGCAGTACAATACTTGGATCGAGCTTACGTACCACCAGAACGAGAAGGACATCCTCGCATACGCGAAGTCGATGGTCGACCACGGCCTGCCGCCGGGCATCTTCATGATCGACGACACATGGCAGCACGGCTACGGCGAATGGTATTTCGACAGGCGCCGGTTCGACGACCCGAAGGGGATGATGGACAAGCTGCACGGCATGGGGTTCAAGGTGCTGCTCTGGATGTGCCCGTTCGTGTCGATGGACACTCCCGCATACCGCCGCGTCGCCTGGGGGATGAATCCCGACGACGTGAAGGGCTATCCCGAGAAGGGCGGATTCCTCGTGTCGTCCAGGCGCCGGGCGCAGTACGGCCAGCCGCCGCCTGCGCCGATCAACTGGTGGAACGGGACTAGTGCGCTGCTCGACCTCACGCACCCGAACGCAGTGGCCTGGTTCGACGAGCAGCTTTCGCGTCTCGTGAAGGACTATGGCGCCGACGGGTTCAAGTTCGACGGCGGCGGAGTGCATTTCTACGCCGGGTGCGTAGGGCTCGAGGGTTCCTCGCCGAAGACGTTCGCGCACGACGCCTCAGCTTCCCCCGCCGCGCAGAGCGCGCGCTACGGCGACTTCGCCCTCAAGTACAAGGGCAGCGAGTACCGCAACGGCTTCGGGTTCGCCGGGAAGCCCGTCATAATGCGCCTCCACGACAAGGCGCACTCATGGGACGCGCTGCGCCGGCTTGTGCCGGACATGCTCGCCGCGGGATTCGTGGGGTGCCCGTTCATCTGCCCCGACATGATCGGCGGCGGCTCGTGGACAACGTTCCTCCCCGGCGCTCCGTTCGACCCAGAGCTCTTCGTCCGCTCGGCCCAGGTGCACGCTCTCTGCCCGATGATGCAGATCTCCGCCTCGCCGTGGCGCGTGCTCGACGCTGAGCACCAGAAGCTGTTCAGCCGCGCAGTTGAGCTTCGCCAGCGCTTCGCCCAGCGCTTCGTGGAGCTCGCGAAGGAGTCCGCCAGGACCGGCGAGCCGATGATGCGCAACCTCGAGTACTGCTTCCCCGGGAACGGCTATGCAGAGGTCAAGGACGAGTTCATGATGGGCGACTCGCTGCTTGTCGCGCCTGTAATGGAGAAGGGCGCGGCTTCCCGGAAGGTCGTGATTCCGCCGGGGAAATGGAAGTCCGACGACGGCCAGGTCTACTCCGGGCCTGCCGTTGTCGAGGTCGCGACGCCGCTTTCGCGCGTCCCCTACTTCGAGAAGCAGGCCGCGCAGCGGTAGGCGCTTTGCAATTTCTTTACAAACGTTTTACCGTGGCTTGACAACTGCGAGGCGAGAAAATGG
>CAMORM010000083.1 GCA_946623785.1 uncultured Verrucomicrobiota bacterium
GCTTCATCGAGAACATCGACGCGGTGGGCGTCCATACGGGCGACAGCTTCTGCGCGGCACCGTTCCTCACGATCGACAAGAAGCTCGAGGAGCGCCTCCAGCGCGACGCGTTCAAGATCGTGGAGGCGATCGGCGTCATAGGCGGCACGAACGTGCAGTTCGCGCACGACCCGAAGACAGGCCGCGTGGTGATCATCGAGATCAACCCGCGCACGTCGCGCTCGTCCGCCCTCGCCTCGAAGGCCACCGGCTTCCCGATCGCGCTCGTCTCCGCGAAGCTCGCCGCGGGCATGACGCTCGACGAGATCCCGTACTGGCGCGACGGAACGCTCGAGAAGTACACCCCGAGCGGCGACTACGTGGTGCTCAAGTTCGCGCGCTGGGCGTTCGAGAAGTTCCGCGCCGTGGAGGACCGCCTCGGCACGCAGATGAAGGCCGTGGGCGAGGTGATGTCCATCGGCAAGACCTACAAGGAGACGCTCCAGAAGGCGATCCGCGCTCTCGAGAAGGGCCGCAGCGGACTCGGATTCGCGAAGGACTTCCACGAGAAGTCGCTCGACGAGCTCCTGAAGCTCCTCGCCGTGCCGAGCTCCGAGCGGCATTTCCAGATGTACGAGGCGCTCCGCAAGGGCGCGACCGACGAGCAGATATTCAAGCTCACCGGCGTGAAGGCGTACTTCGTGCAGCAGATGCGCGAACTCGTCGAGGAGGAGGAGCGCATCCTCCTCCACAAGGGCGGGTTCCTGCCGGACGACATGCTGGTGCAGGCGAAGAAGGACGGCTTCTCGGACAAGTACCTCTCCCAGCTCCTCGGGGTCCCGGAGAAGGACATCCGCGCGCAGCGCAAGGGCCTCGGGTGCGTCGAGACCTGGCACGCCGTGCCCGTTTCCGGCGTCGATGGCAAGGAGTACTACTACTCGTCCTACAACGCGCCGAAGAACGAGGTGCCCGTTTCGGAGAACAAGAAGAAGGTGATGATCCTCGGCGGCGGGCCGAACCGCATCGGCCAGGGCATCGAGTTCGACTACTGCTGCTGCCACGCGGCGATGGCGATGCGCGCCATGGGCTACGAGACGATCATCGTCAACTGCAACCCCGAGACCGTCTCGACAGACTACGACACGTCCGACAAGCTCTACTTCGAGCCCGTGACGCTTGAGGACGTGCTGCAGATCTACGAGAGCGAGAGGCCGATGGGCGTGATCGTCCAGTTCGGCGGGCAGACGCCCCTCAACATCGCGCGCGGCCTGAAGGACGCCGGGTGCAACATCCTCGGCACTTCCGTGGACTCGATCGACGACGCCGAAGACCGCGATCTCTTCCACTCCATCATGGACAAGCTCGGCATCCCGATGCCCGAGTCGATGATGGCGTCGGACATCGACGGCGCGCTCAAGTGCGCCGAGAAACTCGGCTACCCGCTCATCATCCGCCCGAGCTTCGTCCTTGGCGGTCGCGGCATGGAGGTCATCTACGACGAGATCATGCTGCGCGAGTACGTGGCGAAGGCGGTCGGCGTAACGCCGGACCGTCCGCTCTACCTCGACCGCTTCCTCTGCCACGCGCTCGAGTGCGAGGCCGACGCGCTCTCGGACGGAACTGACATCTTCATTCCCGCGATCATGCAGCACGTCGAGCTCGCCGGCATACACTCGGGCGACTCCGCGTGCGTGCTCCCGCCGGTGTCGATCAGCGAGAAGAACCGCGCCACGATCCTCGACTACACGCGCCGCATCGCGTCCGAGCTCAAGGTCGTGGGGCTCATGAACATGCAGTTCGCGATCGAGTTCGACAAGGAGAACCCGGAGGGCAAGGTCTACGTGATCGAGGCCAACCCGCGCGCCTCGCGCACCGTGCCGCTTGTGTCGAAGGTCGGCGGAACGCAGATGGCCGGCATCGCCACGAAGCTCATGCTCGGCGACACCGTGAAGTCGCTCGGGCTCGACCGCCGCCACCACGTGCCGTACTTCGGCGTGAAGGAGGCCGTGATGCCGTTCGATAAGTTCCCGGAGGTCGATCCCGTGCTCGGGCCCGAGATGCGCTCCACTGGCGAGGTCCTCGGACTTGCGGACACGTTCGGCCTTGCGTACTTCAAGTCGCAGGAGGCCGCTGGGTCCCCGCTCCCCGTCGAGCCCGGCAAGATGCTCGTGTCGCTCTCCGAGAAGCCCGAGGAGGCCGCGGACGCGGTGTTCGGGCTCGCGAAGATCGGCTTCAGGGTCATCGCCACCGAAGGCACCGCGAAGTGGCTCAACGACCACGGCGTTGCCGCGGAGGTTGTGGCGAAGATCGGCGAGGGGCGCCCGGATGTCCTTGACGCGATCAAGAACCGCGAGGTGTGCCTCATAATCAACACGCCTTCGGGCCGCCGCGACTCGCGCGCGGACGACTCGCGCATCCGCCAGGCCGCGATCAAGTACCGCGTGCCGTACCTCACCACGCTCGCAGCCGCGCTCGCGGCCGCGGCGGGAATACGCGCGGCGCGCGAAGGCAAGGGCGAGGTCCGCTCGCTCCAGAGCTACCACGCGTCGATCGAGAAGTGAAGACGCTCGCCTGCAGCGAAACCGCCATTGCGGAAACGGCCGCCGTCCTGATGAAGGGCGGCGTTGCCGTAATTCCCACCGATACCGTGTACGGCCTTGCCGCGCACCCGGACTTCCCGGACGCGGTGGAGCGGCTCTACACGATAAAGGGCCGCGAGGCGAAGAAGCCCATTGCGCTTCTCGCGGCGGACGCCGCTTCCGCCGAGCGGTTCCTCGGGAGCCCGCTTTCCCCGGCTGCGGCGGAACTCGCCGCGCGCCACTGGCCGGGCGGGCTTACGCTCGTGCTGCCGAAGGGCGGCGTATACGAGGGGCTGCGCGTCCCGGACCACGATTGGACGCGCCGCCTCCTCGCGGAGTGCGGGGGCGTTCTGCGCGTGACGAGCGCGAACCTGAGCGGCCGGCGGGCCGCAACTGACGCGCCTGCCGCGCTCGAGGAGGTGGGGCTTTCGGCGGACGTCGTTGTAGACGGCGGCATTTCGCCCGGCGGCGTCGCCTCTACGGTGGTGATGGTCAGCACGGACGGCGTCCTGCGGACACTTCGGCAGGGAGCCGTCGAGATCTGATCCCGCGTCCGCCCGGCACTGCGGCCAGCCATTCCCCACACGGCCGATTCCGATTCCTGTTTGCGCTATGCTAGGCGGCTGTTTTTTGGTATACTTCCCGACAACACAAAGGAGGAAAAATGGACATCACGAAGAAGACGTTTTCCATAGGTCTGGCGGCTGCGTTTTTTGCGGCGGGCTGCTGCACTGCGGAGCCCGCGAAGAGCGGCTGCGCGTGCTCCAGGGACGGGGCGGAGAAGGCGGCGTGCGCATGCAAGGGCGTGCCGTTCAGGATAGGCGTCGCAGGGTACACCTTCAACAAGCGCTCGATTGACGACGCGCTCGCCATCATGCAGAAGGCGGACGTGCACTACCTCTGCGTGAAGGACTTCCACCTCCCGTTTTCGTCCACGGACGAGCAGATCGCGGCGTTCAAGGAGAAGTGCGCATCCTTCGGCGTGACGCCCTATGCGATAGGCCCCATCTACGACAAGGACGCCAAGAGCATCCGCTCGCGCTTCGAGTTCGCGAAGCGCCTCGGCGTGAAGACCGTTGTGGGCGTGCCGTACGAGCCGGCCGACGAGAAGGACTCCTGGAACAAGCGCCGCGGCTCGCGCGCGCTGCTCCTCGAGATCGACAAGCTCGTGAAGGAGTTCGACATCAAGTACGCTATCCACAACCACGGCCCCGCGTCGCCGGAGATGTACCCCGACGTCGAGTACGGGTGGAACCTCATCAAGGACCTCGACCCGCGCGTTGGTTTCTGCATCGACGTGGGCTGGGAGTACGGATGCGACAAGGATCCGGCCGAGACGATCCGCAAGTACGGCGACCGCATCTTCGACGCGCACATCAAGAACTTCGAGATAGGCAAGCCCAACGGCAGGTCCGTACCGCTTCCGCGCGGGAAGATCAACCTCGTGCCTGTCTTCAAGGCGTTCAGGGACGTCGGCTACACGGGCGTCTGCTCGCTTGAGTACGAGAAGGACTTCGAGGACAACGAGCGCGCAGTCATCGAGTGCATAGCCTACGAGCGCGGCGTGTGCGACGCGATTTCGCCGTCGTGCAAGTGCGGCAAGTGCGGTTGCGCGAAGAAATGACGCGCGGTGATTCTGGAAAACAAGCAAAAGGGGGAAAAGGAAAATGGCAAAGGAAAAGGCTGCCGAAGCGCCCGCGAAGAAGACCGATTCGCGTCTCGACGCTGTGCTTTCGGCGATCCGCAAGGAATTCGGAGAGCTCTCGATCATGCGCCTTGGGGA
This sequence comes from uncultured Verrucomicrobiota bacterium, assembly GCA_946623785.1. Taxonomy (GTDB): domain Bacteria; phylum Verrucomicrobiota; class Kiritimatiellia; order RFP12; family UBA1067; genus CAMORM01. The sequence continues at coordinate 4,342 of CAMORM010000083.1, forward strand.
CACGGCGCAGCAGGAAATCCCGGTGATATCCACGGGGGCGCTTTCTCTCGACCTCGCGCTCGGCGTGGGCGGGCTTCCGCGCGGAAGGATCGTGGAGGTCTACGGGCAGGAGTCCTCCGGCAAGACGACTCTCGCGCTCCACGTCGTCGCGAACGCGCAGAAGGCCGGCGGAATGGCGGCGTTCGTCGACGCCGAGCACGCGCTAGACCCCTCTTACGCACGCAAGATCGGCGTCAACCTCGACGACCTGCTCGTCTCGCAGCCGAACTCCGGCGAAGAGGCGCTCACGATCACCGAGCAGCTCGTCAAGAGCGGCGCCCTTGACGTCGTGGTCGTGGACTCCGTGGCGGCGCTCACGCCGCAGGCGGAGATCGACGGCAACATGGGCGACAGCCACATGGGCCTGCAGGCGCGCCTGATGTCGCAGGCCATGCGCAAGCTCACGGGCGTCCTCGCCAGCACCAAGACGCTCTGCATCTTCACGAACCAGGTGCGCGAGAAGATCGGCGTGATGTTCGGCAACCCCGAGACGACCCCTGGAGGCAAGGCGCTCAAGTTCTACGCGTCGTGCCGCCTGCAGGTGCAGCGCATCGGGCAGGTCAAGGACACGTCCAACGCGGTCGTCGGAAACAGGACGCGCGTGAAGGTCGTGAAGAACAAGGTCGCGCCGCCTTTCACCGAGGCGGAGTTCGACATCCTCTACGCTTGCGGGATCTCGTGGGAGGGCAGCGTGCTCGACGCGGCCCTTGCGCGCAACATCGTGGAGAAGCGCGGCAGCTGGATCGCGTACGGCGCGGAGCAGCTCGGACAGGGCTCCCTCGCGGCGATGCAGTTCCTCAAGGACCATCCGGACGTCACCGCCAAGATCGTGGAGCAGGTCAAGTCGACTCCGCTCGCCATCGGCGGCGGCGTGAAGAAGCGCTGAGGGCCGCGAGATGAACTTCCTGGCGTGGTCGCTTGCAATAGGCATTCCGCCGCTCCTCCTCGGGGCGGCCATGCTCGCCATGCCCGGGAAGGCGGCGGGCTGGATCAAGTCCTTCGGCGACAACAAGGTGTTTGCCTGGATACTTGTGCCGATCGGCTGGTTCTGGACCGCGCACGAGCTCGACGTGATCGGCATAGACGTCTTCGACAAGTTCCTCAAGGCGTTTCCGGGCGAGCTGTGGATACTCGCGGTCGTGCTCATACCGCTTACCATCGCGTGGATGCCGAAGCATCTCGCCATGCGCGGCCTGAGCGCGGTGCTGATGCTCTATCCGGCTGCTTTCTTCCAGTGCGCGCGCCTCGTCGAGAGCGACTGGCGCCTCGTTGCCGTCAGCTGGACGTACTGGTGCATCGTGCTCGGGATGTATTCGATGTTCTATCCGTGGCGCACGCAGAAGGCCATCGAGTGGATCGTGTCCGCGCCTTGGCGCATGAAGACCGTTGGCGCGGTGCATGTCGCTGCGGGCATTGCCGTCGTGATTGCGTCGTTTTTAGTGTAGACTCCCTCTGCCTGCGGCATCATCCACCACCCAGCCACCTAACCACCTAACCACTTAACCACCTAACCACTTAACCACTTAACTACTTAACCACAAAACCAGGATCACGCAATGGCAGGCAAAGTCGCTCTAATCACCGGCATAACTGGTCAGGACGGGTCGTATCTTGCGGAGCTCCTGCTTGGAAAGGGGTATACCGTCCACGGGATAATCAGGCGCGCGTCCACTTTCAACACCGCGCGCATCGACCATCTCTACGAGGATCCGCACGTCAACGGCGTGAAGCTGTTCCTGCACTACGGCGACATGGGCGACAGCTCGAACCTCATGCGCATCGTGCACGAGGTCAAGCCGGACGAGGTGTACAACCTCGCCGCGCAGAGCCACGTGAGGGTGTCGTTCGACTCGCCCGAGTTCACCGGCGACGTCGATGCGCTCGGTACGATGCGCCTTCTCGAGGCAATCAGGATGTCGGGCGTGAAGACTCGCTTCTACCAGGCGTCGACCTCGGAGCTGTACGGCAAGGTGCAGGAGGTCCCGCAGAAGGAGACGACCCCGTTCTACCCGCGCAGCCCGTACGCCGTAGCGAAGCTCTACGGCTTCTGGGCGGTGAAGAACTACCGCGAGGCGTACGGCATGCACGCTTCGAACGGAATCCTCTTCAACCACGAGAGCCCGCGCCGCGGCGAGACATTCGTTACGCGCAAGATAACGCGCGCGGCGAGCCGGATCAAGCTCGGCCTCCAGTCCGAACTCTACATGGGCAACGTCAACTCCCTGCGCGACTGGGGATTTGCGGGCGACTACGTGGAGGGCATGTGGAGGATGCTCCAGCAGGACAGTCCGGACGACTATGTCCTCGCAACCGGCGAGATGCACTCCGTGAAGGAGTTTCTCCAGGAGGCGTTCTCGTACGTGGGGCTCGACTGGGAGAAGTACACGCACCACGACAGCCGCTACGACCGCCCGTCCGAGGTCGACCAGCTCCTGGGCGACCCGTCGAAGGCGAAGCGCGTTCTCGGCTGGGAGCCGAAGGTCACGTTCAAGGGCCTCGTGAAGATGATGATGGACTCCGACCTCGCGCTTGCGGAGAAGGAGCTCAAGCTCCGGAACTGACTTCGGCTCTGTCTGGCCGAGCCGTCATGGAGAGCCGCCGTCCCGGCGGCTCAACTGCGTCGGCTGGGCGTGGGATCCGAAGTTGGATGCGGCACGGCGGCATTGCGGCCGGAAGGGGGATGTTGTATAATACGCCCCATGGAAAAAGAGGACAAGATATACGTTGCGGGGCATCGCGGGATGGTGGGAAGCGCCATCTGCCGGCGCCTCGCGAAGGATGGCTTTGCGAACGTGGTCACGAGGACGCACGCGGAACTCGACCTCATGGACCCGGCCGCGGTGAGGAGGTTCTACGCCGAGGAGAAGCCGGACGTCGCGGTGATCGCGGCGGCGAAGGTGGGCGGCATAGGCGCCAATTCCGCCGGCAACGCCGTGTTCCTCTACGAGAACGAGATGATTGCGATGAACACCGTGATGGGCGCGTTCGAGGCCGGCGTGAAGCGTCTCCTCTTCCTCGGCTCCACGTGCATCTACCCGCGCATGGCCCCGCAGCCGATCCCCGAGTCCGCGCTTCTCACTTCGCCTCTCGAGAAGACGAACGAGGGCTACGCGCTTGCGAAGATCTCCGGACTCAAGCTCTGCGAGTTCCTCCGCCGCGACAAGGGGGTGACGTACCATTCTCTCATGCCGACGAACCTCTACGGGCCAGGCGACAACTACGACGTCGTTGGAGGGCATGTCCTGCCCACGATGATACGCAAGTTCGAGACGGCGCGCCTCAACCGCGACCCAGTGGTGAACCTCTGGGGCTCAGGGACCCCGCTAAGGGAGTTCCTGCACGTGGACGACCTCGCGGCTGCATGCGTCTTCCTCCTCAAGATGGACAACCCGCCGGACCTCGTGAACGTCGGTTCCGGACGCGAGGTCACGATCCGCACGCTCGCGGAGATGGTCAAGGCCGCAACGGGCTGCAAGGCGCAGATAGCGTGGGACAGGTCGAAGCCGGACGGCACGCCGCGCAAACTCTGCGACACGACGCTCATCCGCTCGCTCGGCTGGAAACCGGAGATCGACCTTGAGGAGGGAATACGCCGCACCGTCGAGTGCTATCGTGCCGAGCTCGCGGCGGGGAACATCCGCGTCTAGGTTTCGCCTTGATTTTGGGGCCTCCTTTTGGCATAATTACCTGAATGTTTGAATTTTTACGCCATAAAAAAGGTCCGGTGATCTGCCAGCGGCAGGATCACTGCATTTCGCGTAAAAACATCGACCCGGACGCGCTAAAGGTGCTGTACCGCCTGAACAGCCTCGGATACAAGGCGTATCTGGTCGGCGGCGGAGTTCGCGACCTGCTCCTGGGGCGCGCGCCAAAGGACTTCGACGTAGGCACGGACGCCAAGCCGAACGAGGTGAAGCGAGCGTTCCGCAACTGCTTCCTCGTGGGGCGCAGGTTCCGCCTCGCGCACGTGCGCTTCGGGCAGAAGGTCATAGAGACTGCGACCTTCCGCGCGAACTCGCAGAGCGTGGGCGACATAATCGAGCATGCGGACGAGGGGCCGATGGAGGACAACACCTTCGGCACGCCGGAGACCGACGCGAACCGCCGCGACTTCACGGTGAACGGCCTTTTCTACGACATCAAGACCTTTGCCGTCATAGACTACGTTGGCGGGTTCAAGGACCTCAAGAAGAAGGTCATCCGCTCAATCGGCGACCCGATGATCCGCTTCCGCGAGGACCCCGTGCGGATGATGCGCGCCATCAAGTTCTCCTCGCGCCTCGACTTCGACATAGAGCGCAAGACGGCGAAGGCCATCTGCGCGCTGCACTCCTGCATCCTCAACGCGGCAAAGCCGCGCGTGTGCGAGGAGGTGTTCAGGCTCTTCTCCTACGGCTCTTCGGAGAAGGCGTTCAGGATGATGTGGAAGTGCGGCATGCTCCACGACCTCCTCCCCGGGCTTTCCGACTACATCACGAAGTCGGGCGGGCTCAAGTCCCCCGAGTGGAAGTACCTCGCGATGCTCGACCGCTACGACCGCGGCATGGCTAAGCACGGCATCGAGGTGTCGAACGCTATCCGCGTCGCGGCGCTCTACGCCCCGTACATCCGCGGCGAGCGCGCGGCGGCCGGGAGGAACGCGGGCGGCGTTGCGCGCCAGATTCTCGGCGACATGGTGAAGACGCTCGGCGTCCCCAAGACGACGTATTTCACGGCGGTGGTTCTCTGCGACTCCGAGCGCAGGCTCTCCCAGCCGCCGCAGCGCGGACACCTCAGGTTCGTCCGCAACAAGGATTTCCCCGACGCGCTGGACTACAACCGTATTGTGGCGCGCGTCGAGGGACGCGACGAAACGGTCCTCGACAAGTGGGCCGACGCTTGCGAAAAACAACCGACAGACGAGACAAGGAAATGAGCAAAGAACAGAACACTCCGGCTGAGCAGCCGGTCGCAGACCTCCCCAAGGGCTTTCCCCCGGAGCTGATTCCGCTTTACGACTGGTGGAAGAAGGAAGGCAAGTCGTGGCTGGTGTCGCTTGCTGTAGCGGCTGCCGTCGTAGGTGCATTCTACGGCGCGCGCCACTGGATGAAGGCCCGCGAGGCCGCCGCATCCAGCGCGCTTTCCGCGGCCAGCACTGCGGACGAACTCGAGACGGTCGTCGCGCAGTACGGCTCCTCCAAGGCCGGTGCGAGCATGAAGCTCCGCCTCGCGAAGGCCTACTACGACGAAGGCCGCTATCAGGACGCCTACGACCTCTACTCAAAGCTCGCCGGCTCTGAGCCGGAGGGCCTGGAGGACGCCGTCAAGATCGGGCTCGCGTTCTCGCTCGAGGGCCTCAAGAAGTACGACGAGGCTCGCGAGGCGTTCGCGAAGTTCGCGGCCGACGAGGCGAACGCCAAGAGCTACCTCCTCCTCGCCGCCAAGCTCGGCGCCGCGCGCTGCAAGGCGCAGGCGGGCGACAAGGATGGCGCGATCAAGGACCTCGAGGCGCTCAAGGAGAAGTGCGAGAAGGCCAGCAAGGACGAATCGCGCATCGACTCCCTCATCGACGCCTGCAGGCGCTGGGAGCCCCGTTCGCTCTTCGACGCCGCCAACGCAGCGGCGGCCCAGCTTGACGCCGCCGCTCCAGCGGCAGCTCCCGCCCCTGCCGCCGAGAAGCCTGCGGAGAAGCCCGCGGAGAAGCCTGCGGAGCCCGCTCCCGCGGCGGCCGAGAAGCCTGCCGAAAAGCCTGCCGAGAAGCCCGCGCAGTAAGCGGAGGGCGGGCGCTTCCGATTTGCAACGTGTTTTCCAAAAGAAAGGCAATGGCCACAAAATGAAACTCGAAGAACTCAAGGGCAAGACCGTTGGCGTGTGCGTCAGCGGAGGTCTCGATTCCAAGACGATATGCTGCGTCCTCAAGGACGCCGGGGTGAACGTGAAGGCGTTCTCCGCCAACGTCGGGCAGCCCGACGAAAAGGACATCAACGACATCAAGAAGAAGATGGCGCCTACCGGAGTAGACACGACGATCGTCGACGTCACGAAGGCGATGGCCGACATCTGCTTCGAGACCGTGAAGTGCCAGGCGATGTACGACGGCGGCTACTGGAACTCCACCGGCATCGCGCGCGCCGTGACGGTCCAGGCTCTCCTCCCCGCGATGAAGAAGGCGGGGTGCACGGTCCTCGTGCATGGCGCGACAGGCCGCGGAAACGACCAGATGCGCTTCGAGCGCTACACCAACGTCCTCGACCCGAAGTTCGGCGTCTACGCCCCATGGCGCGACGCGGAGCTCCTCAAGAAGTTCCCCGGTCGCACCCAGATGGTGGCATTCCTCGCGAAGCGCGGAATCGTCGCGTTCGTCGGCACGAAGAAGAAGTACTCGACCGACGCGAACCTCGCCGGCCTCTCGCACGAGGCGGAGGACCTCGAGTCCATGGAGACCTCGATGCGCATCGTCAAGCCCACGATGGGCGTGTGGCCCGAGAAGGCGCCAAACAAGGTCGAGAAGGTCACCCTCTCGTTCGTCAAGGGCCGCTGCGTGGCCGTCAACGGCAAGAAGATGACGCCCTACGAAGTCATGCTCGAGATGAACAAGGTCGGCGGGCGCAACGGCATCGGCATGAAGCACGCGCTCGAGAACCGCATCATCGGCACGAAGTCGCGCGGCGTGTACGAGGCCCCCGGAATGGAGGTCCTCTCGTGGGGGCTCAAGTACATCTACGAGGGCATCATGGACCGCCGCTCCACGCTCCTCTTCCAGCAGCTCTCGAAGCTCGTCGCGGACCAGATCTACGACGGCCGCTGGTTCGACCCCGCCACCCAGGCGGCGCGCGCCGCGATCCAGGTGTGGGCCGACAAGGCCACGGCGGAAGTTACGCTCGGCCTCTACAAGGGCAACATCTTCTTCGAGTCCCTCAAGGGCCTCAAGGCCACGATCTACAACGAGGCCGAC
>CAMORM010000084.1 GCA_946623785.1 uncultured Verrucomicrobiota bacterium
TAGTATACCAAACTTCGCCAATGTACGCCTCGGTTTTCTGTTCGAGAATTTCGCCGCGGGAGTTGGTGATGGTGATGTCGCGGGTGGTCTTGCCGGAGACTGGGGTAGCCGATTGTTCGTGGAGGTGGGTGACGGTACGGGTCCAGGTGTTGGAGACGAGGGAGTAGTCGTAGACGTCGAGAGTGCCGTCCTCGTGGCGGATGGATTGGACGAAGCCTGCGGCCGCTGAGGACAGCGGCCCTCCAAATTCCCCATTCCCAATTCCCGTTTCCCAACATACAAAGTTGTAGGAGATTAGGAGTGGCTAACTAACTGGCGCGGGCATGGGGCATGCCGGCATCACTCAACGGGATGCCCGAATGCGCCATTGTGCAGGGGGAAGGTGATGTCGAACGTCGTGCCCTCGCCCTCGGTCGAATGGCATTCGATTCTGCCGCCATAGAGCTCGACGATTGAATGCACCATGGAAAGGCCGAGTCCTGTTCCAGGCACGGAGCGACTGCCGGGGCATCTGTAGAAGCGCTCGTAGATGCAGTTGATCTGGTCCTGCGGAATGCCGCACCCGGTGTCTGAGACGGACAGCAAGGCTCCCTTCTCGTCTGCCGCCAGGCGCAACGACACGGAACCGCCCTCCTCCGTGAACTTCAAGGCGTTGTCCAGGAGGTTTGCGACAAGCCGCCGCAGCTTGGCGTCATGACCCGAAAACGGCACTGGGCCGCCAGGCACCGAGATGTCGAGCCGCAGGCCCCTCTCCTCCGCCACTACGGAATACATCTCCGCGGACTCGCGGACTATCCGGGAGAAGTCAAGGACCTCGGCCGCTGAATCGGCCACGCCGCCGTAGTTCCTCGATATCTCCGCGTTGGCGTCCACCATGGCGAGTATCGCGCGGCTGGCGGCCATCACCGAGGCGGCCGCCTCGTCGCCCGAGACAAGCGAATGCGAAAGCCTGTCGGCCTCGTTGTAGATGTTCGTGACCGGCGCGCGCAGGTCGTGCATCACGTTCCTCGCGATGTTGCGTATCTCGTCCGACTGTCGCATCCGCACCGCCTGCTGCCGGTTGAACGACTCCGCAAGGCCGTCCAGCTCCGCTATGCCGGTGTCGGCGTCCAGCTCCTCCCTCCCGTGACGCCGCTCAAGCGCGTCGACAGCCGAGGCAAGGCGCTCCAGCGGACGGGACAACCTGCGCGAAACCATGCAGAAGGCCGCAACGCCAATGCCGACGCAGGCGGCCTCGGCCAGCAGCACCCACAGCACTATCCAGACATAGTCGGAGACGACAAGCGGGAACGCCTCCGGGCCAAGCCTCCCCAAAAGCAGTTTTGCGCCAAGGCAGGTAGCCACGCCGCCGGAAACCATCATCGCCGCGGCGAGCAGCGGAATTCCCGCTTCGTTGACAATCCGGCGGATTGTTCTGCTCTCACTTGAAGACATACCCGAAATCCCTGATGGTGTGTATGACCTCCTTGTCCGCGTTCTCGCCCACGGCGAGCTTCTTGCGCAGGCGGCTGATGTTTGCCGAGACAACGCTCGGCGAGACGTCTATCGGCCCCCACACTTGACTGGCGATCACGTCATACTGCATGCATCTCCCCTTGTTGCGCATGAGCAGAACCAGGATTTCCTTTTCGCGCGGAGTGAGCTCTATCACATTCCCGTCCCTCCACACGGTCTGCTCCCCGATGTTCACCACCACGCCAGCCGACGAAAGCGTTTCTATCCCTGTCGCCGGGTTCAGGCGACGGGCAATTGCGCGGAGGCGAAGCGAGAGCTCGTCTATCGAGATGGGCTTCACAAGGTAGTCGTCCGCCCCCATCTGGAGCCCGGAAATCTTGTCCGCGGGGCTAGTCCGCGAACTGAGGACGACAAAGTAAGTCCTTATCTGCTTCTGGCGCGCGAAGCGTATGAGGTCGAGACCTCCCATGCGCGGCATCTCGACGTCGACTATGGCGATGTCGTATGCATCGGACCACAGCTTGGCAAGCCCTTCCTGACCGTCATGCGCTATCTCGCTTTCGAACCCGCAGACGCCAACTGCCGCAGCGGCGTGCTCGGCCTGCATCGGCTCGTCTTCGACTATCAGAACCTTCATTTCACTTTCCCTCCAGTGCTTTGCCGTGGCTGCCGACAAGCCTGCCAGTGGCATATTCAAGTTCATAGCTGCCGCCGCCAAGCGTCTCGACGGACAAGCCGCCGCCGCGCTCATTCCACCGGACTATGTCCTTCAGCAGGACGCGGTCGTGCCAAAAGCCACCCCTTGGCTCGTATTTGTATTTTACATCGACGAGCCAGAAACGCTCGGGGCTGCCGCCGCGGCTGGTAATGGCGTAATGTCCGTCTCCGAACGTCCACCTCCCCTGGCGCAGGCGCGGAATCGTCTTACGGACATAGTCCGTCCGCCCGGCGCGCCTCGCCTCCTCCCTGCGCGCAAGGTTCTCCCTTGCTATGCTCGCCTGGTCTGTTGCCAACGCCATCAGTCCGACGAAGAAAATGGCTTCGACGAGCATAATCCCCAACAGCAACGCGCAGAGGGCCGTGACGAGCATCCTCACGCCTGTCCTGCGATGCCGCCTGGTGAATAGCAGCACAACAGGCATGACAAGCATGACGACGGCGGCAGCCGGGACGATCCACTTCATCAACCATGCCGCAGATGAATCGAGCAACACGATCAGCCGGTCAGGGAAGTCAGGAATGAACCGATAGACAGAACTGCTGACATTCGCCAGAAGCAAAGCGACGGTGGCAAGCACCACCGTCAATGCGGCAAGAAACACCGCAGCGGGAAGCCACGGGCGGCGCGCAAGAACACCAGACGAAGGCAAAGGTTCATTCTGCTTGTTCATCGCTGCCACCTCCTGCTTTCCCTGAACTTCACCTCCCAGTCGAACGGCTTGATGACCCCGCGGATCTGGTCAAGGTGCGCCATGTTGTTGCCGGCCGTCGTGAGTATGGCCTCCATGCTAAGCTCCTTGCCAGTGTCCGAAATATCCCACCATTCGAAGTTATAAGTGTCGGAAACGGTCACGTTCAGCGAAGTGCGGTCCGCGCCCGCGATTGGACGGCACACATAGCCGCTGTACTCTATGCGCGCGCGTTTCGCGGCAGCGTACAGGTCGCCCGAGAGGAACTCAACCGACGACCTCTCCTGAACGAAGCTTTTTCCCGCTGGAAGAGACCGCAGCAGGCGGCGAACATCGCGCTTGTACTCTTCAGAATCGCGTATCTCATTCGCAGCCACAGAACCTTCGCCGAACACAACCGGAAGCGAGCCATCGAAGTCTTTCAGCGAAAGCTCCAGAAGCGTTGCCGCGAACTCCCAGTTCATCGTCGCCCTGAAATACAGCTCAGCAACGCTAATCCAGGTGCCGGCTGGATCGTATATGTTCGGCGGGATGACCACGAACATGCCAAGCGGATCGAACCTCCCCACCGGGTCGTTGCCGCAGAACGCATACAGGTTAACCCCACCGCTCTCGCCAATGGGGTCGCGCGTCATCCAGCTGGCGAGCTCAGGCGAATAGCAGCGGCATTCGTACATCACAAGCCCGGAGTCTTCGTCGTGGTACTTCGTGGAGTACCTGTAGCGGAACTCTCCGGCCATTGCGCCGGATGCGGAAACGGATCCCCCGAAGGGCGCGTACGAATACTCTGCGACGACCGAGCCCGTCGAGTCAACGTACGCCGTGACATTCCCGAACGCGTCGTAGAGAGGCACATAGACCGCGCCGTTCCGCACCACGCACACAAGGCCGCCCACTCCGCCTGCGCCGCAGAGCGTCCCCGACGCATCCCTGCCCCAGCAATAGTCGCACACGTCAGCCGGTCCGTCTCCCGACGTCCTTGTCTCGCGCACAAGGCTGAGTCCGTCGTAGAAAAACACCGTGGACGAGTCTCCGGCCGTCTTCGACACTCGGCGCCCGAAGGCGTCGTAGGCGTACGACGCAACCTGGACTTCACCGGTTGACACGGAATCCAAGCGCAGGGCGCTGTCGTATCCGTACGCCACGCTGCCAACCTGACTCACGCATCCGTCAAGATCGGCCGACACCAGGTTGTCCCCGAAGTAAACATACTGGTTGAGCGAGTTCGCCACGCAGGCTAGCTCATTCGTCCCCCTGGCGAGCGAGGCCACGTTGCCCGCCAGGTCGTACGCATACGCGAATCCTGCGCCTGACGACCCGCCAGATTCGATGCAGGCACCCGTCAGCTGTCCGCGAACGTCGCGCTCAAAGGCGATTCCGTTGCATCGCGCAACCCTTCCTGCGGCGTCGTACGAATACTCGAAGCCTTCAACGGCCACGCCGTTGACGAGATTCGTCACGGCAATGACGCGCTCGGGGCGGAACGCATCCCTTGCCACCTGCCGGCTCACCGTGACGCCGCCGGGCAAAGCGACGACGCACCCAATGTCTAGCCCTTCGGAGGAATACGAGTAGCGGACGGACGCAGCGTCGTTCGACACCGCAGACACCCTGCCCCTGCCGTCGTATTCCACGGCCTGCCACAGGCCTCCGGAAAAACCGCGTCCGCACACCCTTCCATACTGGTCGAGGGCGCGGACATAGACCGCTGCGTTCGTCCCAACGGCGATGGCCTCGTTGGTGGCAACCCCGCCGCATGCCCGTGAATAGGCATAAACCGCAGCCGCATTGGACGCAGCGGACATGCGGCCGAATTCATCGTAGGAAAGCGATGCGTCGGCCTTTCCGTCGCTCGACTGCAGTGCGGAAACGCGCCTGGACGCGTCGTATGCGCGCCGCACCCACGAACCAGACTGGTTGACTTCTTCGCACAGCAGCCCGTCTGCCGTGTACGAATGCGCTTCCTGCGCGCCGTCGGCGTAGTATTTGGCAGTGCAACGTCCGGTCCGCGGATTGTAGGTGAAGCTCGTCATGTCCCAGATTATACCATTTCGCGTAGTGGAAAGCGAGGTGCATCGGCCCGACGTGTCGTACTCGTACCTAACGGGAGTGGTGGCGCCGGATATTTCGGCCACGTTTCCGACGGCGTCGTAGCGAGTCGTCACCGCCCCGCCAAGCGCATCCTCCGCGTACACGCGGCGCCCGAAGGAGTCGTACCCGAAAAGCGCAGACGAGAATGCGTCCGCGTTCGTATACGAATGGACCGCAACAACGTCACCAGCCGGGTTGTACTCGTAGGCGGACTCGCGCACGCCGCCTGGCCTCGACACAAGCACATTCCTGCCAAGCGCGTCGTACGACAGGACTCGCGACCCTCCGGCGCCGGCAGTCTCAACGACTAGTCCCCCCACCGAAGAACGCGTCGTCACGCCCGAAACAGAATTGCTCACTGTCCCGACGCGCGCGCACGGACCGGCGCCAAGGGATTCGCACATGTCGGAGACAACGCCGTCCGCGGACGTCCGCACCACTCTGGACACGGGCCCGCCTCCTCCGAGGCCGGTGAGCATTGTGCGCGTTTCGGACACCGAGTTCGTCGCGCTTCCAAGGACAGTCTCGCGCTCGAGACGCCACCACACCCCTTCGCCATCCTCGGAATAATCGATTTCCGCCAAGGACGTGACGCCGTCGCAGACGCTTCCGACGCGCTCGCGCCGTTCGTTGTAAAGCGCGCTCGTAGTGCGCGGCTCCCCGCCGGCCGAGACAGTCGTCGTCCCGACAAGCCCCGAGGATCCGAGATAGGTTGTAGCCGTGCTGCCAAGGGGCGTCTCGACTAGCACCTTCCTCCCGAGGAAGTCGTGGCGGGCAACCATGTTGGTCACGACGCCGCAGTCGGACGATTCGGTTATCTCATACGAAACCAGGCAGCCATTCGAATCGTAGTCGTCAAGCGTCCATTCGCGCCTCCATTTTCCGTCCCATGTCCGGGCAACGCAGCTTGCCCCGCCCCTGATGCGCGTCGTGAGCGTCTCCACGGAGCACTCCTCGGCGCCCTCCGCAAACACGCGCTCGAGGGAAATCGCCCTGTCTGCGTATTCGGAATTCACGGACACGGTCCTCTTGCCGCGGCCGTCAACCGTCACAACGTGGTCGGATCCGCCGTATGGATACGACACGGAAGTCCGGCTTGTCTCGCAGCCAGCGGACGCAATCGAGTTCGTCGCCTCGCCGGCGGCTGCCGCAACGTAGACGACGACGTTCGTCTCGCGTCCGAATCCGTCCATGAAGTGCTGCGTGACGCGGTGCATGCCGTTGGTGGACACGTCCCTTAGCCACACGTCCTCGTTCGCGTAGTACAGCCTGTCTCGGCCCGTGACCGCGGAGCGCAGTGTCCTGCGCCCCAGCCTGTCCTCCGACCAAAGCAGGCGGCAGCACGAGTATGCGTTTGTCAGCGAAGTGCCGTCGGAGAAGGTCCTGCTGCGCAGGCGGTTCTTCTCGTCGTATACGGACGTTTCCTCTGCAATGGCAACGTCACCTTCGGCAAGGCACGTGGCCTCGCGCAGCGTCGTTCCGTAGGAAGCGTCGCGCTCGACGACCTCGTACGTCGGATAGGCGCTTGCGCCGAAGGATCGCCGCACTTCTTCGCGCACGGTTCCGCCGACGACCGAGAACAAGTGGGTGCGCCTGATGCCGTTCTCGTCGAGGCTGTCGGCCAGGCGTCCGCGCAGGACAAGCGGCACCCCCTGCCCGGTTTCGCTCAGCGACACCTCCCAGGAATAGGCGTTGGAAGCGTCTGCCATGCCGGCCGCGGGCCCTGACGCGCGCCACGTCTCGCACTTGACGGCCGGCATCCCGCAGTGGACTACGTGCGTGTACCTGTGCCACTTCCTGCCGATGCACAGCGCCTCGCCGCCGCGCACCGCGTAGCGCGTCTCGCAGCGCACCCTTCCGGCATCCTCCGGATCGGCGTCATCCCCGGCGAACGGCGTATAGTCCGAGACCGTCACCCATGCGTCGGAAAGCCCGGCCGTTCCGTGGAGCACTCCTCCGTCCACCCACGGGAACGCCTGCGGCACGGAAGACCCGTTCCTCTGCTCCACGAGAAGCGTCTCGAATCCGTTGTCGTCGTAGTCGTGGTAGTTCCACGCAAGGCTGTTGCCCCAGACGAGCCTTGGCTTGCCGTGCCGCCCCCTGTGCGCGGCATCATCCCAGTATGTGGCGCTGCGCCACAATGTCGTCGAACCGGTGTCCTGCGTCCAATGCGTCTGGCGCAGTACGGCGTTGGCTCCTATTCCTACAAGCGAGTATTCCGTGACCGTGGAGCTGACCAGGTTGCTGCACGGGTCCAGCTGCGTGCGCGTCTCCGTGAGGCGTCCTACGCCGGGCGTGTTGAGCGCATCGACGCGCGAGACCGACTCGCGCACACCGGAGATGTTGTCGAGCTCGGTCCACATTCCGCCATCGCAGGAGTATGTGGCGTCCCGCATTATGTTACCGATCCTGCTTATCTGGCGGATGCGGATCGCCGACGCCGCGCCCCCGACGTTCTCCAGCTCCCACGTGTTGTCGAGCGCACCCGTGGCGTGCGTGCGCACCGTGGCGCGCACGCCGGACGGAATCGGATCAAGGACAACGTCGCGTCCGCGGGCATCGCCGCATGAATACGTCACGGAAGAGCCGTTTGTAGACACTGTAACCTGTGCGTCTGCGCGGATCGTAGCGTTGAAGGACAGCGGCGAGAGGGCTACGGGACCTTCCGTTGAAAACCACACCAGTCCGCTGTGCTGGCCGAGGCGCGGTGCCCCAAGCGAGACGCGGAACCGCAGCGATCCGAGCGTCGGCCCGTCTACGGCGTCGCACATGCCATCCTCGCAGTCTAACTCGCATGACGAGCATTCGCCTAACGCTTCCAGCAGCTCCGAATCATCTGCAATATGTTCCTCTCTGGAGGTCAACGTCTTGTGGAGAGTCGTCCCCTGCCAGACCAGCTGGCCGTAGACGTAGACGCATCCATATGCGGTTTCCCCCATGCGCGAAATTGACGAGGTGATGTAATCCAGGTAATCGGCGCCGGAAGTCACCGAGGGCTCGCACGAACAGCTCGCCGCTCCCGAGACGTCGATAAGCCAGCTGCGCCAGATGCACTTGCCCTCAAGCGGATAGCGGTTGGTCACTGCGTATGTATCCGCACCTTCGTCGTACAACAGAGAATAGCCCCCGTAGGAATGGTTGTCCCCGAAACTCACGGACGGGTCGAGGAGCACAATTGCGTTGCCGTTCGTTCCCATGACGGCAGTCGCTCCGCTGCCGAGGCCTGTCGACGGGAGGAAACTCTCGCCGGTTCCAAGTATCTCCAGCACTCCACCTTCCGCGGAGCCGCTGAAGCGGAGCTTCCCTCCCGAAAGCATCTCGATGTCCTCAAGCCCAGGAAGACGGGATTCACCCTCGTTGAGAGATCCGGACGAAGGGCGGAGCGACCTGTCGAACGAAACGGATATGGGGTTGTCCGCATCGCGTATGGCCACAAGCGCAATCTTGTTGCCTGCCTGGTCCAAGACCGGAGTGCATCCGGCGAACGTGACAACTGGCGAATAGGAAAGGAGGTACATCGGCTTTGCCGCACGCACCACGCCGTCCGTGGCACGCAGGCGTATCGTCACGGAACCGGACATGTTTGTCAGCGGCAGATAGAGGCTGTCGCCCGCAGGGGAAGCGCGTACCGTGCCGGAAGAGCCGCATCCATCGTCCCATTCGAGTTCCACTCCACGCAGATCCCAGTCGCCGGCTCCATCTGGCGACGACGAAAGGAAGAAGTGCTGCCAGCCGTTGACCGACCCGAGGTCAAGGGTCCGCTCGAAAAGCAGATTAGTCGCGGATGTTCCGATGTCTGCCGCAAAACCGTCCCACAGCCTGACTGCGGAAAGGGAATCCGGCTCGACTACGGCTGCCGCCTGGTAAAGCTCGTTCGTAGACGATGCCGCGACGCGCGCCAGGATCTCCTCGCTTTGCACGCTCCGGGCAACGGGATCCGATCCGTTCAGGACTTCTACTCCGTCGGGAATGCCGTCGCCATCGGTGTCGGCAAGCCCCGGATCGGTGTGGTATATCTTGACTTCGTCGCTCGTCGAAAGCCCGTCACCGTCGCGGTCCTGGACAACAAGGTCCAGGGGAAGCAGCCTGTAGAACGAAACCGACGTCACATCCGGCGAGAGGGGCAGCGAGATCGACGCGCCCCCCCTGGCAACAGACGCGGTGCAGTTGCTCGCGTCCGCCCCGACTCGGGAAAGGTCGTACAGGAACAGGGCGGCTCCGTCGCGGGTAAGCTCCAGCTGCACAGACGCCAGGGCGTTTGTGCTTCGCTCAACAAGCCCATTCACCCAGCAGCCGACGAAAGAGTCCCAGTAGGTGTTCATGCGCCACGCGCCGCTTCCTTCGCCCCCTGCAGAGACAAGATGCCGGTTGTCCCACGGGAAAACCGACGCCGCCCGGCCAAAGGCCGAGTAGACCACGTCTCCCAGCGCAACCTCGCCGGAGGACGTCATGTAGGCCGGCTCCCCTTCGCCGGCAAACCCAAGGCTGCTGGCGTCTATGCCGATCCAGTCCTCTGCCGCGCCACGTTTCGTCCACGAGGAGACCTCGCCTGCGCCCTGCGGTGCCTCGAACGACCATGTCTCGTTCGTGCCGACGCGCCAGAGCGCGTATCCAACTTCAATCTCCTCTGGCGTAAACCCAGGGTCGAAGGCAGCTGGCTGGGCATTGCCCCTAAGCGAGCCACCTCCCGATCCGCCGTTCGGGGAATTTCCGCCGTCGCCCTTCCCGGATCCGAATGCAAACATGTGAGCGGCAAAAAGCACCACCACCACGCGTCCCAGCCAAGGCAGCCGGCGGAACCAAGAAACGGCGCTTCCCAGCGGACGTATGCCGCGCTCATGCATCCACACCACGGCGGACGCGAGCAGAAGCGACGCTGCGCAGGCAAGACACACATACATCAGTATTCTTTCAAACATGGCCTACTCCTTTCAGCGAAAAGTTAAGACAGACCCTTCGACCTTAACAGCCGCGTTGAATGCCCCGTAGCCGCAGTCTACACCACGCACAGTCAGCCTTAGCATATCCCAGTCCGGGTCAAACACCCACGGAGGGATGCCAGAGGCGAACCCCCAGTCCAATTCCGTCCCGTTTTCACGGCAATGCATCCTCTGGGGAACATAGCCGTCCACATGCAGGAAGAAGTCGAGTCGCTTCTCTACGTTGGTCGTGGCAGGCTGGCATGCGAACTCCGCGGCGTGGTTGCGAATCCGCCATTCTCCGCAATCCCATCCCAGGGACAGGCTGCGTTCGCAGATGTCAAGCACGCCGTTCGTATTTGCATCCCTGCCGAAAGCCACTTCCACGTTGTTGCTCGCAAGACCGACGAGTTCAAGCGAGCATCTCATGTTCTCAATGGGATTCTTGGCCATCGGCAACGGGCAGTTGGTGGAAACCTCCGTGTCCGCAAACGTCCACTGCGGCATGGAGTCTATGTCAACTGCGGCCATAGAGACCGAGGCGACTACGACGCAAAATACGGCAAAACCCGTTCTTGCGGCGCGATTACTGCGAATTATGCTGGCCTTTTCGGCTTTACGCCGACCCTTGGCGAATATGCTTGTGCGCATTGCGTTGCTCCTTTTTTTTCGAGACGCAATGAGTGTAGCAATACTTTCCTACAAATCTCCTACAAGTTTCCTACAAAATTGTAGGAGATTAGAGAGGACTAACTTATGGGGCAAAACTGCGCGATTTTGCCGGGAAACTACAAGAGCTGCAACTTATAAAAGCGGCACCATGCAGCATGAAGCGACGCAACCCTCTAGTTGCGCCACGTGGAGCGGGGATTCTCCATTGTGTCAACAGACTTACCGCTGCGGCTTCTCAATTCCGCATGCGTTGAAGATTGAATTTAGTAGCCCCTGTTTGAGCGTCCGGTTTCCGTGGTGGGGAACTGCTACGGCGTGCCCAGTTGCCTCGTTGGATCAAATGAAATGGCTGCCTTCCGTGCGAGTGTGCCTATACCCCGCCTTTCGCAAATAAGCCTCAACCTGCCTGGCGGTCAGAGGCCTTATGCAAACACAACCTCTTTGTGCTCTTGCCCTGCAACAAGCCGCTTGATCGCCATTTCAAGATACGCAGAAAGGCAACCGCGCGCTGCCTCGATCACATTTGCGCGGCATTCCTCGATTGTTGCCCCCTCAGAGGCGCAACCAGGCATAGCCGGGACTTCGCCCCAGTATCCGCCTTCCTCGGATTCGTGAATCACAATCCGCCACTGCTCCGTATTTATCAGATCGCCCATTTTCTGGCCATTCCTTGCATGCGTTATATTACCCGAAGACGGACGGCCCCGCAAGTCCAAAGTTAAAACA
>CAMORM010000085.1 GCA_946623785.1 uncultured Verrucomicrobiota bacterium
AAGACCTCGCACACGCTGAACCTGGTGGACTGCTTCTACGTGGCGAACGACGCGGCAGGCGTGAACCTCACGCCGCTCGCGAAGCTCTCCGCGATCGCCCCGACCGCACTCCAGCTGCTCGGACTCCCGGTGCCGTCCGAAATGACCACGCCTTCGCTTCTCGCGGGCAAGACGAACTGGTCGAAGACCGCGCTCAACATCTGATGTTCACGGGCCTGATAGAGAAGACCGGAACTGTCAGACGCGTTTCGCGCGGAAAAGGACTCGTCCTGGAGATCGGATTCGATCCCTGGGACGAGCCTCTTGTTCCAGGCGAGAGCGTGGCGGTGAACGGCACGTGCCTTACCGTGGTTAAGTGCGACGCCACGCGATTCACGGCGGACGTCCTCCGCGAGACGGAGAACCGCACCGGACTCGGCGGAATCCTTCCCGGCGCAAAGGTCAACCTTGAGCGTGCGCTTCGCGCCGGCGCGCGGCTAGGGGGGCACATCGTGCAGGGGCATGTCGATGGTCGCGGCTCCCTCGTCTCGAAGACCCCTCGCGGCCGCGACTTCCGCCTCCGCTTCAAGTGCCCGGTGTCGATCGCGGCCGGTTCCGTTCTCAAGGGCTCGATAGCGGTAAACGGAGTTTCGCTCACGGTGTCGGGACTCGGAGGAGACTGGTTCGAGGTGGACGTTATCCCCACGACGCTGCGCGACACGAACCTCGGGCTGCTGAAGCCCGGCGACGGCGTTAACCTGGAGTCCGACGTCCTTGGCAAGTACGCGCTCAGGCGCGAGGAGCTTTCCGCGGAAGATCCCGGAGAAGCCCAGGATGGCGGCCTTACGATGGAGATGCTGGCGGAAGGCGGTTTCCTGTGAGGCGCTACCTCCCATGCGCGCTTGCGGCCTTCTTCGCGGTGGCGGCGTTCCTTCTGCAGGGCGCAGCTGCGCGTTCGTCCGCAACAGGAGCCTACGGCGACGGCGCGCTTGAGGGGGACGTGGTTGTTTCGCTGCTGGGCGGGTTCCGCGGCATCGCGGCGGAGGTCGTGTGGTTCCGCGCCGAGCGCCTGCAGGACACGGGGCGGTTCGTGGAGCTCGCGCAGCTCGCCTCGCTGCTCACGCGCCTCGAGCCGCACACTCCGGAGGTTTGGGGCCATGCGGCATGGAACCTTGCGTACAACATCTCGGTGCAGATGCCCTCGTACGAAGACCGCTGGCGCTGGGTCGAGGCGGGGCTGAAGCTGCTGCGCGACGACGGCATCGGGCTGAACCCCGAGGATCCGTCGCTCCACCGCGAGCTCGCATGGATGTTCCTCGCGAAGATAGGCGGTCCGATCGACGACGCACACGAGGTGTACGAGGCAAAGTGGCGCGCGACGATGAAGGACGCCATTGCGCGCGGCGACTTCTCCGGCGTGAAGATGGACCCCGCCCTGATGCGCGACACGGAGGCGGAGTTCGGCAAGCTCGACTGGACGGACCCGCAGGCGAGCGCGCTGTACTGGGCGCGGAAGGGGTTGAAGGCTACGTCGCGCGAGAAGCGCGAGTCGCTTCGCAGGATAGTGTACCAGTCTCTGATCATGATTTCGGAACGTGATGCCTCGATGGCTCCGCGCGCGTACAGAGAGATGAAGTCGTTCGCCGAGGAATATCCGTCGACGCAGATGAGCCAGCTCATCGAGGCGTTCAGCGCGCGATACGGCGTAAAGTGATTCACGGTGGTGCGGCCATGTCGGGAAGGTCCATAGTCTTCGGCAACGGGCGGAGCGGAAAGGCTGCCGCCGAGCTGCTGCGCAGGGAGGGCCGCGAAGTCGTGGTCCTCGATGGCGACGATTCATTCCCGCAAGGTGACTTCTCGCTTGCCGTGACAAGTCCCGGCATTCCGCTTTCTCATCCGTGGCAGGTCAGGGCGCGCGAACTCGGCATTCCCGTAGTCAGCGAGCTCCAGCTTGGCGCGGAGCGCTTTCGCGCGCGGGGCGGGAAGATGCTCGCCGTAACGGGGTCGAAGGGCAAGAGCTCGGTGGTGAAGATCGTGTCGGACGGGATAAAACTCGCCGGCGGGAAGGCGGTGCCATGCGGAAACTACGGCAAGCCGCTCTGCGAGGTCGTGAACGAGCTGAAGGACGGCGAGAATCCGCCGTGGGCGGTCGTAGAGGTGTCGTCGTTCCAGCTGGAGACGACCGACCTTCCGCCGGATGCGTTCGAGGCTGCGGCGATACTCAACCTGCAGGAGGACCATCTCGACAGGCACGGCAGCGCGGAGACTTACCATGCGCTCAAGCGCAGGCTGCTTGCTATGGCTAAGCAGAAGTTCGACTTCTCCGCGTTCAAGGGACTGGACGGCCTCTATGTGGAGCCGTACAACTGGGACGAAGTGGCGGACGAGTGCTTCAGGTTCCCGGGAAGCTACTTCTACAACGACGTGCTCGCGCCGAACGGAGTCGTGGCGGCGCTGCTGATGGGCTGCGCGGGGCTTTCGAAGGCGGAGATCAGGCGCGCGTTCCGCGAGTTCGAGCCGCTTCCCCACAGGATGCAGTTCGTTGCGGAAATAGACGGCGTGAGGTACATCGACGACTCGAAGGCGACTTCCATTGCGGCGCTTGTCGCGGGTGTGGAGATGGCGGGGGTGGGCGTGAGACTCGTCGCAGGAGGCCTTCCGAAGGGCGATAATCCGAAAATTGCAATTTCTGTATTGTCAAGGTCGGTCAAAAAAGTGTATCTTATAGGGGCTAGCGCGGACCAGTTTTACGATTCCTGGAAAGAAGCCGTCGAGTGCGAAAAGTGCGGGACGGTCCAGGAGGCGGTGAAGCGGGCGAAGCGTGAGGCGAAGAGAGGCGAAACCGTGCTCCTTTCACCGGGAACGGCGAGCTTCGACCAATTTAAGAGCTACGGCGAGCGCGGGGATGTCTTCGCGGCGTCCGTAAAAAAAGGACGGGAAAGATGAAAAAAGTCATGATGGTGGTTGGCGTCGCGGCGTGCGTGACGCTTGTCGGATGCAAGCACGACGAATACGGTACCCACAAGGTGGGCAACAAGGTAAAGCCCGTCGAGACCGTCGAGGTTGCTGCGGACGAGCCCGTTGCCGCCACGGAGGCAAAGGCTGCCCCGGCGGACACAGCCGCGATTACCGCTACCGCCGCCACAGCGGTTGCGCCTGCGAAGAACGAAGACCAGGCGGTCACGACAGTCACGGCCATTCCGGATGCGCCCGCGAAGGACGAAGTCAAGACCGTTGCGGCGAAGGATGCCGGCAAGGATGCGCCAAAGACGGCCGCTCCTGCCAAGGACTCCGGCAAGACTGCCCCTGCCGCGGAACCAGAGTTCACGCCCTACGTTGTCCGCGGCGGAGACACTCTCGGCGGCATCTGCCACAAGTACAAGGTGAAGAAGGCGGACGTGCTGGCGCTCAACCCCGGCATGGACCCCAACAAGATTTTCGTCGGGCGCACGATCAAGCTCCCGGGCAACATCGAGGAGGCGAAGTCCGCTCCCGCGCCCAAGGCCGCGGCTGCGAAGGATGCCGGCGCCAAGAAGGCCGCTCCCGCAGCGAAGCGCGAGTACAAGCCCTACACGGGCGAAACGAAGGAGTACGTCGTCAAGGCGGGCGACACGATTGGCGCCATCGCCTATTCCAACGGGATTAACATCCGCCAGTTCAAGGAGCTCAACGGCCTTTCGAGCGACGTCATCCGCGTTGGCCAGAAGGTCAAGATTCCCGCCGTGCCGGTGAAGTCCGAAAAGCCCGCCGCGGATGCGGCGAAGAAGGCCGCCGCGGAGAACGCCGCGAAGGTCATCGAGGAAAAGAAGGAGGAGATCAAGCCGGTTGCCGACAAGCCCGCGGAGGAGAAGGCCGCTGCGAAGGCCGAGGAGTCCAAGCTGCCGGAGGCTGCAGAGCCCGTGGTCGAGCAGGTTGCCGCTCCCGCGGCCGCCGCGGACATTCCCCCGTCCGACAACTACACGACCTACACCGTGAAGCAGGGCGACGACCTCTATTCCGTGGCCATCAAGTGGAGCGTGACGGCGAGCCAGCTCAAGGAGGCGAACAACCTCGCCGACGACACGCTCACCCCCGGACAGGTCCTCAAGGTCCCCGCCAAGGCGGAGTGATTCCGCTTGAGGCGTCGGCGAAAAGCGGCGGCAGGCACGGCCGCCGCTTTTTGTTTCCGCGGAGGCAATGACAATGCGAAGGACGCTTGCAATACTGGGACTCGTCACGGCTGCGCTCGTGTCTATCGGCATTGTCGTCCTCGCGAGCGCAGGCGGCGCCAGGGGAATGGCCCTTCAGGGCGACCCCAACTTCTTCGTGAAGCGCCAGGCGGTATGGCTAGTCGTGGCGCTTCTCGTGATGACGGTGGCGATTGTGTTCGACTACCACAACTGGCGCGACAGGAAATGGCTCACGATAGCGCTTTTCGTGGCGGTTCTTGTTATGCTTGGGGTGGTGTTCGCCTTCCCCAAGATCAACGGGTCGTACAGGTGGCTCGACTTCAAGAGGTTCGGCGTGCCCATGCGCCTCCAGCCCAGCGAGCTGGCGAAGCTTGCGACCGTGCTGTGCGTGTCGGTGTGGCTTGAGAGGGCGGGGTTCCGGGTCACGCGCTTTCTGCGCGGCGCGGTTGTCCCGTGCGCAATCTTCGGCGCAGTCGCGGTGCTGCTTGTGCTCGAGCCGGACTACGGGTCGACCATGGTGGTGCTTGCGGTGGGGTTCACGCTGATGTTCCTGGCCGGGACGAGGTTCTGGCATCTGGTCCTGCTTGGCTTCTCCGGGTTCGGGATGGTCGTTACGCTTGTGTGGCTCGACCCTAACCGCAGGGCGCGGCTGATGGCGTGGCTGCACGGAAACGAGGGCGGCGGAGGATCGGAGGCGACGCGCAACGCCTACTACCAGCTGCAGCAGGCGATTGTGGCGATATGTAACGGCGGGGTCACCGGCGTGGGGTACAACCAGTCCATGCAGAAGCAGTACTACCTCCCGGAGGCGCACACTGACTTCATCTTCGCGATCGGCGCGGAGGAGCTTGGGCTCTTCTTCTCGCTTGCCGTGCTGCTCCTGTTCCTGGCCGTGTTCGTGTGCGGCGTGTACGTGTCGATGCACGCGTGCGACCGCCTTGGCGGGCTTCTCGCATTCGGCATGACGTTCCTCGTTACCGTGCAGGCGATTGTCAACATAGGCGTCGTCACGGGATGCCTGCCAACCAAGGGCCTTGCCCTGCCGCTCATAAGCTACGGAGGCACCAACCTCATTTCTGCGCTTACGGCCATAGGCATAATAATGAACGTGGCCGTCGTAAGCATGCGCGAGGAGCGGCGGCGCGCTCCGCGCATAGTCCCTGTCAAGACAGAGCCCCCGACACCACCCCCATCTTGATTGTTGCCCATTTCCAGACTTCAAACATCAAACTTTAAACTTTAAACTTCAAATCATGAAAACCTTCAGAGAACCCTTGAAACTCCAGAAATGGTGCGCCGCGAGGCGCGCCGAGGGGCGCAGAATCGCGCTTGTGCCTACGATGGGATACCTCCACGAGGGGCACCTGTCGCTCATCGAGGCGGCGAAGCGGAGGGGTGCCGACGAAATCGTGGTGAGCGTGTTCGTGAATCCGGTGCAGTTCGGCCCCAACGAGGACTACGCTAGGTATCCGCGCGACGAAAAGGCGGATCTCGCGAAGTGCCGCAAGGCCGGCGCCACGGCAGTGTTCTTCCCTACGCCGGAGAACATGTACCTGCCGGGGCACAGCGTGTACGTGAACGAGGAGGACCTTTCGAGGGGCCTCTGCGGCGCGCGCCGCCCCGGGCATTTCCGCGGCGTGTGCACGGTCGTCGCCAAGCTCTTCAACCTCGCGCACCCGAACTTTGCGGTGTTCGGGCAGAAGGACTTCCAGCAGGCGCAGGTCATAAGGCGCATGGTGCGCGACCTCAACTTCGACCTCGAGATCGTGGTGTCGCCGATAGTGCGCGAGCCGAGCGGGCTTGCGCGCAGCTCGCGGAACACCTATCTTTCCGGGGAAGAGCGCCTTAGGGCTCTCGCGCTTTCGATGTCGCTCAGGGAGACGAAGCTGCGCGTGGCGAAGAAGGGCTCGCTCAGGTGGGCCGCGGAATCGGCGCGCATCGCGAAGTCGCTCGCGAACGCCGGGCTGCGCGTGGACTACGTCGAAGCCGTAGACGCCGAGACGCTCTCGCCGGTGAAGACGCTCCGCGCGGGGAACGCGGTGCTGCTCGCTGTCTGGGACGGCAAGACGCGCCTCATCGACAACGCCGTGATGTGATTCCCAGCGCTGCGGGAGAAACGGACTGCGAAGGCAAAAAGGAGGGATGTGAAATGAATGCGATGCTAATTGCCGCGGCAGCCGCGGCGCTTGTCCTGCCGTGCTCCGCCGTGCGGACACACCGCTCGTTCCGCAACGCGATCCCCGTCACGCCGTCCACTTCGCCAAATGCCCGCAACTATGGCGGGAACTATTCCGGCGCGAACGGGATGGGCGTTGTGACAAGGCGCGACGCAACCCCGGCGTTCGACTTCTTCACGAGCGGCCGGTTCACGCTCGGTGGAGTCCACGTCAACGACTCCCGGCGCGACGTGATCCAGGCGGCGCCGAAGGCCGGCGCCGCGCAGATACAGGAGAGGGTGCTCGAGGAGAAGGACGGAAAGCCCCTCGCCAAGGAGATGGTGCTCCTCGGTGCGCAGGGGAAGGGCATACTCGTCGGACGCGTAGGACCGCAGGGCGGCGCGCAGACCGAATACAGGGTGGGGCAGCTTTCCGTGCTCCTTAGGAACGACGTCGTCGAGCAGGTGCAGGCCGTCTTCACTGGCGACGAAGCCCTGCTCGCGAAGTTCCGCGACTGGGCGAAGCCGGTGTTCGACAGGAAATTCGGCGCCAGGCCCGAGAACAAGGACGTGATTCCGCGCGGCGGGTTCAAGGGCGAGGAGGACCTTCCTCGCAAAAACGAGTGGAAGGGCGGAGGCTATGTCTACGAGCTCAAGTACGAGCCCAAGCCGAGCCGGCTCATAATCTCCGCACACCGCTGAACCGCTTCCACTCTTTTCGCGCTTGCTTATTGCGGTGGTTTCCACTATAATCGGCGCCACAAACATCAACGAAAGGAACGATGCCATGAAGAAGTATGTATGCCCCGTGTGCGGTTATGTCCATTACGGCGACGAGCCGCCGGAGAAGTGCCCTATGTGCGGAGTCCCGGGCGCGAAGTTCAAGGTCGAGGAGCAGACCGCAGGCAAGAAGACCTGGGCCTGCCAGCACGAGATTGGCGCCGGCAAGGTCGAGGACGCCGAGGTGGTCCAGGGCCTGAAGGACAATTTCATGGGTGAGTGCACAGAGGTCGGAATGTACCTCGCGATGTCCCGCCAGGCTGAGCGCGAGGGCTATCCCGAAGTCGCGGATGCGTACAAGCGCTACGCGTTCGAGGAGGCCGAGCATGCCGCCAAGTTCGCCGAGCTCCTCGGCGAGGTCGTGTATGCCGACACCAAGAAGAACCTCACGCTCCGCGCCGACGCAGAGCAGGGCGCCTGCGAGGGCAAGCTCAAGCTCGCCAAGCGCGCCAAGGAGCTCGGCTACGACGCGATCCACGACACCGTGCACGAGATGGCCAAGGACGAAGCGCGCCACGGCGCGGGCTTCGAGGGCCTTCTCGGCCGCTATTTCAAGTAGGCGCGAAACGCGCGCATGCCGTTCGCGCGACGCGCAGGGACGGCTGCAGAGAGGATGAAGGATGACTGTTGCAAAGGAGATTCACGGGCTGTGCGTCAGGGCGAAGGCCGCTTCGCGCGCCATGCGCAAGCTGACGCATTCCGCCAAGGACGCCGCGCTGGAGGAGATTGCCTCTGCGCTCGAGTCCGCGAAGGAGGCGATCTACGCCGCCAACGCCGAGGATGTCGAGGCTGCAAAGGCCGCCGGGCTTTCGCCCGCGATGGTCGACAGGCTAACGCTGACGGAGTCGCGCTTCAAGACGATGGTCGCCGGCGTGCGAGAGGTCATGCACCTGCCCGACCCCGTCGGCCACAGGATATGGCGCCGCGCGCGTCCGAGCGGGATCGTGATCGACAAGGTGCGCGAGCCGCTCGGCGTGATAGCCGTGGTGTTCGAGTCGCGCCCCAACGTGTTTGTCGATACCGCGGCCCTCTGCCTCAAGACGTCCAATGCAATCATCCTCCGCGGCGGCAAGGAGGCGCTGCGCTCCAACAAGGCGCTCGCCGCCGCCGTGCGCGCCGGGCTCGCTGCGTCCGAGGTTCCCGAGGACGCAGTGCAGCTCGTGACTACGACCGAGCACTCCGCCGTGTCGGAGCTCGTCCGGGCGGTTGGGCTCGTGGACGTGGCGATCCCGCGCGGCGGCGAGCGGCTCATCCGCGCCATGTGCGAGGCCGCCCTCATACCTGTGCTCAAGCACTACAAGGGCGTGTGCCACGTGTATGTCGATGAAGGGGCGGACCTCAAGATGGCGATCAGGATACTCGACAACTCGAAGGTCCAGCGCCCGAGCGCGTGCAACGCGGCGGAATGCCTCCTGATCCACGAGGCCGTGGCGGAGAGGTTCCTCCCGATGGTCCACAAGTGGGCCGACAAGAAGGGCGTGGCGCTCCACTTCGGCGGAGTCGAAGGCGGCGAGGTCGACTGGGGACGCGAGTTCCTCGGACTCGAGCTGAACGTCGGCGTCGTGAAGGACGTGAAGGCGGCGATAGCCCACATCAACGAGTACGGCAGCGGGCATTCGGACGCGATCGTGACGGCCAATCCGCAGCACGCCAAGCGCTTCCAGCGCGAGGTCGACTCGGCTGCAGTCTACTGGAACTGCTCCACGCGCTTCACGGACGGCGCCGAATTCGGAATGGGCGCCGAAATCGGGATATCCACCGACAAGCTCCACGCCCGCGGCCCGATGGGCCTCGAGGAGCTTACCACGTACAAGTACGTTGTCCATGGGTCGCCCGTCACCGGGACGGTGCGGAAGTAGAAGGGCTGCCGATGGCCGCGCGCACTGCATTTCTCGCGGCGATCATGCTCGCGTCCGCCGCTTTCGCGGCCCCGCGCCCCGTTGGGGTCGTGGCGCATCCTGACTTCTCCCGAGAGCAGATCCGCAAGGTGCTCGGCAAGGACGTCACGTTCTTCGCCGAGACGGACCTTGCTGCGATCCGAGCCTTCTCCGCCAAGGGCGGCAGGATTGTTGTCGCGTACTGCGGCAACGAGGAGCTCGGCCAGTTCATGGGGGTTAAGCCAGGCAAGTGGGGCAAGCTCGACTGCCGCGCGCTCGGGCTTGGCGGGAAGATACACTGCAGCTACCGCACCGGGTGCGCGTTCGTCCCGTCCATCCCGCGCGGCAACCCGCTCCACGCCCGCGTAACCGCCACGATA
The DNA here is from genome assembly GCA_946623785.1 of uncultured Verrucomicrobiota bacterium. Lineage (GTDB taxonomy): Bacteria > Verrucomicrobiota > Kiritimatiellia > RFP12 > UBA1067 > CAMORM01. Next base: position 9,341 of record CAMORM010000085.1, read on the forward strand.
TTCGACTCCTCACTGCGGAACACAGGCCTTGCAGGCGCGATCGAGACCGACCGCGGCGTGTGGTACGCGCACGCAGTCCCGCCTTCGCCGATGAAGGAGGGAACGCTTTCGCGCCTGCCCGGCGCGATCCGCATGCGCGGCGTGTGGACGGCCGGCCATTCGCTGGACCCGGGCGGCTGGCGCGCGATGGCGGACAAGCTGGCGGCCACCGGGTTCAACACCGTGTTCATAAAGTCCGACTGCCCAGAGTTCGACGTCGCGATGAATGAGTGCCGCAGGACCGGGCTCTCGGTGCACGCGTGGATGGTCGTCTTTGGAAGCACAAGACGCATGCCGGACCGTCCGAAGGACGTTGAGTCCGCAGCGGCCGAAGCGCTGCGGCTCGTTGCCAAGGGGGTCGACGGAATCCAGTTCGACTACATCCGTTACCCGCTGGGGTCCGGCGGAAACCACGCGCTTGCGGCGGCGCGCATGCAGACTGTTTCCGCAGCGTTGAAGAAGATATCGTCCGCTGTCCGCGCGAAGTCGAAGACGGTCGTCCTTTCCGCGGCAGTGTATCCCGTGCCGCGCACCCAGCAGTCCGTTGGGCAGAACGCGCCCGAGTGGCTTCGCCTGCGCCTCGTCGACTTCGTTTCGCCGATGTGCTACACGGAGTCGGACGCCGAGTTCGGCGAATGGCTTGCGGAGAACGCGGCGGCGATCCCGGCATCCAAGATGGTCGTCGGGATCGGCTCGGGCGCGAACGAGTCGCGTCTCGACGAAGCGGCGGTGAAGCGGCAGCTTGACGCAGTGTACGGCAGAAAGCTCCGAGGCGCCGCGTTCTTCGCGCTCGACGCCGAACTCGCATCACGCCTCCGTTCGAAATGAACGCCACCACCCCCTATACGGGGCGTCTTGCCCCGAGCCCCACCGGAGCGCTCCATCTCGGAAATGCGCGCACCTTCGCGATTGCGTGGCTTCGCGCCCGCCTGCAGGGAGGGCGCGTGATAATGCGCATGGAGGACCTCGACCATCCGCGCGACAAGCCGGGCGCCGCCGCTGCAGCCTACGAGGACCTCAGGTGGCTCGGCTTCGACTGGGACGAGGAGCATGTGCAGAGCGAGCGGCGCGAATACTACCGCGAGGCGGTCGCGAAGCTTGCGTCGTCGGGCTTGGCATATCCATGCACTTGCTCGCGCAGGGACGTGGAGAGCGCGCAGTCCGCTCCGCACGCCGGAGAGCAGCTGCACTATCCGGGAACGTGCCGCGGGAGGTGGCGTTCCTGGGACGAGGCGGCTGCGGCGATTGCGCCGCGCGTGCCTTGCTGGCGCTTCAGGGTAGAGCCGGGGACACGCGTCGGATTTACCGACGCCTTCTACGGCTACTACGAGCAGGACGTTGCGTCGGCGCTCGGCGACTTCCCGCTTGCCCGCGACCCCGACGGCGCCGGGTACACGCTTGCCGCCACGCTGGACGACTGCCTCATGGGCGTGACCGAGGTGGTTCGAGGCGACGACCTTCTCGGCGCGACACCCGGGCAGATCCTCGTGGCGCGCGCGCTTGGGTTCGAGCCTCCGGGGTACTTCCACGCGCCGCTTGTCGTGTCGAGCGACGGTTTCCGCCTAGCGAAGCGGCACGGCGACACGCGCATCGCGTCCATGCGCGAGGCGGGCGTTGCGCCGGAGCGCATAGTGGGCGTCCTGGCGTGGTGGTGCGGCTGGGCGGAGTTTGGCGAGGAGCTCACGCTTGCGTCGCTCCTCGACCGCTTCGACCCGCGCGCCATCCCGCCGTCCCCCGCCGTCCTCACCGAACAAGTAAAGCGGCACCTCCGCATCGACTCCTAGTCCGTCGTTCCTGGGCCTCATGGCGCGCCGGCGCTTCCAAAGCCCGGC
>CAMORM010000086.1 GCA_946623785.1 uncultured Verrucomicrobiota bacterium
GTATGAGGTGTCCGTCGCTACGCTCAGCGGCGAAGACGTTACCGACACCGTCGTCGTTGGAACAATCTACACCGGAGAGCTGACGCTCGGCGCGGTGGTCAATGCCTCCGAGGAGCCGCTCACCGCCGGCACCGTCGCCGTTTCACGCGCTAACGCGGACAATGTGCCGCTTACGGTGTACTACACGATCACGGCAGGCTCCGGCACGGCCGGCGTGACTTGGGAGGAGCCTGTGGCTGTTACGATTCCCGCGGGCGCGAGTACCGCCAGTCTTACGGTCACGCCTCTCATTGATCTGACGGTCTACGCCGATCTTGCGGTCACGGTTGCGCTTGCCGCAGGCAACTACGCAATATCAGGGACTGATGGATCCAAGACGCTGACCATCGTCAACAGCGACACTCCCGCAGGGTTCGATTTCGTGACGATAACAAACGCCTTCGAAAACCCGAAAGGCGGTTTCTTCAGATCGAGTCTGAGTCAGGTCTTCACCAATTCCTCCGACTGCGTATACAGATTCGCGCCTCTGGGCAGCGGAGAAAACGGCCTTCGCGAGTTCGTCGTCGACTACAGCGATAACATTGAATCCGCCTATGCGAATCGCGACTGGCTCCACTATGCCGCTGCGGCATCCACTCCGAAGTCCGCGTCGACGCAGCAGTCCGTGCGCATCGCAGAAGCCGAGATTACAAGCGGCGTCACGGCAAAAAGGACCGTCTACACCTACGCGGGCAGCTGGTACATTCCCGCGGACGGCACCTACAGCTTCCGCATGAACATGGGCAACTACAGTGTGTTCTCGCTCGACGGCAGGCTGATTCTCCTCCAGGGAGTCGGCGGAACCGCCGTGACAACAAACGGCGTCGAGCTTTCCGCCGGATGGCACAACTTCTGCGCGTCCTTCGTCGCCCGTGGAATCGGCGCCAAGATCGGTCCCGCCACCGGCGAGACGATAGCCTTTTCGTTCAGCTCAGAAAACGCGGATCTGACAAAGGCTTCGCCGGGGCTCGCTTTCAGTTCCGACAACTGCCAGTTCAAGACGGCCTTCAACGCCGTATGCCTCCCCTATCTCAGTGCAAACGGCGGCAACGTGATCTTCGACTGCGCAAACGTCGTGGGAGACCTTCGCATTGCCGGCGTGCTGGCTGCCCGCAACGGCACCTTCTCGTTCATCAACTTCCCGGCCGGCAGGACGCTTGAGTTCGGCCACCCGGTCAGGGCGTTCACAGGCGGTTATTACCTCCATCAGGATCTCAAGGCCTTCTCTTTCGTCGACTGGTCGAAGACGTCGATCCCGTCCGGCGTCAATGTGCGTTTCGAGGGCGCGATGGTGGTCAACGACACATGGGCGACGAGCGGTCCAGGCTCCTACACGCTTGGGAAGCATGTCAGCATTGCCGTCTCGGTCCCCAATTTCTTCGGCGAGCTTACGGACGAGTTCCATTATCCCGACGGACTTGTCCTCCTCCAGGTGGCCAGGCCGGAGGTCCTCGGACAGACGGCGAAGGTATATGTTCCCGACGGATGCGGTTTCGGAGTCGGCGGAACCTCGTTCGTCTTGAGTTCCTCTAGCGACCATCCTGTCGTTGCAGGTGACAGTTCGAAGACATTCGAGAACGACATCGACCTTGGCAACGGCGCGGCCATCAACGGCTCGCTTGTATGGAACAGCAGCCATGTGCTGGCCGGCGACATCACCGGCGACGGCGGGCTGAAGCTGCATGGCTGGTCGCATCGCATTATAATGCGTGGACGGGTGACGGCCAAGGACGGCGTAAGCAGCCAGCGCGGATGCCGACTCAACTTCCTCCCCAAGGCGGGGAAGGATCCCTCCTCGCTTTACGGAACGGTCACTCTTTCAGGCGAGTTGGACACCGCCTATATGGGGGCCTGCGTCTTCTACGGCCCGGAAACCCCCGCCGAGCATCCGTTCTCTATCGGGAAGGTGGATGCCGTCGACGCAGACTGGGTTGAAGGCCTCGCATACGGCGGACGCCGCGGAGCAACGATCATGACGTGCTCGAACAACACGGTCAACGTCGGCTCGCTTGTCGGCAAGGGTGCTCACCTCCGCGCCATAATTTCGCCTAGCGGAAACCCCACCTGGACGGCTTCAACCGATGTCGAGAAGTTTGGTCCCGCAAACTTCGTGTTCGGCGAGATCAATGGCGCCAACGGGTCGAATCCGATGAATGTATTCGTCTCGTCCAACGTGAACGTAACGGTCACCAACGTCGCCAAGGCAGCTGCGTTCCATTACGAGGTGATGTCGAACGGCGTCAACGCGGCTGTTCTCGATATCGAGGGCACGGTTGCGGACGGCACGACGATCACGGCGACGGACGTCGCGATGCTCCCGGCCCGCGTGAAGGGCTTCACCGGCCATGACATCACGCTTACAGACACTACGGCTGGCCGCACGTATCCGGTGGTCTTCGACTTCGACCAGAAGGGCGGCATTCCGATCGGCGGATGCGACGGCTCGGGCAACCTCGTCGCCGCGCCGGCGAGCGGCACGATCGAGCTTTCGTTCGCAGGCGTGCCGAAGATGGGCAGGTGGGGAATCCTGAAGTTCGACTCCGTTAATCAGCAGGGCCAGTTCGACAACTGGACGATAAATGCGCCGTCGACGTACAACGGCTACTTTGTGATCGTCACTAAGACCGCTACAGGGTTCGAGATGCATACCGGCAAGGGTTTGAAGCTTATAGTCCGGTAAACGCCGGTAGGGTCGCGCGTCCCGCGCGACCGCGGGCACGCGGGACGCGGGCCCCTACCAGGCATGCACGATTTGCGAATGCGCCTGTCCCCATAATCTCTCGCCGATTCCGCTACACTTCTCACACATTATTTGATAGACTGAATATGTTAAACTTTGGCAGGAATGCGGGCGGTTCTTGTTGTGCAAGTTGGAGAGCCCAAATAGGAGGTGCTTGTCAAATGGTGAGGAAGTTGGCTTTTGCCGCGGTGTTTGCCGCTGCGTCGGTGTCGGCTGAGGCGGCGTACGTTCGCGGCGATCTGGTGTGGAAGTGCGACTTCACTCCGGCCGAGGCAGAGGCGCGTGGTCTCGCCTCGCACAAGCTCGCCGCGAACGGAACGGGAGTGCAGTATGCGGCGAAGGACGGGGCAACGGGCGACGGCGCAATGCGCTTCGTCTCCCGCGACCAGAAGGGCAGCGCCATGGTCACCATCAAGCCCGACGTCGACATAGACGGCATGGTGCTCGTGGAGGCGGACGTCAAGGGCGTCGAGGTAGGCGAGGGGTTCCGCGCGTGGAACGGCCCTAAGGTGATGATGCCGTACGTCCCCTCGGATGGCGGCAAGAAGGGCAAGACGTCGTATCCGCAGATGCCGTCCGAGACTGGCTCGTTCGACTGGAAGACCTGGACTATGGTGCAGGACTTCGGCAAGCCGGACAAGTCCCCGGTGGTCGTGCTCGGACTTGAAAACGCGGCAGGCGAGCTGCTGATCGACTCAGTGCGCGTGTACCGCGCGAAGGAGATTCCGGACGAGCAGGTCGTGGCGCCGGTCAACGAGGCGGCGAAGAAGGTCCGCCGCGGCGAATTCGCCGGGCGCCACAACCCGAAGGCGCTGCGCGGCGTGATGAGCGGCGGCGACCTGAGCGAGGAGTCGTTCGCGAACCTCGAGAACTGGGGCGCGAACCTCATGAGGCTCCAGATCGGCGGCAAGGAGCTGCGCCACGCCGAAAGCATCCCCGCGTACTTCGCCGCGCTCTCCAACAAGCTCGACTGGTGCGTCGGGATAATGGACCGCTGCGCGAAGCACGGGATGAAGGTCGTCGTCGATCTTCACGCCGGGCCTGCATGCGTCTCGTCGAAGCACGCCTCCAACATGATTCCTCCGGACTACGACGCGGGAGAGCTCGTCAGGGCGTGGGAGATCATCGCCGCGCGCCTCAAGGACCACCCCGCGACCTACGCCTACGACATCCTCAACGAGCCCTCCGCCGCGCCCGAGACGTGGCGCCGCGTCTGCCTTGAGGTGATGCCGGCGGTCCGCAGGGTCGACGCGAAGACGCCGTTCGTGGTCGAGACGTGCCGCTACTGGTACGAGGGCGAGAAGGTGATCTACTCGCCGCACTTCTACTCGCCGCACACGCTCACCCACGCCTCGGTCGGCTCGCCCACCAAGGTGCGCTGGAGCTATCCGGGATACATCAACGGCGTCTACTGGGACAAGGAGCAGATGCGCGTGGAGCTGAAGTCGTGGATCGACTTCCAGGCCGCGCATCCCGGGGCCGAGATACTCGTGGGCGAGTTCAGCTGCATCCTCTGGTCGAAGGGCGCGGACAAGTGGATCCGCGACGCGATCGAGATATTCGAGGAGTACGGCTGGAGCTGGTGCTACCACGCCTACCGCGAGTGGCCGGCGTGGGACGTGGAGTACACGCACGTGGGAGACTACGAGCACAGGAAGTGGACCAAGGCGAAGGAGGATACCCCGCGCAAGAAGGAGCTCATCAAGGGGCTTTCGCACAACAGCCGTCCGCTCGCCGTCGACCAGTCTGGCATGTTCCCGTTCCTGCCTTCCTATGAAAAGGCGGAGGGCGCTGCGGACATGAGCCACCTCGTGGAGGCCCCGGCCGGCGCGCACGGGCGGATACGCGTAGAGGGCGGGCACTTCGTTAACGACCGCGGGCGCGTCCGCCTCAACGCTACGAACCTGACGGGCCCCGCGAACTTCCCGACGCACGCCGAGGCCGACAGGCTTGCGGCGCGCCTCGCGGGATTCGGGATCAACTGCGTGCGGCTCCACTACTTCGACGACGAGTACGGCACGTTCATGATGCCGAAGGAGCAGGGGATACTCCCGCTCAACCCGAAGTCGAAGCGCGAGTTCGACGCCGATCGCCGCGACCGCATGGACTACATGGTGGCCGCGTTCAAGAAGCGCGGGATATACATCGACATGAACCTCCACGTCGCGCGCAACCTCGATGAGCGCGACGGCGTAGCGAAGGGCACTCCGTGGGCGAACAAGGGCTTCGACCAGTTCGACAGGCACATCATCGAGCTCGAGAAGGAGTACGCGAAGAACCTCCTCGAGCATGTGAACCCGTACACCGGCATGAACTACCTGAAGGACCCCGTAGTGGCGGTCGTGGAGCTCAACAACGAGGACGCGCTCTGGCGGGTGTACAGGAACGACGCCCTCAACTATGCGCCCGAACCATACGCCTCGGAGTTCAAGGCGCTCTGGAACAAGTGGCTCGTGAAGAAGTACGGCGAGTCGAAGGAGATCGACGGCAAGTCCGCCGCGAAGGGCGAGGTGCCGATCGTGAGGCATTGCGACAAGCCCGACGACGCTCTCCGCCGCGACTTCTACATGTTCATCTCGGACACGGAGCACGCGTACTGGACCGGCATGCGCGACTACCTGCAGAAGGAGCTGGGGCTGGAGGCCCCTGTTTCCGCCACGCAGCTCGGCTACTCGACGCCCCACCTCCAGGCCGAGCTCGACTTCGTGGACAACCACGAGTACTGGTGCCATCCCTCCATCAAGGAGGACTGGGCGATCGATAACAGGGCGATGGTCAATTCTCGCGGCGGATGCGTCGCGGCCCTCGCGGCGATGCGCGTCGCCGGGAAGCCCTACACGGTGAGCGAGTACAACCACCCGTACCCGATATTCTACGGCGCCGAGGGCCAGCCGATGCTGCGTGCCTACGGCGCGCTCAACGGATGGGACGGCGTCTTCCAGTACTCCTACAACAACCGCCAGAACGCGGAGCCGGACTTCAACGAGTACTTCTTCAGCATGGCGGCTCGCACTGACGTGCTCGCGCACATGCCGGCGTGCGCTGCGATGTACCTGCGCGGCGACGTGAAGGAGAGCGGTTCGCAGCTTGTCGCCAACATGTCGCTCGACGGCTACATGGACCGGCTCGTCGCGTCGAAGGGCAAGAACTTCGCGCAGGGCATTGGCGCGGCGACGGACGGGAAGGTCCCGGCGGCCACAGGGCTTGCGCGTTCCATTGCGATAGACGTCGACGCGAAGTCCCCGGACGTCGAGAAGGTGGAACTTCCGAGGCGCATCGTGAGCGACACGAAAGAGCTCGTGTGGGACAACACCGACAAGGATGCCGGCGTCTGGACCGTAGACACGCCGAACACGAAGGTCTTCTCCGGGTTCCCGAAGGGACGCGAGTTCGACCTTGGCGGAGTCAGGATCGCGGTCGGCGAGACGAAGCTCGGATGGGCAACGGTGTCGCTCGTGTCGCACGCCGCGACCGGATTCGGCGGTGATGGACGCGCGGCGCGCATCCTTCTCGCGGCGACTGGCCTTTCACACAATTCGGGTGCGAAGTTCTCGTCCCACGGCGGGTCGAAGATGTCGTGCCGCGGCGAAGACTGGGGCAATGCGCCTGTCGTGAACGAGGGCGTTCCCGCCAGGATCGCTCTGCCCGCGAAGGCCGGCCGCGTCAAGTGCAGCGCGCTCGACGAGCGCGGGGCGCCGAAGGGCGATGTGCCGGTTGCGGCCGATGCCGACGGCCGCGCTACAATCGAAATCGGGCCAGAGTACAAGACAGTCTGGTACGAAATAACTGTATCCGGCATCGACTCCTAGTCCGCAGAAAGTTGACATGTCAACTTGCCCCTAGAGCCGTAACTGTGGTAGAATGGACATATGAAAATCAAAAGCATCGCCGTTGCTGTTGCGCTTGCGCTCTGCGCTGCGCAGGTGTTTGGAATCGCGGACGCAGCCAAGTTCAAGTTCAAGAAGGGCATAAACCTGTCTAAGCTCGAAAGCTGGACTGACACCTCCCCGGGGTATCTTGCGGATAACTCGACGTACACCGGACTCAAGGCCAAGGGCTTCGACCATATACGATTCCCTGTGTATTTCAAGAACTACTACAACAGCAGCTCGCAGACCCTCAAGACGAACATCTCGGTCATCGACGGAGTTCTCGACAAGTGCGAGGCGAACGGACTCTACGTGTTCCTGGACTTCCACGGGTGGTCTGGTATCAACACGACAAACGGGACAGACAGGGTTGACTTCCTCAAAATCTGGGAGCTCGTGGCCGAACGATACAAGAACCGCTCTGACTATGTGATCTACGAGCTGATCAACGAACCCCACACCACCGATGGCGGAAATCTGGACGAGGCAAATCTGAATGCACTCCAGGCCGAGGTCCTGCCGCTCATCCGCCAGCGCGACCCCAACCGCCTCGTGCTGCTGGCGGCCGCTGACTGGAACGGGCCCTGGAAGCTTTCGGGGCTCGTCATCCCGTCCAACCCCGGGCCGGTCGGCGTCGTGTGCCACACCTACGGGCCGTTGAACTTCACGCACCAGGGCGCGACATGGGGCGGTTTTTCCACGGACCACGTCAGCTTCACCAGCAAAGACAAGTCGGAGACTGGCACGAAAGACCTCGACAACGCCTTCCGGTGGATCGACGACTTCCAGGAGAAGACGGGAGTCCCCGTGGTGATGAACGAGTTCGGCGTCAATGCGCAGAACAGCAAGGCGACGGACGACGAGGTGCTGGACTGGACGTCGTACGTGGCGCGCAACTGCGAGTCCAACGGGATCGCCTGGACGTGGTGGGAGTACAACCTGGGATTCGGCGCATACAGGTACAACCAGTGGCGTATGCCGGTCATGAACGGGCTCTTCCCTGCTGAGCCCGCGGGCAACACATACGCGGACACGTTTGACGCGGCAGACTACGCGAAAAAAGTGACGGTAACATTTCCGGGCTACGCCGGTTCCTCCGCGCTCGAAAACTTCCCCGTGCTCGTGAAGCTCTCCACGGCAATCGCCGGCTTCAGCTACGCCGACTTCAAGCGTGCGAACGGCGACGACCTCCGCTTTACGGACGCCGCCGGGAATCTGATTCCGCACGAGGTCGACACCTGGAACTCGAACGGCGTGTCGACCGTGTGGGTCAAGGTCCCGTCGCTCACTGCGTCCACGAAGATCACAGCGCACTACGGCTGCTCGCTTCCGGTCGCGGTCGATTCGTCCGCTGTCTGGACCAACGGCTACGTGGGCGTGTGGCACCTCGGCGAAGGAGGCCTGCCGCTCAGGGAGTCGAGCAGGACTTCCACCGACTTCACGAAGCAGAACGGCAGCGGGATCAAGTACGCCCAGGCGGGCGCGATCGGCGGCTCGGTCGACTTCGGGAAGTCCGGAGGCAGCCGTATGATCACCGCGCATGACTGCGATGCGCTCGACGGCTTCACGAACTTCACCGTCGAGGCGTGGACATACCAGACCTCTAATACGACGGCCGCGATCCTCTCGAAGCGCTACTCTTCAAGCAAGAACCTTTCCTACTTCCTCTACCACAACGGCTCGAAGACGCAGTTCAACGTCGCAAATGCAGATTCGACGAGCGGCAATTCGGCCCAGCTGACGCCGAGCCTCAACCAGTGGACGCATCAGTCGTACACATTCTCCGCGGGGACCATCAAGGGGTACATGAACGGCGCGAAGGTCGGGTCCGACAAGACTGTTTCGTTCTCGACTGTCAACGCATCGGACGGCTATCTCCACCTCGGCAACTTCAACCGCGAAGGCGCCTGGAACGCCGATACCCGCAACTTCCCGGGCAAGATCGACGAGGTTCGAATCTCGAACGTCGCGCGCTCGGCGGACTGGATGCAGGCCACGTACGACACGGTGCAGAAGGAAGGCTTCGCGGCGTACACGTTCGGGGAGCCTCCCGAACCGGATCCCGGTCCGGTCGAGTACGGCCAGCTCGCCACGAACCAGTACGCCAAGGCGATGGCCATCAGGTTCGACATGATCGACGGTGGCGTGGCACTCACGAACTTCCCTGTGCTCGTGAAGCTCTCGACCGCGATCGACGGCTTCAGCTACGCCGACTTCAAGAAGCCCAACGGCGGCGACCTCCGCTTTGCGGACTCTGACGGCAATCTCATCCCCCACGAGATCGACACGTGGAACGAGGGCGGCGTGTCGACCGTGTGGGTCAAGATCCCGCGGCTCGTGAAGAACCAGGTCGTCTCCGCGCACTGGGGCTGCACCGGCACCCCCGCGGCGGTCGATCCGAAGGACGTATGGGACGACGACTTCGTGGGAGTGTGGCACCTCGGCGAGAGCGCGCTGCCGCTGAAGGAGTCGAGCGAGACGTCGAGCGACTTCGAGACGTCCTACGGCAGCTCGATAGCGTACGCGGCGAGCGGAATCGTGGGCGGTTCGGTTGACTTCTCCGCGAACGGGCAGTACAACTCGCTCGTCGCGCCAGACCACGACGCCCTCGACGGATTCTCGAAGTTCACCATTGAGACCTGGACGTTCCAGAACGAGCACAAGTCCAATGCCGGCATTCTCTCCAAGCGCAAGGAGTACAACAAGGAGGTCGCCTACTACATGTTCGACACCGTCGGCACCACGTCCACCATTCCGCTGTGTGTCCCGACGAACAAGAACACCAACGCGGAGTGGACCTACCACCAGGTTCAGACCATCGGGGAGTGGAACCACCTGGCCTACCTCGTCGACATGACCAAGACGACGGCGAACATCACCGGCGCGAAGAACGGAGTGATGAGCACGTGGAAGGCGAACAAGGACTTCCACGGGACGATGGCCAACTGCGACAGCGACCTCTGCCTCGGCAACCTGTACGTGAACCACAAGGACTACTCGTTCAACGGCAAGATCGACGAGGTGCGCATCTCGAAGACGCTGCGCTCCGCGGAGTGGCTCAAGGCGACGTACGACACGATCACAAGCGACGGCTTCGCCACATTCGCGATCGGCGGGGAGCTGCCGCCGATAATCGACTTCGCGGACGTCAAGCTGAAGGCCGTGACCGACAAGGCGAACCCGATCGACTACGTGGAGAACGAGAACATCCGCTTCGACTTCCGCCTCGACGGCGTTGAGATACTCCCCTCGTACCTGAAGCCCGCCTACGTCATCTGGGAGCGCACCGGCGACGACGGCGTGAAGGCGAATGGCACCAACACGATCTCCGCCACCGAGGGCTTCTCGGTCAACACCAGCCTGGCCATGCCGGGCATAGTCCGAATCGAGGCGTATCTCGCCGACTCCAGCAAGAAGAAGATCGCCTACACCGACGCCGACGGCAAGACGGCCAACGTCACGTTCAGCGGCGGCGCGGGCGTTGCTACGGAGAAGATGCAGCTCTCCACCGTCGAGCCCGCGGACTTCGACCAGTTCTGGGCCGAGGCGAAGGCGAAGCTCGCCGCCGTTCCGTTCAACGACTCGAACGTCGAGCTGACCGAGGTGTTCCCCTCGTCCGCGACCAACACGCACCGCTTCTTCGCCGTCAAGATACCCTGTCTCGGTCCGCGTCCCGTGACCGGCTGGCTTACGGTGCCCAAGAACCCGCAGGCAGGGGGCGTTCCCATCCGCGCGACATTCGACGGCTACGGATGCACCAAGACCGTCCCGAAGCCTCCGACCGCCAATTCCGGCCAGCAGGTGCGCCTCCAGGTCAATGCGCACGGCTACGACCTCGTGGGACACGACAACCAGTACTACCAGGACTTCTACAACTCGCTCTATCCGTCCGGCGGCTATTCGTACGGACTCGACCCGGCGATCTACGACAACCCGACGAACACGTACTTCTACTACATGGCGCTGCGCGTCGTCCGTGCGTTCGACTACCTGAAGACGCGTCCCGAGTGGGACGGTAAGACCATCATCGCCGAGGGCGGCAGCCAGGGCGGACTGCAGACGATGTGGGCTGGCGGACTTGTCGACGGCATCACGCTGATCAAGCCCAGCATCACCTGGGGCTGCGACATCGGCTGCCCGTTCAACGGCTCGTCCAACCCGTATCCGTCGCGCACATGGGGCATCCCGTGCGTTCCCGGCGCATTCTACCTCGACTCCGCGCTCCACGCGAAGCGCGTTCCGCGCAACTGCGTCGCCGAGATCACGCGCCTCGGCATGGGCGACTACACGTGCCCGCCGCGCGGCGTACTGATGAGCTACTATAATATGAAGTGCAAGGTGTCGGCGTATCTCGTGCAGGGGTCGACGCACGGCTACGTTCCGCCGAGCCCGAATCAGACGTTCACGATCTCCAAGGCGGCCGAGCCAGAGCCGCCGGCCGCCGTCGCCTCCGATGCGGCGGGCTTCGACTACACGAACCGCGTGGTGACGGTTGCGAACGCAACGGCCGGCGGGC
>CAMORM010000087.1 GCA_946623785.1 uncultured Verrucomicrobiota bacterium
GTGTCGCGGCGGAAGTCGACTCCCATCTTCTCGGCGACGGTCGCGAGGTGGAGGAAGTAGCTCGGCGTGCAGCAGATCACGGTGACGCCGAGGTCCTTCATGAGCATTATCTGCTTCTCTGTGTTGCCGGCGCCCGTGGGAAGCACCGCGCACCCGAGGCGCTCCGCGCCGTAGTGCGCGCCGAGGCCGCCCGTGAAGAGGCCGTAGCCGTAGGAGACCTGCACCACGTCGTCCTTCGTGATGCCGTACATCGCGAGGCAGCGCGAGGCGCCCTCGGACCAGACATCGAGGTCGTTCTGCGTGCTGGGGATGCAGATCGGCTTGCCGGTCGTGCCGGAGGAGCAGTGGAAGCGCACGATGTCGCGCATCGGCGCGGCCGTGAGCCCGAGCGGGTATTCGTCGCGCAGGTCCGTCTTCTTCATGAACGGGAACTTGCCCAAGTCCCTGAGCGTCACGAGGTCGCGGGGCTTCACGCCCTTCTCGTCGCAGCGCCTGCGGAACAGCGGCACTCTCTCGTATTCGTACGGTATCAGCTTCTGCAGCTTCGCAAGCTGCATTGCCCGCAGCTCCTCCACGGGCATGAAATCCTTCTTTGAAACGTCTTCCATTGAACCAAGTCTCTTTCTTTTGCTGTCCTCCCTCGCGCCCCTCTTCACGAAGGCGGACGTTTTCGTCAGGCACGCGCCGGCTCGATTTCGTCCAGTGCGCAGAGGAGCGACTCCATGTCGGAGTCCGTCCCGATAGTCACCCGGAGCCGGTCACCCGTCTCCGGGCCCCTAAAGTACCGCACGTAGATGTGCCTCCCCTTCAGCTGCTCGAAAATCGCCCTTGCCCGTTCGTGCGCGTCCACGCCGGGCCTTGCCGGCGGACGAGCGAACACGAAGTTGGACGAGGACTTGGGAACGTCCCAGCCGCGGGCGCGCAGCTTCGCAGCGAAATCGTCGCGCGTGCGGCAGATCTTCGCGGCGTTGCCGCGCATCCACTGGAGGTCGTACAGCGCCGCAAGCGCGACCGCCTGCGCGACCGCGTCCACGTTGTACGAGTCCTTGACCTTGTAGAGCGCCTCCACGAGGTCCGCCGGCCCGATGCAGTAGCCGAACCTCAGGCCCGCCAGGGAGAAGCTCTTCGAAAGCGTCCTCATCACGATCAGGTTGCGGTTGTCCGGCGCAGCCGCGAGGTCGGCGCAGCTGTAGGGCGCGAAGTCGCCGTACGCCTCGTCAACCAGAACGACGCCGCGGAAGCGCGATGCAAACTCCGCGATGTTCTCCTTCGGGTACTGCACGGACGTTGGGGCATTGGGGTTCGTGAGGAGGAATAGCGCCACATCCTTGCCGTCCGCGCCCTTCACAACAGGATCGGACCAGGCGAAGCCGGGCGCAAGCGGCGAAGGCACGAACGAGACGGCGCGTATAGCGGCGAGCGTCTTGTACAGCGAGTAGCTGGGGTCGAAGGAGCCGATGGCCTCGTCGTTCTCGACGAACGCACGGCAGGCGAGCGAAAGCACTTCATCCGACCCGTTTCCGATGAACACGCGCTCCGGCACGGTGCCGTGGATCTCGGCGATGCGGGCGCGCAGCTCGGTGAACACAGGGTCCGGGTACTTGCGCAGGAACTCGGGGTCGAACGACTCGAGCGCCTTCTTGACGAGCGGCGAAGGCAGGTACGGGTTTTCGTTCGTGTTGAGCTTGATCACGGATCTGTCCTTCGGCTGTTCGCCTGGGACGTACGGGTCGAGTTCCTCTACTGACTTCCTGATTCTCATTTCAAACCGTCCGCTATTTCGTGATCACCGCCGAGGTGAAAACCTGCTTGCGCCCGAAGATGAACAGCCCGATCGCCAGGTCGTCGCGCACGCGCGACGTAAGGTTGGCGACGTTCGTTGCGTTCTCCTCGCGGGCCTTGTTCGCGAGCATCTTGATGTTGTTCTCGAGGGTCACGGTGTCGCTGAAGATCTTCACGTGGCCCGGGTTGTCGGGATTGCCGGTGATGATCGGGATGCAGCCGAAGAGGTACCAGCCGGAGTTCTCGATTGCGAGCACCGCCACGGGGTTTTCGTTACCGTCCACCTTCGTTCCCCTGAAGTCGTGCGAGGAGGCGACGGTGCAGCATCCGCACATGAGGAGCGCTGCAAGCGCGAGGGAAGCGGCGGCGAACCTCATGGCTGCGCCTCCTTTCCGGCTTCCGTGCCGGCTTCCACACCGGCTATCGCCTCCGGCACCTTCGCGGCGCCCGCTTCCTCGGCGACGCCTGGCTCCTTCTCGGGGGGAGCCTCGACGAGCACGGCGGAAAGCTGCACTTCGCGGTAGCAGAACAGGATTCCAAACCACGACTTCACGTCGAGCGACACGGTGAAGCAAGGCGACGAGTCGTAGTGCGAGGTAAGCTCGGCCAGCTCCAGCCCGTGGTGCTTCTGCACCTCGGCGGCAAGGATGGACTGCATCTTGGGGAGTTTCACCTGGTCCGAGAAGAAGCTGATCGGGAACCAGCGGTCGGGGTTCGCGTTCCCCGAAACAAGGGGGAACATGTTGAAGAGGTAGTAGCCGAAGTTGGACACGACGATGTGCTCTACGGGCTTCGCATTCGTGCCGTTGATCGACAGGCCCTCGAGATTCTCCGCACCGCAGCGGTCGATGGAAACACAACCCGACGCCGCTGCAATCGCGGCGGCAAGTCCTGCTGCAAAAAGGAATCTGGGCGTCATTGGCTGTAATTATACCAAAAAATTGGGCGGAGGTTAGAGTTTAAAAGTTTAAAGTTTAAAGTTTAAAGTTTAAAGTTTAAAGTTTAAAGTTTGAAGTTTGATGTTTGAAGTCGTTAGGCGCTAGTTGGTAGTTCAAAGTTCAAGGTTCAAAGTTCAAAGTCAATAGTTGCTAGCGATGAGAGCTAGATGGGCTAGAGCAGCTAGAACTGCTAGCAAAGCTAGACTGGAAATGGGATTAGCGGAGGGCGGAGACGAGGGTGAAGAGGGCGGTGATTTTGCGCTCGGGCGTGGTGCCTTTTATGTGCGCCACGGAGAACGGCGCGGGGGAGGTGTCCTTCCTGAAGATCACCTTGTCGCCATGGACTTCGACCCTCTGGATGCCCTTCTCCGCGCAGAGGACGCGTAGCTCGGCGAGGCGCACTAGCCTCAGCGCCTCCTTCGGCATCTTGCCGAACCTGTCCGCAAGCTCGCTCCTCAGGCGGCGCACCGTCTTGACGTCGCTCGCCTCGGCAAGCCGCTTGTGGAAGCCCATGCGCTGCGCCTCGTCCTCGACGTAGTCGTACGGCAGGAACGCGCCGGCGTATGGATCGTGCCCGCCCGGCGAGAGGTCGAGGAAGTCGAAGTCGAGGGTAACGTCCACGAGCAGCGGAACCTCCTCGCCGCGCATCTTCGCGATTGTGCGCTGTAGGAGCTGGCAGTAGAGGCCGAAGCCAACCGCCGCGATGTGGCCGCTCTGCTCGCTGCCCAGGAGGTTTCCGGCGCCGCGCAGCTCGAGGTCGCGCATCGCGAGGTTGAACCCCGCGCCGAAGCCTCCGTGCTTCTTGAGCGCCGTGAGGCGCTCGCGGGCGTCGGAGTCGATCGACCCCTCCGCGGGCAGGAGGAAATACGCGTGGCCCTGGCGCGACGACCGCCCGACGCGTCCGCGCAGCTGATAGAGGTCCGCCATTCCGAACCTGTCCGCGCGGTCGACTATGATCGTGTTCGCGCGCGGGATGTCCAGGCCCGACTCCACGATCGTGGTGCACACAAGGACATCCGTGCGCCCCTGCTGGAAAAGGCGCATCTTCTCAGCAAGCTCGCCGGCCGCAAGCTGTCCGTGCGCGACGTCCAGCCGCGCCTCCGGGACGAGCGCGCGGATCCTGCGCGCGTAGAGGTCGATCGTCGCGACGCGGTTGTGCAGCACGTACACCTGCCCCCCGCGCGCGAGCTCGTGCCGTATCGCGCCGGTCACCGTGGCGTCGGAGTCGCGCACTATCTTCGTCTCCACCGCCACGCGCTCGCGCGGCGGCGTCCTGAGGAGCGAAAGGTCGCGCGCACCGGTCATGGAGAGATAGAGCGTGCGCGGAATCGGCGTGGCGCTCATCGTGAGGACGTCCGCAGTCGTGCGGAGCCTCTTCAGGTGCTCCTTGTGGCGCACGCCGAAGCGCTGCTCTTCGTCGATCACGACAAGCCCGAGGTCCCTGAACTTCACCCCCGCCCCGAGCAGCGCGTGGGTTCCGATTACGATGTCGGCGGTTCCGGCGGCCATGCGCTCGCGCGTGCCGCGCTTCGACTCCGCGCTCTGGAAGCGGCTCAGCGCCTCGACCCTCACGGGCGTTCCGGCGAACCGCTGCGAGAACGTCTCGAAATGCTGCTCGGCGAGGACGGTCGTAGGCGCAAGCACAGCCACCTGTCTGCCGTTCATCGCAACGGCGTAGGCCGCGCGCATCGCGACCTCCGTCTTGCCGTAGCCAGCATCGCCGCAGAGGAGCCTGTCCATGGGGCGCGGAGAGGCGAGGTCCTTCTTAACCGCCTCGATCGCCTTGGCCTGGTCGTCGGTCTCCTCGTACGGGAAGGCGGCCTCGAACGCGTCGAAGCCCTCTACATGGACGTCGTACGCAGTCCCCGGAACTACGGCGCGCTTCGCCTGCGTCTCGAGGAGCGAAGCCGCCAGGTCCTGCACCGCACGCTGCGCGGCGACCTTCTCCTTCACCCACCGCTTGCCGTCGAGCCTGTGGAGCTTCACGTGCTCGCCCTTCACGCCCACGTAGCGCGAGAGGAGGTGCGCGTGCGTCACGGGAACGTGCAGGAGCGCGCCGTCCGCGTACTCCACGGTGAAGACTTCGCTGCGCTTTCCGTCGCTTTCGATTTCAGTGGACCCCACGAACCGCCCGATGCCGTAGTCGATGTGCACCACGAGTTCGCCGGGCTCGAGCTCCGCTATGTCCGCTATGCGCGCGCCTGATGCGGACGCCGCGCCGGTCTGCCGGACCCTGCGGCGGTGCGCGAAGACAGTGTCGGACTTGGTGACGACCGCAAGGAGAGGCGTCTCGAACCCTCCGGAAAGGTCGTCGATCCGCTCAACCGCGGTCCCGCGCGCGCAAAGCGCGTCAAGGTGCGACTTGAGGCGCGCCTTCGCGGCGTCGAGGAGCTCGGGGTTCCGCGCGATCTCCGCGCCGAGCTCGGCCAGCCCGGGAAGCGGCGCGCACTCGAACGCGCCGTTGGGCACGCCGCGCGGCGCTGGGTCGCCGGTGTAAACCTGGCGCGCCGCGCGCGCGGCGTCGAACTCGCGCGGATACGCCACGTGCTCGATCCAAAGAGCGGTGCATTTCTCTGGCAGGACGTCGAGGAGCTGAACGCCGTCGCCGCCTGGCACCTCCATCGGCGGAATGTCGGCGGAATCGGCCTTCTCGACGGACGTCTGCATCGCGGGGCTGAACCTGCGCAGATCGTCGACTTCGTCTCCGAAGAACTCGGCGCGCACGGGCAGCTCCTCGCCAGGCGCCCAGACGTCAACAACGCCGCCTCGGACCGCGAACTCGCCGGGCTCCGCGACTTCGCCCACGCGGCTGTATCCCGCAGCGGAGAGCCTGGCGGGGAGCTCGGCGAACGGCAGCTCGGCGCCGGGACGGAGGTGGATCGTGGAAGAGCCCACGGCCGCCGCCGGCGGGATCTTCGCGACAACGGCGGGCGAAGGAGCCACGACGACAAGCGGATAGGGGCGCGTGGAATAGGCGCCTATCGCGGACGCTGCGCGGGCGCGCAGCCCGAGCGACGCGGCGTCGTCCTCAAGCGGCGGCGGGAGTTCGAGGACGCGAACGTCGGAGCGCGCGGTGAGAAGCTTGAGGTCGTCGCAGAGCGCGTCGGCCTCGGGGAGGCCGGGCGTTACGGCGAGCACGAACGGAACGCCGCCCTCTGGCGGATTGCGGACGAGAGCGAGGGCCGCAAAAGCGGAGGCGCTGCCGGTTAGGGACGGCAGCGCCACCTTGTCCGCGGCAAGCGGAAGGAACGACTTCTCAAACAGCTCTATGGGACTTGCCGCCACGCGACAGAACCATTTGCGTCGTTCCAGCCTGTCAGCGGCGCGTGAACTTGACGGCGAAACCGCCGCCAGGCGCCATCCAGACCTTCATCTCCTCGCCGGCCTTCACGGACTTCGCCTCGCGGACGTAGTGCGTGGGCTCGGCGGCGCAGTCAGGCGCGTCGCGGAAAATCTCTGCGTCCCACTCGCCGTCCTTGAGGAACGACGTGGAGAACGATATCTCGCGGGCATCCTTGTTGCAGAGGCCGGCCGCGTACCAGCTGCCGTCCTTCGCCTTGCGCGCCGCTGCGGCGTAGGTCTCAGGGCATCCGCCGAGTCCGACAACGTCGTCCCACACAGTCGGGACGGCGGCCATGAACCTGAAGCACTCCTCGTTCTTCTCGTAGTTGGTGGGCGAGTCGCTGAGCATCTGCAGGTAAGCCTCGTAGAGGGACATCATCGCCATCTGGTGGCAGCGCGTGCCGACCGACCCGGGGAAGCGCTTGCCCTCGCCCGAGGTGTACTTGCCGTACGGCATGTTGAGCATTGCGCCGGGAGTGTAGTCCATCGGGCCGGCGGTCATGCGGGTGAAGAAACACGCAACGTCGTTCCGCGGCATGTCCTTGTTCGCAGGGGCCCACTTCATCTGCTCGAGGCCGTGGATTCCCTCGTAGTTGACCACGTTGGGATAGGTGCGGCTGAGGCCCACGGGACGGTACGCGCCGTGGTAGTCGACGAGCATCCTGTGCTTCGCGCAGACCGACGCGAAATTCTCGAGGAACGTGGCGATCTCGGCGTCGCCGCGGTCCATGAAGTCGACCTTGAATCCCTTCGCGCCGAGCTTCGAGAAGTGCTCCGCGACCTTCTCCTCCTCGCCGTAGACCTGCGCCCACGCCATCCAGAGGATTATGCCAACGCCCTTCTTGTTAGCGTAGTCGATGAGGTGCGGAACGTCGACATCCTTGTGGAACCTCCAGATGTTGAGGGACTCGCTCCAGCCTTCGTCGAAGATCACGTACTCCACACCGGTCTTCGCGGCGAAGTCGATGAAGCGCTCGTAGGTCTTCGTGTTGCAGCCGCCGTTCGCCGGGATGCGGCAGTTGTCGAAGCAGTTCCACCAGTCCCACGCGACCTTGCCGGGCTTGACCCACGAGAAGTCGCCCTTCGGAGGGGTCGCGAGCGCGTACACTATGTCGGCCTCGCAGAGCTTGGAGGGCGCGTCCGCGATCACGAACGTGCGCCACGGAAGAGCGAATGTGCCTTCCGTCTTCACGAGGAAGTCGTCGAACTCGGTGATCCTGACCCAGCGCCCGCCGGACTTGAGGCCCTTCTCGTTGCCCCATCCGCCTACGCGGTCGGTCTTCTTGGGGAACTTCGCCATCGACGGCGAAAGCTTCATTCCGCCTTCGGCCTTCTCGACCTTTCCGAAGTTCCAGATCGGGTACGTGTGGAGGTCGGTTTCCGTGACGGCCACGGTCTTGCCGTCCACCGAATAGACGAACGGAAGGTAGAATATCTTTCCGCCGTCGTTCGGAAGCTTTTCGGCATCGGCGAATTCGGGCGTCGTCTCCTCGTTGCCCCAGCCCGTCGCGCCGGTGCGGTTGAACCAGCAGCGCGCCCCGGCGGGAACGGTGAGCGAGGCATTCTCGAAGCCGATTGTCGCCGCCTTCTTGACGGCGAAACGCCACGCCACGCCGTCCGCACGCGCCACGAGGCGCACTTCGAAGTCGCCGAAGTCGGCCTTTGCGGATGCGCCGTCCCCGTTGATGGACGCCTTCTTGTAGACCGGTGTCTTTTCGATGTCGCGCATCGAGCCGTTTGTCGCCCCGATGCTCTTCGCGTCCCTGAGGCATTTGCCGTCGAGCTCGATGCCGATCACGGTCTTGGGCACGACCGTCTTGCCATCGCTCACGATCTCATAGGCAAGAGGCCCTTCGTAAAGCCTGATTTCGTTTCCCTTGAAGGAGGCCTTCGTGACGAGGCTGTCTGCTAAGGCGGTTCCGGCGAATCCAGCGGCCGCAGCCGCGACAAGTGCGAGGTGTGGTATTTTCATAATGTCTACGATTATACCACGAAACGCGTCGGCCGTGTTATGAATTTATGTTTCAATATTTCAACAAACGCACAACTGCGAAATTCGCCGTACTGTACTTCGTGTGTGGGTTTGCATCAACTCCGAAGGCTCACAAAGATGGCTCCACTACCGTTCCGCCTTATGCTTCGCGCAGTTGAGCCGATCAAGAGTTACATAGTGTCTGAACCTTGAATGTGGGGCTCCGCCCCACGCCCCGAACACGAGGTGATCACTGGAGAATTTACTGGGGGAACGGCCGTCCCGGCCGTTCAGAACGGGCGAGACGCCCGTTCCCCCAGTGTACTGTTTTGCTCGGAATTCGGGGTTTGGGGCAGCGCCCCAACTTAAAATCGCCTTGTCGTGAGCTAATTGATCGTGCTTGTGTTGTGCGAAGCAAAGGCGTAACGGTAGTGAAGCCCCTTTGTGAAGCTTCGGAGTTAAAGGATTCCTGGAACGAGACTGTTGGTAATGGAGGGACGGTGATTCACGCAGTAACGCCCATTCAGCAAACGAGTTTGCGGGCGGCGGCGAGGGCGCGGGAACGGTGCGATATCTTGTTCTTCTCTTCGGGCCCAAGCTCGGCGAACGACTTCGAATGGCCGTCGGGCACGAACAGCGGATCGTATCCGAAGCCGTTCGCCCCGGAAGGCGACTCGGAGATCGTGCCGGGGCAGTGCCCTTCGACAACGCGCTCGCGGCCGTCTGGCGCCACGAGCGCGATCGCGCACGTGAAGCGCGCGCGCCTGTTCGCGACGCCCGCGAGGTTCTTCAGGAGAAGCGCGTTGTTCGCAGGCGTGTTCGTGGGTTCGCCGGCGTAGCGCGCGCTGCGCACACCGGGCGCGCCGCCGAGGGCTTCGACCTCAAGCCCGGAGTCGTCCGCCATCGTCCACTCGCCCGGATGGAGCGCGGCGAGCGCCCTTGCCTTGATGAGCGCGTTGCCGGCGAAAGTCTCGGCCGTCTCCTCCGCGCCAGTGTCCTCGGCGTTCAGCTCGGCCTCGGGCCATATCGCGGCAATCTCCTCGAGCTTGTGCCTGTTGTGCGTTGCGACGTTGATCTTCATCTTCCCTCACCCTTCAAACTCTAAACTTTGAACTTTAAACTTTAAACGTTGAACGTTGAACGTTAAAGCGCCGGCAGTATCTCCTTTTCGAGGGTCTCGTCGAGGTCGAACAGCGCGAAGCCCGCCATTCCGGCGTCGCGCGTGATGCCGATCTGGCGCACGACCGCGGACGCGTCCAGCTTCGACTCGGACGCGGTGACTCCTATGCCCGCGATCGTCCGCATCGCCTGGCGGCGCGTCCTGGCCTGCTCTCCCGTCCATTCCGCGAAACGCTCGAAGCTCTCCGTGTAGTCCATCGGGAGGACATAGTCGACAACGCCGGTCTCGAGCCACGAAAGCCAGTCCTGCCCGACTGCGTCCACGCACGACGGGTACTTCCCGTAGACAGCCGCCGTAATCGTGGCGCCCGGGCGCAACGCGAGCGTGCGCCTGCGCGCCTCGGCTACGAACGAGCCGATCACCCGCGCGCGCCAGTCGAAGAGATCGGCGTCCGACGCTTCCGCGCCTGGGCGTTCCTTCGCGAAGCGCGCCATTGCGGCGGGCGTGTTGCGCGTAGAGGGGAAGTCGCGCCAGCGCACGTAGTCGAGGTGGATTCCCGAGACGGCGTACTTCGCGGCTATCTCCGAAATGACCGAAAGGACGGCTTCGCGGACCTCGGGGTTCGACGGGTCCAGCAGGTACGAGTCGGACCCCTGCGCGCTCCTGAGGCACCAGCCGCGCGCCGCGTACTCCGCGCGCAGCGCCTCTGGGGCGCGTCCCGCCGAAAAGCACATCACCCACGCGTGCACGCGCATGCCGGAGCCTTCCGCGGCGGAGATGCACGCGGCCAGCTGGTCGCCGGACCTTCCGAAGAGCTTCGACCTGGGCATCACGTTAGAGGCGTAGTGCGCAAAGCCAGGGCCAGCGATGTTCACGTAGATGTCCGATATCCCGGCGGCCTTGAGCTTCGCGACGGTGCGCGGCCAGTCGCCCTCGTAGAGGCCGCGCCCGAAATGGTCCCATACGCCGCGAATCTCGCCGGCCTTCGGCTCGACGGCGAAGGACGCGAACGCCGCGAGCGCGGCCGCTGCAGCCACGGCGAACTTCACTTCCCCGCCGCCTTTCCGTCGCCGCCGAGCAGGTCCGGGCGCATCTTCCTTGTGAAGTCGAGCGCAGCCCTTTTCTTCCAGGCGCCTATCTTGGCGTGGTCTCCGCTCAGCAGCACTTCCGGCACCTTCATCCCGCGGAACTCCGGCGGGTGGGTGTACTGCGGCGCCTCAAGGAGCCCATCCGCGTTGAAGCTTTCGTTGGCCGTTGCCTCCTCGCCTCCGCCGAGCACGCCAGGCAGGAGCCTCACCACGCTGTCCACGACGGCTGCGGCCGGTATCTCGCCGCCGGTAAGCACGAAGTCGCCCATTGACACGAAGTCGGTGACGAGCGTGTTTACGCGTGCGTCTATCCCCTCGTAGTGTCCGCAGATGAACACGAGATGCCCGCACGCGGCGAACTCCTCGGCCTTGCGCTGGCCGTACGGCATCCCTGCGGGCGTAAGCATCACGACGCGCGTAGCGCCGCCCGCCGAGGGGACCTCGCCTTCGGCAAGGCACGCCTCGACGGCGCTGAACCACGGCTGCGGGGTCATCAGCATCCCAGGCCCGCCGGAGAATGGCTTGTCGTCGACCCGCCGGCGCCTGTCCGCGGAATAGTCGCGCAGGTTGCGCACCGCGATCTCGGCCTTTCCCATCCTCACGGCGCGCGACACCATGCTCTCCCCTAGAAAGCCCTCGAACATCCTCGGAAACACGGTGACTATGTCGATTTTCATCATCGACGGCGATTATACCAAACGCGCCGCGCGTTTGAAAGCGCTTTCAACCGCGGCGTCAGTCCTTGGGTGCGAAATTCACCGGGCACCATTCCCAAACGCCTAGTCCAATTTTGTCTCTAACTCCGATGCTTCACAAAGGGGCTTCACTCCGATGCTTCACAAAGGGGCTTCACTACCGTTACGCCTTTGCTTCGCAAAAC
>CAMORM010000088.1 GCA_946623785.1 uncultured Verrucomicrobiota bacterium
GGCGAACAGGGAGCGCCTTGGGAAAAGGCAGATGTCGTTCGTCTATTCCGTCTGCTACGACCCGGACGGGAAGTCGCTCCTGTTCACCGGCTGGATGAGCAACGTGAAGACGCCCGAGAAGGTGCTTCTCGAGTTCGACCCAAAGAACGACGACGCGTACGACGAAACGGGCTTTTCGCCAGACAACGTGCGCTATGAGCTTTCCGACTGGCAGAGGCGGCAGGACGGCACCGCCTATGTGGAGAGGCGCATACCGTTCTCGGAGCTGAAGGGCTGGAACGCGCGGCCTGGTTCCGTGATCGGGCTGGGCATACTCGCCTACGCAACTTGCGAGGACGGCAACGGCGAGTTCCGCGCGGGCTGCGGCATCGGCTTCGGGAACAGGACGCACGGGCTGCTGCACGTTTCCGCGCGCAAGACTGGATGCAAGGTGGCGATGTCGGCCGATTCCGGCAGGCACAAGTCCGAGTGCCGCGTAGAGGCGAAACCGCAGGAGATGTCGCTTGCGTTTACGCCGGAGAAGACGGGGACGGTCGACTTCTCCGTCGTTCCCGATTGGGCGGGAGTTGGGCGCGTGGCGAGCCTGACGCTGAAGGGCGCGGCGTGGTCCGGCAAGGTGCCCGAGGTTCCGTCCGACGTGGTCTTTGGCGGCAAGGTCGTCCGCGGCGCGCTTGAGGTCGCGGCAGGGGTTCCCGTCGAGGTGCGCGCGGTGGTCACGCCGCGCGACGAGTGGCCGCGGTAGGATAATCTACTCAGCCTGCATTTTATGAAAAGCCAAAGAAAGGACAAGACAATGAAAAGTGGAAACAAATGTTGCAAGTCGGCGATGTTGCTGCTGATGCCGCTGGTGGCCGCGAGTGCGGCGTTCGGCCATGACGGGGAGCGTCGCCTGTCGCTCGAGGCGTTCAAGGACAAGATGCAGGGCGCCTGGGTCGGGCAGATGGCCGGCGTTTCGTGGGGGCAGCCGACGGAGTTCAAGTTCGTCGACAGGATAATGCCGGCCGAGGCGGTGCCGACTTGGGAGGCGAATTTCCACGATCTCTATTCGTATGGCAACGACGACCTCTTCGTGGAGATGACGTTTCTTAAGACGCTGGAGGACTACGGGCTCGACGTGTCGCCGCGCCAGGCCGGCATAGACTTCGCGAACACGGAGTACGACCTATGGTGCGCGAACCTTCAGGGGCGCACGAACATTCGCAAGGGCATCGCGCCACCCGACTCGTCCCATCCGCACTATTCCGACTCTGGCAACGCCATAGACTACCAGATCGAGGCGGACTATTCCGGCATCATTGCCCCGGGGCTTCCGCAGGAGGCCATTCGGCTTGGCAACGTGTTCGGGCGGCTGATGAACTGGGGCGACGGCGTATGGGCTGGCGAATTCATCGGCGCGCTCTATGCCGAGGCGTATTTCACCGACGACGTGGACCGGCTTCTGGACGCAGGTCTAAAGGCGATCCCGGCCGAATGCGACTATGCGCAGATGGTGCGCAACGTGCGCGCGTGGCATCGCGAAAGCCCCGGCTGCTGGTCGAATGCGTGGCAGAAGATATGCACGAACTACAACAAGAAGGCGCTGCGCGATTCAATTGGCGGCGCGGACGTCCGGCTCAACGGCGCGTGCATCGTTCTTGGGCTTCTCTACGGCGGCGGCGACTTCGAGAAGTCCGTGGAGATATCCATGCGCTGCGGCTGGGATTCTGACTGCAACCCGTCGAACGTCGGTGGTATACTAGGGTGCGCGCACGGGCTCAAGGGCATTCCCGAGAAGTTCAAGAACACGGTCAATCTGCACGTTAAGTTCAAGTGCTCCGACTACGACCTTGCCGAAGTGTATCGCGTGTCCGAGAAGCTGGCTCGCGACGTGGTCGCCCGATATGGCGGTCGTGTGGAGCGGGACGCGGCGGGGCGGGAGACCTTTGTCGTTCCGGTCTCGGAGCCCGTCCCCGACGTGTATCTGCCGACGTGGAACGCCGGACCCGTCGCCGGGGCCAAGTATTCGCCCGAGGAGATGAAGAAGATTCGCTTTGCCGTCAAGCTGCCGGTTGCTTCCGAGATTTACGACAAGGATCCGACGCGCCATGTGCAGAATGCGCTTGACGCGCTCTTCCCGGGCTGGAAGGCCATGCCGTGCGGACGCGACCGCCAGCCAGGGTATGTCGAGGCCGTTCATTTTCGATTCGGGATTATCGACTATGGCTACGTCAGGACGCATCCGACGAAGCACTGCGGCACGGAGCCTACAGGTTTCGTTCGCGACGTGGCATGCGTGCCTGAGGGCGATCCTCGGCTGGAGGTGATGGTCCAGGTTGTGCGAGACCGGCCAATCCGCATCGCGCTCCGCGTGAACGGCGAGATGGTGCGCGAGGAAAATGTCGCCTGGTCTGGGAAGGATGAGATAGGGGGAAGGAAGCTAACGTTTCCTCTGTCCCGCTGGGCTGGCAAGCCCGCCAAGCTTGAACTCTTGCATCTGCCTGGCGGCACGGTCGACGAGTCGGTGTGCTGGGGACATCTTGAACTGAAGTCCAACAACGGCTCTTTCTGACGCACCAAAACGACTGGCGAGAGGATGGGCGTGGTTGCTGGATTTGTCGTCGGACATAATGGATGAAGCTTTAGTGCCATTGTTCAGCATACAGAAAGGGAGACGCAATGAAAACAGGGCGAAACACAGTATTCTGCGCGGCGATGCTTTTGGCCGCCATGGCGATAGCAAGGAACGCGGCCGTAGAGCGGTCGTCCGGCAGGTGTCCGTCTTTTCACTCGCCGGGCGACACGATCCGCATGGGCGAGCGAATCAAGGTGCTTGCCGACGTGGCGGGGGCGGATTGGCGCGAGATCGCCGAGCGGAATCGCACGACCGGGCTTCACGAGCTTGACGGCCGTCAGCTCAAGAGCGCCGTCCAGAAGAAGGCCGCGGCGTTCACCGGAACGGACGCGCTTGACACGGGGAAGGTGCCGCTTGCCGAACTGGGCGAAATCACCGAGGCGGCGTTTCGCGGCGGATTCGAGATGGATGCGTACGGCTGGGCGCTCGTGAGGGGGCTCGCGCTGTCGGACGGGAAGGTGTCCGACCCGGTGACGGCGGCGAAGCTCCTGGCAGGGATCGACTGCGGTCTCGCCGGCGTGGTGCCGTGCGGCTGGAACGGCGAGACGGTCGCATACGCGCCGCGCTGGATCCTCTCGTCGTTCCAGACCGGAGACTACAAAACGACGCTCCCGGGCGGCGGGTATTTCGAGTCGTCGTGGTCGAACAGCATGGGGTCGTGTTCGTACGTTGTCAGGACGTCCGCAAAGAGGCTGGACTGCTGCATCAGGCTCCCGTACGCCCTGAACGTGTACAACGTGGCGGTCAACGGCGAGGACGTGGCTTCCACGACGGCGGATTTCACGTCGAGCTTCACCGCTGTGCCGGACAGGGACGGCGTGGCGCGGATCGACATATACTACATCTGGGCGGGCGGCCCGAAGAAGGTGGCGAAAAAAGACGTTGGGCAGCCAGAATGCGTGGTGCTCTCGTTTGACGGCGACGGCGGCGAGCCGTCTCCGCTCAAGGCTGAAAAAGTAGAGATCGTGAAGGGGCTTTCGGGCGGTGCCGCGCATTTCGGGCGCGATTCGGTTCTTGAATACAAGGCCGACATGCCGGGATTCCTGACCCCCACGTCCGGGACATTCAGGGCGTGGATCCGGCAGGACGACACCATGGCGGGCTGCAACAACTGGCGGGACCGCGACCGGGATGAGAACGGCGATGTGTCGTGGTTCATCCATTCCGGCGTCGGGCAGCGCACACTCTTCTCGTCCGGTTCGTCGTTCATCCGCGCAGGGCTTCTCCTCCGCGGAAAAATGGGATCCGTACCCGGCGTCGAGAACTACTGGAATCGGCGTGTGCTGGGCGGCGAATGGCATTTTGTCGCGCTCAGCTACGATGCGGCGAGCGGAACGACTGTATGGTTCGTCGACGGCGAGGTGATGCGCTCCAATACCGCCGTCCGCGTGGATGTTCCGCTTGGCGGCACGTTCACGCTGGGAAGCGGCGGCGGAAGGTTGGGGATCGAGGGATGTCTCGACGAAGTGCGCTTTTCCCCCAAGGCGACCGACGTGGCGGAACTGCGGCGGGAATATCTCAAGTGGCAGCCGATCCGCTACGAGCTGCACGACTGGTCTGTTGCCGAGGGCGAGACGAAGTCTTTCCGCTTCCGTGCGCGCAACGAGAGCGACGCAAGGGTCGAGAAGACGCTGAAGTTCTCCAACGGCGCGACCGTCGCGCTTTCGCTTGCCCCCGGGGAGCTGAAGGAGTTTGCCATCGATGTCAAGGGCGGGAAGCCGGGGCTTTTCACGTTGTGGCTGAACGCGGGCGAGGCGGACGCGCGGCAGTTCGAATGCATGTGTCTCGGCGGCGCGGCGCGTCCCCGCGCTGTCGCGGAGGACGGGGATAAACGCAATGCCAGCGGTAAAATGACGCTCCTGGGCGAGTACGATTGCACCAAGGCGTATCCGGCGGATCGCGTGGCCCTCTGTGCGTCCGCGGTCGTCACGAACGGCGGACTCACGTATCTCGAATCACGCGACTATCGCATGGCGGTTCCGCTTTCCGCCTACCGCTTTGCGATAAAGAACCAGGGCAGGCCGCATCTGGTCGAGCTTGATTACCCAGACGACAGAGTGCGCACCTTCCTGTTCGGCGTGTACCCCGAGAAGTGGGCGAGGCTCTACACGAAGACGATGGACTGCGCCGGGGTGATGACGGGGGGTGAATATCCGCTGTCAAACAGGATGCAGACGAAACGGCTTCTGTTCTGGCCGGACAGCGAGACGGTTTCCGTCGTCGTCCAGAACTACACCAACAAAGGCGCATTCAGGATGCCTCCGACGGCAGAGGGATTCCACGGGGACTATCCTGCCGCATGCGCGGCAGTGAGGCTCTACGAGCTGGACGCGCTCCCGCCGGGGCCGGTGCAGGGTATGTCCCCCAAGACCCGCTCCGTAGCCGAGTGGGACGAGGATCCGACGATAGACGCCGACCTCACGTTTTCGCAGTCGTTCAACTACGACCGCGCCGACCTCGAGTTCTGGCGTGTCAAGTGGCAGCGAGTGATCGACTACATGCGGTGGAATTCAATGGATTCATGGGTCATCAAGGTCGTGAACTACGGCGGAGACGTTACGGCGATGGATGCCACTCTGCCGGAAGCCACGCTTGGATGGCAGGGGCTTGGGTACACGAACGGACGCTGCCGCGGCTGGGCGGAGCTGGGCGCGGACATGCTTTCGCGCGAGGGGATGGGCTTCTGGGTCAGGATCAACCACCGCGACTCGTCCGGATGGTTCACGCGGCTCGGCGGTGGGGACCCCGATGCTCCAGGGAAGACCATGGACATACGCAATCCAGCGGTCCGAAAGGCGTATCTCCGGCTTGTTGCGGCGTACCGCGACAAGTTCGGGCGTTATCCCGGCTTCAGGGGCGTGACGATGAACGAGCATCTGCAGGTGTTCTATCCGGGCGGCTGCGCGGAGATGGAGGAATACGCGAAGGAGCTGGGGGCGACGATCCGCGCGAATGGCGGCGACGCAGAAGTCCAGATATGGTTGAGCGGAAGGATATACGAAAAGGCGAAGGTGCCGGACTGGGACGCGGAGCGCGTCTTCCGCGAGGCCGGGGTTGATGTCGCGGCGCTTTCGAAGATACCGGGGATCAGGGTCGTTCCGTGCGTGAGACCGGACTACTGCTGGACGCACAAGAGGGTTTCCGACGAGCCCTACCTGCCTGATTCGCCATCCTGGGCGCGGCTCATGCGTGACGGCGGCATAAGCTGCATCAACGTGTTCCGGCACTCGAACCTGGAGATATACCCGAACATGGGGAACTGGGAGGGCGGAGCGAATCCGTGGAAGACGGACTTTTGGTTGCCGACCTTCAACGTCGTGACGGGAGCGAGGGACTTCCAGTCGTATCCCACGCCCCATGCAAGGCCGCCATACACGCTCGATTCGGTCGCATCGCTCTTTGCGGACTGCGACGTGCAGGATTTCGAGACCGGCTGGTGGGGCATCATGGAATGCGGCGAGCACGACGAGTGGCGCAGGTTCTACGGGCAGTTCAGGCAGATTCCGCGCGGGCCCTACGCGCTTGCGAAGGGGCCGGACGACCCGGTGGCCGTGAGGAGCGGCGCGGAGGGACATTATCTCGTCAACCGCGAACCGTATTCCGTGGTGGTTGACTACGTGGTGGATGGAAGGCGTGAGGAGGTCGAACTCGCCCAGCACGAGATCCGCTTCGTTCCCGGACGCGGCGCAAACGGCGCGGTCGAAGTGAAGGGGGGCCGGATCCCGCCGGAGGAAAAGGCGGTCCATCTCGCGAATCTCGAAAAACTCGAATCGGCTGCGCGGGCGGACGCGAACAATGCGGTGCTTTTCGTCGCCGCGAAGGAGGCGCGCGCCGCGTTCGACGAAGGCCGCTACCACCAGTTCCGCGCGCTCTTCCGCCTCGGCGAAGTCCGCCGGGCCTTCTACCCCGAAAGGTTCCCGGGCGGGTGAGGAGCCCATTCTTCGTAGAATGTTGGCACAATTCGAATACAATCAAACAAATCATGTGAAAACGATTGAACCAAACAGCAGGAGAATCATCGGAAGGCGGGAGTTCCTGAAGGTGACGACAACCATCAACTTTGAAATGAACACGAAGTAAAGGAGTATGCGATGAAGTCATGGTATGGGCTTGTTCTTGCCGCGTCGGTTTCGCTCGTCTGCGAGGCGGTCGTGCCGAGATGGATCTCCGGCGACTCGGCGGATCCCGCAAGGCCTGCGCCGATGCTGGTCAAGGAGTTCTCGCTGGACGAGAAACCAGCGAAGGCCGTCTTTTCCGTCGCCGTCGCCGGATGGTGCGAGGTCCGCATCAACGGTGAGAAGGTTGGGCGCGACGTCCTCTCGCCCGTCACATGCCAGCCCGACAAGCGCACCTCGTCCCTCGCGTTCGACGTGACGGACATGCTAAGTTCTGGCACGAACACGCTGGAGGTCCTGCTCGGCAACGGATGGCAGAATTCGTTCACCATCGACGCCTGGGGATTCGCGAACGCGCCGTGGATAGGCGCCCCGAAGATATGCGGCGAGTTCGTCTGCGACGGGCGGAAGCTCTTCGCAACCGACGGTTCGTGGCGCGCCTACGATTCGCCGATCATCTTCAACTCCCTCAGGAACGGCGAATGGTACGACGCTCGCGTGGAAGGTTGCCGCATCAACGAGCGCCCGGTCTCGGTGGAAAAGTACGGGATGGGCGGGCTTGTCTCGCCAGAGGATGCGATTCCCTGCCGCGAATTTGAAACACTTGAGCCCAAGTCGTCAGTCAAAATGACATACGGACCCGACATACGCGTCTACGACTTCGGTGCGAACATCGCCGGCTGGTGCGAGATCGAGGTGGAGGGCGAGGCCGGGGCGAAAGTGAAGCTCGACTACGACGAGGCAGTGAACAGCCGCAATTCGCTGCTTGGACACATCAAGCAGCATACCGCAGGCAAAGGCGAGAGGCGTCCGGTGCAACACGACGAATACACCCTCGCCGGGCGAAAGGGCGGTGAAAAGTGGCATCCCCGCTTTACGTACCACGGCTTTAGGTACGTGCAGGTCGACATACGCGGCGAGGCGCGCCTCAAGTCAATCAGGGCGCGGTTCATCCATTCGGCGTTCGACAGCGCGGGTTCGCTTGAAACATCCGACAGGACTTTCGCGGCGCTTCAGTCGGCTACGGAGCGCAGCTACCTTTCGAACTTCACCGGCATTCCGACGGACTGTCCGCACCGCGAGAAGAACGGATGGACCGGCGACGCGCAGCTTGCGATGGAGACGGGGCTCTGGAACTTCGACGCGAAGGACTCCTATGTCCATTTCCTGCGCATGATGCTTGACGCGCAGCGCTCAAACGGCGCGGTTCCGTGCATTCTTCCCTGTACGCCGAAGTTCGGCTTCGGCTGGGGATCGGGACCGGCATGGGACGCGGTTCTGTTCGAGATTCCGTGGCAGATATACCGCTTCTACGGAGACGATGCGCCGGCGCGGGAGGCGTATGACGCGATGAAGCGCTATCTCGGGTACATTTCGGCGCAGGCCGACGGAAACGGACTCTACGATTACGGTCTCGGCGACTGGGCCAACTGGTACAAGGACAATCCGGGGACGCCCGTTCGCCTTACGGACAGCGCATACGTCTACCAGTTCAACCGCCGACTTGCTTTCTGGGCGGATCGCTTCGGAGAAAAGGACTTCGCGGCTAAATGCACGGCGGAGGCGGAACGCATCAGGGCCGCGTTCAACAAGGCGTTCTATAAAGGCGACGGTCTGTACGGAGAAGGGCGTCTTACGGAACTCGCCGCGCCGCTCTACTTCAAGGGTCTTTGCGCGGACGGCGAGGAGGAGAAGGTCGCAAGGCGTCTTGCCGGGGCTGTGCGCGCGAAGAATCATTGTGCGCATTTCGGCATCCTCGGCGCGAAGTGGGCGCCGCGCGTCTTGGCGGAATACGGCTATGCGGATGACGCTTTCAAGATGTTTGTTCAGCCGAAGATGCCGGGCTGGGCGCACTGGCTGGAATCCGGACACGGAACGCTCCACGAGGCGTGGGATGACGTTTCCTCCCTCAACCACATCATGTTCGGCGACCTCTCCGCCTGGGGCTACGAATACGCGGCGGGAATCGTTCCGCTTGAGCCGGGCTTCAGGAAGATCGCTTTCTGTCCGCACGTCCTCAAGGGCGTCGATTCCTTCATCGCGACGCACAAGACGCCGTTCGGCGAGATCCGCGCCGGCTGGCGGCGCGTCGACGGCAAGGTTGAACTCGTCTGCGAGGCACCGGACGGCGTGGAGGTCGAGGGCAGGGCGTCCGATCCGTCGAAGTGGGCTTACCGCAATCCGTCGCTTCCGACCGAAGTGCGAGTCAAGGACCTTCTCTCCCGGATGACGATTGCCGAGAAGTGCGCGCAGCTTGGAAAGCTCCGCGGATTCAATACGTACGACCGTGCGGGGAGCGGCGTCGTCGTGCGCACGGACGTTGCTGCGGGCTTGGCGACGAACTGCCCGGGGACGGTATACGGAATTCTGCGCGCGGACTGGTGGAGCGGACGCAACTGGCAGACTGGCGTCAAGCCCGAAATGGCGGTTGACGCCTTCAACGCCTTTCAGCGCATCGCCGTGGAGCGGACCCGGCTCGGCATCCCGATCTTCTTCGTGGAGGAGGCGCCGCACGGGCTCATGGCGCTCGGCGAGCCGGTCTATCCGACGGGCCTGGGCCTCGGCTCGACGTTCGACGCGGACCTGATGCGCCGCATTGGGCGGCAGATCGGGCGCGCGCGTCCGCGCGGCGTTCACTGCGTGTACGCGCCGATTCTCGACATTGCGCGGGATCCGCGCTGGAGCCGGTGCGAGGAATGCTTCGGCGAGGATCCGGAACTCGTGTCCGTCCTTGGCTTTGCGGAATTCGAAGGGCTCAGGGAATCAGGTGTTGAGCCATGCCTAAAGCACTATGTCGGCGGTGGCCTGGCCGAAGGCGGACACAACACCGCCAGCGCGCACTTTGGTCTAGGTGAGCTGTACAATGACCAGCTTCGTCCTTTCCGCCGCTGCATTTCCGCCGGCGCGCGCCATCTGATGTGCACGTACCACGACGTTGACGGCGAGCCGTGCACCGGATCGCGCTTTCTGCTGACGGACGTCCTTCGCGGACAGCTTGGGTTCGACGGCTTTGTGACGGCCGACGGCGGGGCGATCCAGTTGCTGAACAGCCGCGGCATCGCCGCCTCGATGCCGCAGGCGGCGGCACTGGCGCTCAAGGCGGGCTGCGACGGCGAAAGCGGCTCGACGGCCGCGGCTGAATGCGGTTCCGTTATGCGCGGCGCATTTGACGCGGGACTCGTCACAATGGATGACATAGACCTTGCCGTCGGTCGTATACTGAAGCTCAAGTTCGACATGGGGCTCTTTGAGCGCCCGTACGCGGAGGAAACGTCCGTCGACCGTGAAACGGGCCGGGATCTCGCGCTCGAGGCCGCGCGAAAGTCGCTTGTCCTTCTTGAGAACCGCGACGCACTGCCGCTTGGAAGAGGCCTTTCGGTGGCGGTGATTGGCCCCAACGCGGACGACAAGATCATGAACCAGCTCGGCGACTACACCGCGCCGCAGCGCCGCGCCGACGTCGTGACGGTGTTGGACGGCATCAAGGTGTTCGCCTCCCGCGTGGCGTATGCGAAGGGATGCGGCATCAGGTCGAAGAAGACAGACGGCTTCGCCGAGGCGGAGCGCATCGCGTCTGAGGCGGACGTGACCGTGCTTGTGCTCGGCGGAAGTTCCTCGCCGTATGCGGGCGTAACGCAGTCGGACGCGCTTGGCGGCGCGACGGTAGTCACCGGCAAGGAGGACGACGAGAACGACAAGGATTCCGGGGAGGGCACTGACCGTTCCACGCTCGGCTATTCCGGCGTGCAGGAGGAACTTTTCCGCGCCGTCCGCGCAAAGGCTAAGAAGCTCGTCGTTGTGCTGATACAGGGGCGTCCGCTTGTCGTGGACGAAATCGCGGCGAAAGCAGACGCGGTTCTGCTCGCGTGGTATCCGGGGTCGATGGGCGGAAAGGCTGTCGCCGAGGCGCTTTACGGAGAGGTGAACCCGTCGGGACGCCTGTCGGTTTCGATTCCGCATTCTGTCGGGCAGATACCCGTCCATTCCGGCGGATACGCGGCGAATCGTCCGCGCTACATCGACGGACCCGGAGATGCGGCGTATCCTTTCGGCTACGGACTTTCATACACGACGTTCGCGTATTCCGGCCTTGAGGTCTCTGATGCGAACGAGGCATCGGTCTCGGTGACGAACACGGGTTCACGCGACGGCGACGAGATTGTGAGGCTCTATTTCTCCGTCAAGGGATCTGGACGTCAGCGTCCGCACCGCGAGCTCCTTGCGTTCAAGCGCGTTTCCATTAAAGCCGGTGAGACGCGGCGCGTTACGCTGCCGTTCGATAGGCGGCTCTTTGGCGAATACGGACGCGACGGCGCATACGAGCCGCCGCATGGTGAAGTCTCCATCTGGGTC
>CAMORM010000089.1 GCA_946623785.1 uncultured Verrucomicrobiota bacterium
TCTGGCCCAAACGGCTTAAGGAGTTTTTGCTGACCCACCCCCTTTACAAGTCACCATCGCACATTGCACGCTTGCCGACGAAATCCAAATTCATCCATAAATCACTTTGACACGCAAACAACAAACAGGTATAATCGCGACACCATGAGAAAAGCATCAGGGAACATGCCGAAGGTGGTTGTGTCGCTTTCCTCGACATACATCACCAACCGCCAGATCCTTAGCGGGATATTGAAGTTCATAAAGCTCAATTCCCCCTGGGACGGAGCGTTCATAACCGGACGTGCCGACGAGCCTTCCATCGAAACGATACTTACCGAGAAGACTCAGGGCTTTATAACGGACGAACTCTCCCCGCAGACCAAGGAGCTTGTGGACAAGTTCGGCATCGCCACGGTTACGGTGCTTCTCGACGCCGACTCGCCCAACATCGTCGGGAAGCTCCTGGGCGACTCCGTGACTGCCGGAAAGCTCGCGGCCGAGCACTTCATGAAAAGCGGGTTCAAGCACTTCGCGTACGTCGAGGACCTCGCGCGCATGTACTGGTCCATCCCGCGCTACGAAGGCTTCAGGGAGGCGCTTGAGGCCGCCGGCTTCGAATGCTCTTTCTACCGTTCGCTGAAGGCTACGGCCGACCATCCCAAGGACGACCGTTCGCGCCTCGCGCGCTGGCTCGAGGCGTTGCCGAAGCCATGCGCCATATTCGCCGCGAACGACGTTCGCGCGCGCTATGTGCTTGAGGCGTGCAGAATGAAGAACATCACCGTGCCGGGACAGGTCGCGCTGGTAGGGGCGGACAACGACGAAGTCCTGTGCGAAACCGCCATGCCGGCGATAACGAGCATCGAATGGAACACCGTGGACTACGGCTACCGCATAGCGGAGTTCCTCGACAGGGTCATACGCAAGGGGCAACGCCCCGAAAAGCCCGTTGTCTTCACGTACAGCGGACACCGCCTCGTCGTGAGGGCCTCGTCGCTGATGAACGCAACAGGAGACCCTCTCGTAGAGGAGTGCAGGGAATACCTCGCGTCGTCACTCGACAAGAAGCTCACGACGGACAGCATCGCCACTGCGATGAACATCTCGCGCAGGACCCTCGAGCGCCGCTTCTGCCTTGGCGCCGGGCACTCACTGCGAACGGAGATTCAGATGATGCGCGTGTCCCTCGCCAAGCAGCTTCTCGCGGAGACGGACCTCCGGCTCGAGGACATCGCGTTCAAGTGCGGTTTCTACGACGTGAGCCACATGCGCCAGACTTTTGCGCGCTTCGGCTCGCACCTTTCCGCGAAGAAGCAACACCTGTAGGCCTGACGCCAAAGTCGATTATCTTGTCTGCATCGCCGTGCCTGACGATGCGCAGCCTCAGCTGCGCCCCGATGGGCATGCGCCCGAGCTCGGGCGGCATCGGGAGCGTTACCGTTGCCGGCGAACCGTCCCTTCCCTCGTACGTAATCTCCGCCAGACGCCTACCGTCCCGCGAAAGCCTTGTCCCGGAGAGGACGCCCTTCGTTACCGGCACGTTCGACACAAGGAACTCGCGCGTTGGCGCGGCGAGCCTCTCCAGCGCCGCGGCATCGAGTCGGGCGGGGGGCGTGCGGCCGTCGAGCTTGGCGGCGGCGCGGAGGCGCCTTTCAAGAGAAGCCCTGATCCCCGGGGCCCTTTCCGCCGGGAGGATCGTGCACGTCAGTGCCTTTGCAAGGCACGCGACCATCCGGCGCGGCACGGCCGCATAGCACTCCGCAAGCGCCATCCAGCGGCGGAAGTCCGTTGGCTTTTCCTTCGCCTCGCGCTCGCGCTCGCGCACGCCTTCCGCGCCGCGGCCGAGACGCGACAGCATCTCGCCGT
Source organism: uncultured Verrucomicrobiota bacterium (assembly GCA_946623785.1). Classification (GTDB taxonomy): domain Bacteria; phylum Verrucomicrobiota; class Kiritimatiellia; order RFP12; family UBA1067; genus CAMORM01. Next base: position 1,849 of record CAMORM010000089.1, read on the forward strand.
AGTAGAACGGGAACCACTGTCGGTCGAAGTCGAGGTTCTCGGCGAGAAAGTCGACGAAGCTCTCTGGCACCTTCTCGCCTGGACGGTCGCGATACCACGAGAAGACCGTCCGCACGCCTGCGGAGGGGTTCGGACGGAACCCGCACGAAATCTGCTCATGCACCCACCGGCGGAACAACTCGGGCACTCCGCAGAAAGGGAGTTCGTCTACGATCCTACGCTCCTTCGGCGAGAACGCATAGCCGATCGACTCGAGCCACTTCACCTCGTCCGCAAAGCGCATCATCGCCTCGGAGCCCTTCCCCGCCGGAGCGAACTTAACGGGATGGTATGCTGCCCAGAAGAGAGCGGCAGACTCCTCGTCCGTAAGGCGGGCGGGCTTGCCGGAGGAGGACTTGCCGGCGAGTATCTCGCGCGCGACGCGGAGTATCTCCGCAGAGGCCGCGACCACGCCCGATGCGTCCGACGCCGAAATCGCGGCGGACTTGCGCCGCACGGCGTCGGCGAACGCCCCGTCGAGCTCGACGCGCGTCATCTGCGTCCTCCCGCAATGGACTCAAGCTCGCCGAGCGTCGAATAGCCCGCGAAATCGCCTATAGGCAGCCTGACGCCGAAGTCGTTCTCGAGCATCGCGAGGAGGCCGAACGCCTTGAGCGAGCACCAGCCGTCCAGCTCGCGGAAGCGCGTCGCCGGACCGGCGGAGGGAACTTCAAGGACGGACGCCGCCTTTTCGTAGAAGCGTCCGGACGCCCCTTCGGCCGCCGGAGGGCTCGCAAGCACTTCGTCGGCAAGCTCCAAGTCTCCGGGCGCGCCGTATCCCCATGCGCAGCCTACCGCGCGAAGGCCGTTTGCATGCGCCGCTTCGAAGTCGTTCGCGCTGTCGCCGACCATCACGGAATCCGATGGCGAGGCCCCTTCGCGCCTCATCGCCTCGGCGAGAAGCGCAGGCTTCCTCAGCTTCCCAATCGGAGTGTCCATGAACATGTCCGATGCGTACACCGTCTTGAACAAGCCGCGCCAGCCAAGCCTGTCGACGAGGAGGTTCGTTGCACGGTAGCGCTTGTTCGTGACGATGTACGCGTTTGCGCCGGAGGCCTTGATGCGCGCGAGCCATTCCTCGATTCCGGGATACGGCCTGGTGTTCGGGAACCCGCTTTCGTCGTAGTGCCTGCGGAAAAGCGCCCTCATGCGCGCAATGAGGTCCGGCGTTGCCGCGTCTTCGCCGAAAAGCGCGCGCGTGACCTCGTCGATCGGTGGGCCGTTGCGGAACACCGAGTCGAAGTCGGCATGAGGCAGGTCGATTTCCGCGAGGGCGTTCCTCCAGGCGAGGCGTATGTCCGCGTCAGTGTCGCAGAGAGTGCCGTCGAAGTCGAAGAAGTAGTGTCTGTATTTCACTGTGTCAGAGCTTCTGCTCGGCGCAGGTCCAGATGCTGACTCTCACGCCGATTGGTTTGAGGTAAGCCGCTATCTCCGCCGCGCGCTCGGGCGAGACCTGGCAGGTGATCACGACTTCGTCCGCCTTGAGTTCCGCAACGGCCTTGGCCGCCGTATGGAGCGCGCCGTAGACCCTGAGGCCGCCGATGTAGCGCCCCACGAGAAGCGGGTCGTCGTCGAGAATGCCCACAAGCAGGCGCTTGTCGTGTCCGGTGCCGCGGATGATCTCGCGGCGGAAGGCGCTGTAGCGAAGCCCGGCGCCATATGATATCACGCGTATGGCCGACGAGTCGCGGAGCTGCACGCGCCCGAGCGAGTAGAAGATGTCGCGGACCGCAACGCGGACGAAGCGTATGGACATCGCAAGAAGTATCGAGCTCGAGCAGAAGAGCGCGGTGAACGCGGAGAGGCGCGGAAGCGCGACTCCGGCCGATATCGCCAGAACCGCGCCGCCGAGCGACCCGAGTATGCACGCCGCGAAGAGGCGCAGGTAGTTCACCACCATCGCACGCCCCCACGCGACCCTGTACACGCCGGTCAGCACGAACATGGCGAAGGTGCACCCCACGAAGAGCGGCACGCCCCTGTGGAACTCGTCCCACGAGATCTGCACGCCGAGTATGCCCATCGTGGCAAGCCACGAGACGAACAGCATCACGGTGTCAGCGATGACCATGATCGGCACGGCGAGCACGCGCATCCTGCGGAAGTTGCGCAGCGACCTGTCGTGCGCGGCAAGCGAGAGAAGGCGTCCGGCGTCCCACAGCTCGATTCGCTGCATGTCCTTGAATATCACGGCGACGCCGATCACGAACACCACGATGTACAGCGCCACGGCCCTGTTCTTCAGGACGAGGCCGAACAGGCCCGTCCCCACCAGCACGGCCGCCATGGCGTAGAGGACGAAAGCGGCCGTCTTCTGCGACGAAACCTGCCGGAGGATGCGGTGGTGGAGATGGTCTGCGTCCGCCTGCATCACCTTGCTGTTTCCGCAGTCGGCGTTCTCCTTGTGCCGCAGGAACGCGCGGAGCGTGCGGCGGAAGATCGCCAGGGACGTGTCGAAGATCGGCACGCCCATCGCGAGAAGCGGCACGCCCACGGAAACGAACAGGGAGTCGGACGAGTTCGTCAGGAGCGGAAGCACCGATATCACGAAGCCGAGGTACATCGACCCGGTGTCTCCCAGGAAGACGCTCGCGGGGTTGAAGTTGTACCGCAGGAACCCGAGGCACGCTCCGGCGATGGCAAAGTAGAAGATCGTGTCGCCAGGACGCTTCACGAAGAAAAGCGAACCCGCGATTCCGACGCACGCTATAAGCGAAAGGCCCGACGCCAGGCCGTCAAGGCCGTCGATCAGGTTGAAGGCATTGATGGCGCCTACGATCCAGAACACGGTGACGGCGCAGTCGAGCCATCCGGGGATGGACGGGAACGTCCCCGCAAATCCGACTCCGGCCCAGAAGTGCGCGACAAACGCGACGGCCAGCTGCCCGGCGAGCTTCACCTTTGGGGGGAGGGAGAACTTGTCGTCGAGGAACCCAAGCACGACGAGCGCGCCCGAGAGAGCGGATATCCTGAACGCCACGTCCGACGGAATCGTCCCGACCTTTCCGCCGTTGACCCATGCAACCACGCCTAAAGTAACCGTGACCGCCAGGAAGACTGCGAGCCCGCCGGCACGCGGAATCGGAGTCTTGTTGATGCGGCGCGGCCCCGGCTTGTCAACCATGCCCAGCGCGGTGGCGAGTCTGCGGCAGAGCGGCACCAGCAGGAGGGAGAGCACGCACGAGCCGACAAATGGCGCCCAGTAGTTGGCCGACTTCGACACGGCCTCTATCAACGCATACAGGGCTCTCACTTGAACTCCTCCTCGAAGCACAAGAGGAACTTCTCGAGCGCCACCTCTGGCCGCGCCGTGAAGAAACCGCCCCTAGGCGGCATGGCATACACAGTTACCATGACCCAGCGGTCCACCCGGTTGTGCGCCGTCCTGTCCCACACGTCGCGAAGTATGCGGACCATGTGTGACGAGGTTATGAAGCCCTCCTGGTTGAAGAACGTGTACGCGAGCGCGCACGCGCTCGCTCCGCCGCGCATGGCGGATATGACGCGGTATGGCCGCGACTTCGCGGTGAAGTCGTGCGGGGCCATCATCAGGAACCCCTGGGCGGGAAGGCAGAGCTCAGGGCGGTGTATCGACGACTTCGTTACTCCCCCCAGCACCGCGGTGGCGACGAAGCTGTATCCAGAGGGGTCTATGTAGACGCGCTTGATCATCCCCGTGTCCTTCGGGAGGATCGTCTGCTCCCCCAGGGAGATTTCGTGGAGCTCGCCGCCGCAGGCGGGGCACTTCCCGGGACGGTCACGGTCGAGTTCGCGCCCGTAGAACGACTGGCAGCAAGTCTCGGAATGGCAGAACGAGATCGTGTCCGCCTCGAAGCCGGGGATCGACTGCGGAAGCGCGACGGCAGGCAGCCCGCAGATCGTCGGCGCCGGGAGCTTCATGAGGAAGATTGCGAGCGAAAGCACCAAGGCCGCGCAAAGCGGCGGGACGGCAGGCGAAAAACGCGGGGGACGCATGGCCTGCGGCTCGGCCGCGACGGAAGCCGCCGGCGCTTCCGGCGCCGCGTTTGCCGCAGCGTCCGATTTCCGCTTCTCCGCCATCATCCGCACGACCCCGTCGGCCGCGCGCGCCACGAGGTCCGAACACGCCAGCATCAGGAGAATCGCAACGGCGAAGATCACGTAGCCGGAATAGTCGTGGTAGAAACCGAGAGCGACATCAGGATTGCACACCGCGGCCACGATGCAGATCGTCACGATGCGCGTGACATTTCCAAGTACCGCTATCGGGATCGAGCAGGCGAAAAGAGCGATCCGCCGCGGCCAGGTTCTGTGCGCGCACCACGAGTAGGCGGCGGTAAGCGCCATCAGCGCGAAGAGCGACCTCAGCCCGCTGCACGGCTCTGCAATGTCTATGGCGAACTTCGCGGCGCCGGCGGACTCTATCGCAGTTCCGTGGCGAACGACCTCGAGCCCGCAGCCGTTGAGAAGCCCCACTGCGAACGAGGACGCGAACAGCCGCAGGTGGACCGTGATGAAGTCGAGGTACGTCGAGAGCGGAATCACGAAGCACAGGAAAAGAGCAGGGAAGACGCACAGCGCCGCAACGCGCCGGCCCCAAAGCGCCCACGGCAGGGCAACGCAGAAAAGGATGAACGAAACAGCCTCTATGCGGACCTGCAGGCCGCGCGACCCGAAGAAGAGAAGCACGAGCGCAGGCACCAGGAGCGCCAGGCCTCCCCACGCAGGCGAGCCGGCGGCTTCGCGCAGCCGCTTCCGGTCCGTCCAGAGGACATACAGCGAAAACAGCGGCACGAGATAGCCGTGGGACATGTCCTCCTGCGGATTCGAGAAGATCTGGCCGAGGCGGACGAACATTCCGCGGTAGGCCGCAAAAGCCGCGACAAGGGCTATGCCGAAGGACAGCTTCGCCATGTTCTCCTTCGCCCAGGCCAACGGCCTTGACCTATTTTCCGCGTTTTTCATTGTTGCGTTATTATACCAAAAGCGGTAAACTTTGTCCCATGAAAAACAAACTCAAGCGGCGCGTTTGGTTGGAAATCGACCTGGGGCGCATATCGTCAAACTACGGAAAGATCTCGGCATCCGTCAGACCGGCTGCGGTGCTGGCGGTCCTCAAGGCCAACGCGTACGGGCTGGGGGTCCTGCCGTATGCGCGCGCACTCGCCCGGACCGACTGCGCCGGGTTCGGCGTAGCCGAGCCGTTCGAGGCGATGCAGCTAAGGGAATGGCAGGAAGAAGAGCATCAGGGGAACACGATCCCAGTGCAGATCCTCTCGAGCGTAATACCCGACGAAATCCCTGCGATGGTGGAGGCCGGCGTAACGCTGCCGGTCATCGACGTCCGCACGGCCAAGCTCATCTCCGCCGCGGCGGCGCGGCTCCACTGCGCCGCGAAGGTCCACTTCAAGCTCGACACTGGGATGGGGCGGCTCGGAATTCGGGCCGAAGAGGCGCCACAGGTCATCCGCGAGGTAAAGGCCCTTCCGAACCTCGACTGCGAGGGGATGTTCACGCACTGCCCGATGGCCTACGATCCGGAGAACACGTTCACCGAAGACCAAATCGAGACTTTCCTAGCGATCCTCCGCGACGTCGCAAAGAGCGGAATCCATTTCCGCAAGGTCCACATGGCAGCGTCGGACGCAATCAACAACTTCCCTCGCTGCGCGAAGCCGCCGTTTACGCACGTCAGGACCGGAATCAACCTCCACGGCAGCTTCGACCCGTTCGGACGCAAGGCGCTGAAGGTCGAGAGCGTGCTCACGCTCAAGACCCGCATCGCGCAGGTCCGCGACCTGCCCGCCGGCACGACGCTCGGGTACGGACGCACATGGTGCCTCTCGAAGCGCACCCGCGTTGCTACCATATCCGCCGGCTATGCCGACGGACTCCCCTTGGCGCTCACGAACCGCGGACACGTGCTTGTGAACGGAGTGCCCTGCCCGATAATCGGACGCATCTCCATGGACTACACCACAGTTGACGTCTCGCACGCGCCAAAGGCAAAACCCGGCGACGAGGTTGTATGCCTCGGCGAGGCGAACGGGCACAGGATAACACCGGACGACTGGGCGTCGCTCAAGGGCACGCACGCGTATGACATCATCTGCTCCTTCGGGAACAGGGTCGAACGCGTCTACGTGTAGAGCTCACTTTGATTCCGGCGCCGCTGGCTCGGCGGGCCTTTCGACCGGCTTGTCCGCCGGATTTTCCGCAGGCTGGGGCTCGATGCCGTCGAACACATAGAAGCACGCGATGCGCGGACGAAGCGCCTCAAGCGCCTCAAACGCGGGGGCGAGCGTCGAACCGGACGGAAGGAAGACAAACGCAGTGAACATCTTCTCGCCCTGGCGGCCCGTCTCCGAAACAAGCCTGAGGAGCTCTTCACCGCTCTTGTACTCGTGTTCGTGCGGACGCAGCTCGGGGTCGATGGATTCGGAGTTCTTGTCCCAGTACTCCTCGACGAACACGAACTTTCCGGCGCCGTTTCCCGTTGGATAGACCTCGAAAGGCTGCGCTATGCGCTGCTTGCGGTTCCTCCAGGACGCATCCGGGAGGAACGCCTTCGCGAAGTACTGCCCCTTCTCGAAGCCGTTGAGCTTCGCGACCTTGCCGTCGAACCCGGAGAAAAGCCCCGCGCACGCCCGGGCGAACGCAACCGGAGTGTCTGGCGAGAACGAAAGCCGCAGGTAGATGTCGGCGCCGCTCTTGCTCTCGGCGCGAATGAACTCGGCGGCCTCCGTGAACGCGCCCCCCTTCAGTGTCGCGCCCTTTCCGTCCTTCACCCTGCAGCCGGACGGCGAGACCTCGCACACCATCTCGCGGACGCGCCCTGGATCGACCCGCCGCAGCGAGAACTCCACGAGGTCTCCGGCCTTGAACTCGCGTGCGACGAGAAACCGCCCGTACGCGCTGGACTGGTCGAGCGCGGACGAAAGCTGGAGCGCCGAAGGCGCGTGGTTGTATGTCGCGAAGACAGCGCACGGTATGTTCGTAGCAGCGACAAGCGAGCCGTCGGCGGCATGCTCGCCGCCGGTGTAAACCGCCCCGCGGCCTAGAACGCCATCTTCCGGCCTCTGTGAATCCTTCAGGAACTCCGACTGGGCGATGTCGCTTCCGCCCAAGGGGCGGATGGACACCTCGAGGCGCTCGCCCTCCGGCCAGAAGCGCGCGAGGTTGTCGTCGATCGGAACACCGCGCGGCACGCCAAGAGACTCGACCGCAGCCGTTATGTCCTCGGGCTTGGCGAGCGACATGAACATGGACTCGTACGCACGGTCTGAAAGCGGCCCGCAGACGACGAACTCCGCTATGTCGCCAACTCCGAGCCCAGTTGCCTCCGCAAGGAAGACGACCTTCCCCGCGGCCTTGTCCGTCAGCACGAACGACGGAGCGGAACGTTCCCTGCTCCATGCCGCTATCGCGTTGGTGCTAACTGGGTTCCAGTCCGTGGGCCCGTTTGCGGCCATCGCCGGCGCAGACAGAAGTACGATCGCCGCCACAGTGCAGACAAAGCCGTGCAGCGCTCTGCATCCCGAAGTTTCCGGCGCGAGAGGACACCCATCATACCCAACGGCAAAAGCCTTTTGTGTAAACGACGCTAAGCGCATTTCCAAATCCATCCATTAGAAGTTAAGACATTCTTGATAAGGCGCTGCAATTGTACCACGCACCAACATTTGCCGTCAATACGGAAACCTCTACCAGCCGCCCAGCAGTATGCCGGCCAGAGCCGAGCCGGCAAGAAGCCATAGCGGCGCCGGTTTCCAGCGCCATTCGACTATCAAGGCGCACACGAAGATGGCAAGGCCCGTTGACGAGACTCCAATCGTCCCGCCCTGGACGAGACTTGAAACAGGTGACGTGAAAACTGATGTGTCCGCGAAGAACACGACAGCGGCCGCGATGACTCCAAGCACGCACGGACGTATCCCGCGCAGAAGATCCTTAAGCCACCCGCTCCTGGAAACACGGGAAAGGAAAATCGCCGCGGCGAGGGTCGTGACGAACGCAGGCGTCATCACGCCGAGCGTAGCCGCGATTGCACCCGGAATTCCGGCCTGCGACATGCCGACGTATGTCGCGGAATTCAGCCCAATTGGACCAGGGGTTACCTGCGCGAGAGCCACGAGGTTCGCGAACTCCGCTCCGTCCATGAACGCGTGTTTCACTACGATCTCGTCGCGGAAAAGCGGAATCATCGCGTAACCGCCGCCGAATGTCAGTATCGCAGTCTTCGCGAAGATCAAGTAGAGCTGGAGGAGGACGTTCATTCGCGCCTCCTCTTGACCGCGGCGCATGCGATGTACGCAATTCCCACGAGCGCGCCAAGCAGTATTACAAGCGTGACGTCCACGCCGAACAACGCGCACGCGACGAATCCTGTCGACGCAAGAGCCCAAGCCACGGGCGAAACGAGTATCCCCTTCCCGAGCTTCACCGCTGAAACGAGTATCATCGCCGTCACCGCGGCGCGCACGCCGAGGAAAGCGTTGTCGAGAGCGGCGCAGCCAGTCATGGCAGACCTTCCTGCGGCAACGAAGACGATGGCCGCAAATGGAGCGAGGACGGCGGAAAACGCCGAGGCAACCGCACCGGCGACGCCGCGCAGGCGATACCCAACGACAACCGCCATGTTGACCGCTATCACGCCCGGCAGGGAGTGCGTAACGGCGATGATCTCGACCATCTCGTCGTCGGTGAGCCAGCCCTGCTTCTCGACGAACTCGCGCTGCATCACAGGCACCATCGCCATGCCGCCGCCGAGCGTTACGGCGGAGATCCAGAAGAACTTCCAGGCAAGGGAATGGAGCTTGCAGGCATTCATGGCGGGGACCTGAAAACAGAAGAGGGGCGGCAAGATGCCGTCCCTCTTCTTTCGGCAACCGTAATCCGGTTACTTGGCGATGACGCGAGCCATCTCGAGGACCTTGTTCGAGTAGCCCCACTCGTTGTCGTACCAGGAGAGGAGCTTGACGAAGGTCGGATCGAGG